>NZ_JNGB01000065.1:0-36340 GCF_001029355.1 Robinsoniella sp. RHS
GTCCTGACAAAATACTGTCAATCAGAGTTTCCTGTCCTTCACGGAACTCATCGTATCCAAAATACTGCTTTAAAACCTTCATCTTTTCCTTGCGTAAATCCAAAATATTCACCTTTCTGCCGTCTGCTGCGGCTGCTGATTTATTATATGCTAAATCTTTATATTCTTAATGATTCTTATAATATGAATATAGCGGTTATTCAAAAGGATGTCAATAGTTTCTTGGATGTAGTAATGGGGATACTGATTAAGAAAACAGGCAGATGACGCATACCTCATAGGTCCATGCCGTCATCTGCCTGTTACGGGCCAGCTCTTCTTTTCAACGATTAATATTTTACCTACCTTCTTCTCTGCCTGTATAAAATACCAACACCAATCAATACGATACCTGCCGCACCTAAAACAATCTTCTCCTCAAAACTGCCTCTTGCCATGGAGAACAGAAAGAATTTCTGAAAATATTTATCTCCGGAATAATTACATACATAATATACCATTGGAGCCATATAAGCGATTGCTACATTATCAGATAAACTGTATGCAAATATTCCAAGCCCGCCTAAAAAGACAGCGCCTCCCATGACTCCAAAGTAATACTGAATCGGAGAAAACACCGGATTATTGGAATACAAAATGATGATAAATGCCCCCAATACCACAAACAATGCCAACAGGGACTCCGTCAGCCGTATCAGATGTACTTTGACCTCAGGCATATATTTACTCTTAGCAAGATCCCGGATGTTCTTATCCTGGTCAGGAATAAAAATCGGAACTAACAGAATAATGCCCGCTAACTGTACATACATTTCCAGCGTCTGTGCTACCTGGCCAGAATCCAATCCTTTCATCCCCATCAAAACCGGAGCTAACAGGCTAAAACATAAGGCAATCAAAAGATGGGGCAGAAAATTATGCTTCAGATTTGCTTTTCCCACTGCGATATACAATTCCATTGAATTTCCAGATCCCCTTTCTTTTCCATTCATAAATAAATATGGTTGCTATTAATAAGACTACTGCCAACACGGTAAAAAAGATACGGTTGGTTAACAGCCCCAGGTACTCTTCTAAAAATTTCTCACCCTCTCCCACCGTATTCCATCTTGGTGCCAAATGTAAACCAAATCCTCCTACAAGTCCATTTTTTACTGCACTATTTATATCAATGAACCACCAGATTCCCTGGATCAGTATCCCCAGAGCGCTGTCCGTGAGTTCAGTAAAGAAAAACCCAATGGAAACTACCATCATTGCCGTAGGAAAAAGCCATCCCAAAATGTATTTCATATATGAGAATACGTCTGCAGATACTCCCAGTGTTCTTGCATAGTAAATTCCTTCCATCATAGGTGAAATGCTTAAAATAACCACTGGTATCATGCTCATAATCAGTGTTGCCAGATAGCGGGAAAGTACAATTGATACAGAAGATGCTTTTCTGGAATATATGAGTCCACTGGCACCTGCACGCTTATCCCGTATTCCCCTTGTTACAGCCAGAAATACCGGAAGTATCGCCAGCATCAACACCATATAGTCACAGAATATCCGGGCAAATGCACCGGTCACATGATCCACATCAATTATCTGCTGATACTCAATCAGAGCCTCTTCATAATTCATTGGAACCATTGCATTGCGGGACATCTTCTCAGGTGCATAATAGGAAGATCCGTTAGCCCCCAGAATAGAATCCACTTCTTTCATTAACTGTTCAAACTGCTCATAAGTAATGGTATCTGATATTACTGTACGCCCGGACATCGGCGGCATGATGGTTCCCTGCTGCGTTTGGTTAGAAGAATTTGGACTGTCTGCTTGTAAATCACGTACTAAATCTTCTTCTGTCTTTCCCGTCACTTCTTCCAGTATCTCTGCTACACGGTTATAATCTTCTTTATCCAGGGATACTGATTTATAAAATCCGATAGGATAAGCAGCATAAGAATTGTTATACCAATCCCGCATTAGTTTGCCTGTTGTCGCCTCCATAATCTCTTTAGGGTCGCTGCTCTCTTTCATTCCATAAGACTCCTGTCCAGGCTGAGGCTTTGTAATAATTGAAAATTCCTCCATCTGCGAAGTAACAAACACGGCAAGTATAATCAGGTACAGGTAAAAGATTAGGCTCTTAAATATCTGTTTGCATTCCTTTCCTAACAAACTCAGAAACATCACCTGTCACCTCTTTCCTTCTGCATCAGATACATATATGCATCCTCGACGTTTGGCTCACAGGGGACAGCTCCGGAAAATGGTTTTTCTTCCGAAACAAATTTTACATTCAGATGATTCCCTATTGTCATCATGCTGGTAACAACATATTTTTCTTTCATACCCGAAAGTTCTTTTTTGGAAATCTCAGCTGTATAGATTTTCTGGTCTGCTTCGTGAAGAAGCTGTTCCACAGTTCCTTTATACAGAATTCTGCCGTGGTTCAGGATTGCAATATCCTCACAGGTTGCCTCAATATCCCCAACAATATGCGTAGATAAAATTACGATGCGTTCTTCTGCAAGCTCGCAGAGCAAATTCCGAAAACGCACCCGTTCTTCCGGATCCAGCCCTGCCGTAGGCTCATCCACAATCAATACTTTTGGATCATGGAGAATAGCCTGCGCTATCCCCAGTCTTCTGCGCATTCCGCCTGACATGGCCCGTACCTTCGTTTTTCTTTCCTCCTGCAGATTTACCTTTTCAAGCAGGATCCCAATACGCTCCTGGCGGCGGGATCTGCTCATTCCGGACAAGACCCCTAAATAATCCATCGCTTCATAAGCAGTCATATTTCCATACATGTTAAAATCCTGTGGCAGATAACCGATCATTTTCCTTATTTCCTCCGCCTTCCCGATGGGAACCTGACACACCGTTACTTCTCCTGCATTTTTTTTAAGCAGTGTGGCAAGGACTTTCATAAGTGTGGTCTTTCCTGCTCCGTTAGGGCCAAGCAACCCAAACATTCCACTTTCAATCTTAAGATTGATATTTTTTAACGCCTGTTTTTTGCCATAATTTTTATCCAGATTTTCGATTATGATTTCTGTAGACATTTTTATTCTCCTCTCTGCTATTCCTTTGTGGTTTTTATCATACGGACTAAATATCTACACTTTTCCTATTTCACACCAAAAATTGCACAAATAATTGCTCCCCCATCTATGCTGTTTGCCAGGTCCAGGCTCCCGCCATGTTTTTCACATAAAAATTTACAGATAAACAGACCGATTCCATAATGTGTGCCATCATCCTTCCCCTTTTGGTCACTGTAATATGGCCGGTCTGCCATTTTAAGTCCTTCCTTGGAAAATCCTTCCCCGTCATCCTGAACATAGAGGTACAACTCCCCATAATCTTCACCGCTTTCCAGGGTAATAACAACTTTTGATTTGGCATACCGCATAGCATTGGACAGCATATTTTCAAGAATTTCCATAAAAATCATCTCATCCATAAACCAGTCAGAATCCGTTGGAAGTGCAGACTCACAGGTAACTTTTATTTCTCCCATTTCTTCCATAATCTGTGCAATCCCTGATGCCCTTTTAAACAGTGTTTCCCCTGTTATATTTTTTCTGTTTAATTCCAGAGCCTCCAGGCTGCCCACTTCCTTCATGGTATTGGTAAAATTCATCAGACGCATTGCCTGTGCATTGATTAAATTAAAATTTTCCATCATCTGCTCCTCCGTAATTTTACCGGTAGGGTAATATTTACTTAAAAAATCCGCATATCCATGGATAACTGTAAGGGGAGTCCGAAGATCATGTGCAAACGCTGCGTTCAAGCGACGCTGCTCCTCCATCATATTCCACATTCTTTTATTATTTTCTATCAGCGTTATGCGCATCTGCTCAAATGCACTGCACACCTCTCCCAGTTCATCCTTCCCCTCATAGACGCACTCGTACCCCAGTTCATTGTCTCCAATATGCTTTACCTGCCGCTTTAATAACTCAATCGGTTCCGCCAGCTTATTCTTATAAAATAAATAGGAGGTAACAATAACTGCACCTATACTATAAACAACAATACTGAATGACTGTAAAAAGATCACCGCAAAAGTCAGAATCTGATCCGGCAGTGTCATTTTAACCTCTGTCCATACCAGATTTGTTGTAATCCCATAGGTATTTCCAAAATATCGTATACTTAGCAGCGTACTCCATTTTTCGCCGACCGCCGTACTGACTGCAAAAAGTATTAAAACCGCTCCAATGGCAATCAGCAGGTACGTTGCCATTGCCCTTTTCAGGGAAATATCCAGCATCTTTTTCTTAAATTTAAATACCAGTTCATCTATCCAATCCATTTATAACCCACTCCCCAAACAGTTTCTACATAGGTCTTGTCTGCATATTTCCCGATTTTCAAACGTATTCTGCGAATGTGTTCCGCAATAATATTGCTGTCACTTTCCCCGTCAAAGCCCCGGATGCGCTCATAGATCGTCTCTTTACTGAAAATCTGCCCCCGGTTCATGGAAAGCAGTTCTATAATATCGAATTCAGTTTTCGTTAGGGTAATTTCTTTATTCTGATAATAAATACTCCGCTCCGTATAATTGATAAGCAGATCATCTGTAAACTTCAAGGTTTCCTTTGCACCGCTCCTGTGTTCCCTCCTCAAATGTGCAGCCACCCTTGCCCCTAATTCTTCTATACTAAAGGGTTTTAATATATAATCATCCCCTCCGATCATCAACCCGTTAATACGGTCCCTTTCTTCCACCTTTGCCGTCAAAAACAAAATCGGACAAGCGACATGATCTCTGATTTTTTTACACACATCCAGCCCATTCATATCCGGCATATTAATATCCAGCAGAATGATATCCGGCTGTATCTCTATTTTTTCCAGAGCCTCACTCCCGCCGCAGGCCGTATAGACCAGATATCCCTGCATATTAAAATAATCCTTTAATAACTTTAAAATATGTATTTCATCATCAACTGCCAAGATTTTATACTGCATTAAGACTCTCCTTTATGTGAAAACATAGTAAATTTCGTTTGTTAAAATAACGAGCTTATTTTATCATATAAATCTCTATAAAAATACTATATCAACGTAGGAAATTTTTACTATGAAAGGAATTCATAATTTTGTAGGAGATATTGATAAGTTACAAAAATATATTGGGTTTAGTATTTACCCACGCATACCAATTCCCCTATAGACTTCCCAAACCTACTATGCTAGAATATCCCTGACAACTAGATTATTTATACATTTTTCTATTTAAATAAATACATTCAGGAGGCTCTTTATGTTTACTAAGGATCGCAGTTTTTATCATAATTTTTTCTCTCTGTATTGGATTCTGGTCCTTCAGAATGTTATTGTTTTAAGTGTCAATCTGGCTGATAATATTATGCTTGGTGCCTATAATGAAACAGCTTTATCCGGCGTTGCAGCAGTGAATCAGATACAGTTTGTGCTTCAGCAGCTGATGAATGGATGTGGTGACAGCCTGGTGGTATTGGGAAGTCAATATTGGGGGCAGCGGCGAATTGAACCTATTCGTAAGCTCGCTACTATTGCCCTGCGGGCGGCTTTGCTTTTTGCCGTTCTTTTGTTTATTACAGTCAGCCTCTTACCTCATGGTGTATTGAGCTTATTTACCAACGACGAAGCAATTATCGCTGCAGGAATGGAATACTTATCCATTATTCGTTTTACCTATATTATATTTGCGATTACAACTGTACTTCTGGCCTCCCTTCGAAGTGTGGAAAGCGTTAAGATTGCTTTCTATATATCAATCAGCGCTCTGGTAATAAATTGCTGTATCAATTATACTCTGATCTACGGACATTTTGGTTTTCCGGAAATGGGAGCAAAAGGAGCTGCAATCGGCACACTGGCTGCGCGAATCAGCGAATTGCTTATCGTCTGTTTCTACCTATATAAAAAAGATCAGAAATTGCATTTAAAACTCAGGGATTTTCTGCACTGCGACCGTACTCTGCTTCACGACTATATCCATGTATGTTATCCGGTAATTATTGTGGCAGGAATGTGGGGGTTATCCACAGCCATGCAGACCGTAATTCTGGGACATCTGCAGTCCAATGCCATTGCAGCCAACAGTGTCGCCTCTACCTTGTTCCTGATTCTGAAAGTGGCATCGGTAGGTGCTTCCTCCTGCGCCACAATTGTAATCGGCAAGACAATCGGCTGCGGAGATATGCACAAGGTAAAAGAATATACCCGAACCTTACAATTAATGTTCCTCTGTATCGGCCTTTTAACCAGCCTTTCCTTATTCCTGTTAAAAACTCCGATTCTGGGACTTTACGCTTTATCTGAAGAAACCAAATACCTGGCAAATGCATTTTTAACCATATTATGTGTGACCTGCATCGGCACCGCATACCAGATGCCTGTCCTGACAGGCTTAATCCGTGGCGGCGGCGATACAAGGTTTGCCATGATTAATGACATCATCAGTATCTGGTTGATTGTCATTCCCATCTCCTTCCTTGCTGCCTTTTATTTCCGATGGTCACCGATTATCGTCGTATGCTGTCTGAATTCAGATCAGATATTTAAATGTGTCATTGCTTTTATCCGGGTAAACAGTTATAAATGGGTAAAGAATCTTACAAGGGCATAAAGTTAAGCACCTTGTCTGAAATTCATTCACAGACAATAATTAAGAAAAAAGAAACCTCACAGCATTCCATAATTCCTGAAAGGTTTCTTTTTATTTTCTGTTCTATTCTTATGTATTCTATTTAAAATCGCTCATACGTCCTTATGCTTTTCTTACCGGATTCACATGCACCATACAGTGCTTCACACTAGGAAAAGTACCTTCTATCTCATCATGGGTCCTCTGTGCTATAGAGTGGGCCTCAGTGAGTGTTTCTTCCCCATCTGCCTGAATTTCAATATCTACATAGATTTTATCTGCAAATAATCTTGTTTTAATTTGGTCAATTCCCATAACACCTTCCTGCCGGCTGATTACCTTACGCATCTCATCAACGACTTCATCTTCACAGGCTTTATCCATCATTTTATCAATGGCATCTTTAAATACATCAAATGCTGCCTTTAGGATAAAAATGCAGATTACCACACTGGCAATGGGATCAAAAACAGGAAGCCCAAGTCTTGCCCCCAGAATACCTATCATACTTCCAATCGATGACAGAGCATCGGAACGATGATGCCACGCATCCGCCATTAACGCTCCGGAATTAATTTTTTTTGCCGCCGCTCTGGTATACCAATACATGGCTTCTTTGGTCACAATCGAAATAATCGCTGCCACAAGCGCCAGCATTCCCGGAATCGCCAGGGACTCCGTATCCCCGGAGAATATTTTCCGTATCCCGCTGTATCCGATTCCAAGCCCGGTAATCCCCAGTACAATAGCAAGTACCAGGGCAGCCACACATTCCATTCGTTCATGGCCATACGGATGTTCTTTATCCGATTCTTTGCTTGCCATCTTAACACCGAGAATTACAATTAATGTACTAAATACATCCGAAGCAGAATGAACTGCATCAGAAATCATTGCTCCTGATTTTGCAAATATACCTGCATAGAGCTTAAACAGAGACAAAACTATATTTCCTATAATGGTGACAATTGATACTTTCGTTGCAATTTGTTGATTTGATTTCATTTTCTTCACCCCTATTCTAAATGTTAACCGACCATGCTCAGACTCATTCATAAGATGCGCTGTTCTGTTCGGAAAACAAAAAAAACACACCTGCGGAACATACTACTGTCCCACAGATGTGTTTCATACCCATCTGCTGCCGCTTAGCGGCCCGGCCCCACAAACCAGTGCCACCGGTTGTAAATATGCCGATATAGTGCCTGATGTCTGCGTCAGGTGTTATAGTGGCCTATTTACTCGGGCGGCATTAGATGGTTTATCGCCTGCTCAGTTTGTACTGTTGATCTCGCATTCTTTTTTATTAGAATGTAATGCAGTGCAAATCGATTTCTAATAATCTAACATATTCAGTATAGCATGTCAAGGTGAAAAAAATTAAGGATGCATGGCGAAAAAATTAAGAATGCATGGCATCCATGTGAGATATCGCTATCATGTATTCATAAAATCACAAGATAAGATTAAAAAAACTACAGTTACACCAGACAATACTCCTGATACAGATTTTCTCTGGAACCCTTATCTGTTACCGCTTTTTTTAATTCTACGGTTCGATTATCATTTATTAAATTTAATGTTAATCTGGCAAATAATTCTTCGCCTTCCATTCTTCCTTCACTTCTCATATCTTCAAATGCTTTACACATATCATATTCCTCCTTATTATCTATCTGTGCCTGTTCTATGATCTCTGACATCTTTTCTTTTTCACCCAGCATGATGAAAATAACTTCTATTGTTTCTTTCATCAATCTGCTATATCTGTCCTGGTGCTTCTTCACATGTGCTTTCATCATATTCTTATCTTCTGCATATTTAATAACTCCGAATACTTCTCTTAAATCCGTTTGAAAATATTCCAGATGATCTATCCTCTTTACATCCAGAACTTGTATCTTATAATTCGGCAGATATTGACGGAATGTCTCCATTTCTGCTGGTATATCCAGCATACTGTGCAAATCCAGACAGCCATCCCAGGGCTTTGCTCCAAAATATACAACCAATGTAATAACCGGCAGAAGCTTATCCTGCTTTTTCATTCCAGATAAGAATTCATCTGAATTACCATAATCCCCGGCGATTTTATATTTACGTTTTATCTGTTGTACCTGTTCTGCGTAATTCATAGCGTCATACAGCATATTCCGAATTACCATTGCATAATGTACATGCTCCTGGTTTTCACATGCCAGAATTAAAAAATTTAGCACCCAACGCAGTCATTTTGACTACATCCCGGTTCCTTCGTACGGCTTTTTTACTAAAGCTCTGACTGCCAGGTAAGCATTCCTGTACAGAATCCAGAGGGGTTAAATCGTCCAGATTTAAAATCTGCTCGCCCTTAAAGCAGGCACCATTATACAGATCTGCAAAATGCTCCGGCTTAGCAAAAAATATCTTTGCTGCAATATCTCTTTCTTGAGTCATAGATTCCTCCTTCTCATTCAGAATACAAAGACACAAAAATGATATAACAATTCTAAAGGGAAATTGTACAGAATATGTACCAGATATAAAATGAATTTTAAGAACTTTAGAAAAAAGTGTTGTTCAATGAAATGTATCTATGTATTTCTTTTTTTCATTATATAACAGTTTTTTCTAAAGTTCAAGCTTTATTTTTATTTTTTGTGACTTTTATATATTTATTTATTTCATCTTATTGTATGTAATTTCTCACTTGAGATTCTGTTACCTCATTGTCTATCACTTTTCTTTTTCCACTTCATCCCGTGCCCCCACAAATCAATCATCACCTTGTGCAACAGACCTTGAAAAGCAGTGATTTATGTGTTCTGCCGCTTTTTAAGGATTTCTCTCAGACAAAAAAATCAACTGGGCATGATAATGGGCATGGCATGCTCCACTATATTCTTATTGCAGGTAATTCTTTATTTTTTAAACAATCTGGGACTTATGTTCACAGACACCAACTGTCCGTTCCTCTCCTACGCCGGTACCGGGACAGTGATTACCTATATACTTATCGGAATACTTTTAAGTATCTGCCGGTACCAGAATATCCTGCCTGTTTCGCCGCCTTCAAAGGAATTTGGAATTCGTGGTAAGGTACGCGCTTAGATAATAGAATCTGAAACATATAATTGGATATGAATGGCAGAACTGCTGATGACCACAGAATCAGCAGTTCTGCCATTATCATTTCACTGGATATACAAATTTAAGCGCTCATTCCACTCACTTGCCTGTTCTTTCCATACCGTATCCAAATCTTCCAGTAAACAGGTTTTTCATTCTGTTCTTTGTAGAGGTCGGGGGTGCGGGGACAGAGCCACCGTAAAGCTAACAATAACCGCCGCAATAGTGCAGACGGTTTTGCCGTATAATGAAGCAAACGAAATGTCACGGCAAAAATCCAGCCGGTCAAGGGTTTAAGAGTGGAGACTTTTTCGCTTTCTTTGCGAAAAATTACTACTCGTCCCTTGACCGGTTGGATGGTCGGAATGGTCGGGTATTGCTCATTGCTTTGGACAGTTGCATGTAGTATAATTTAATTCAGGTGCAAGATAGAATGCCAACATGAGGATGGGTTGATATGGAAAGAACAATATATGCTGGGAACAATAAGATTAAACTATATTACGCCGAAGAAGCAGATCGGGAGTTGATTTACGGCATGGCCTTTGAAGAAGATGCTATTTGGCAGGCCATGTTTGACGACAAGGATCACTTTTGCTGGTCTGAAATTCGTGATGAAGAACCACATTTTTTTGGGAATACACCCGGACTGAGCAAGTATCTTCTGATTGTTTGGGAGGATAAAATCGTCGGCACAATTTCCCATACCTTTAATGATGGAAAAATCACTAATATGGAATTGGATATGTGGCTGCGTTCCATTGAATATACAGGTCGCGGTATAGGTTCAAATGCGATGAAGCTGCTTATAGACAGCTTGTGCAGGGATTACAGTATTGAAACATTCATCATCCGACCGTGGTTGAAGAACAAACGGGCGATAAAGGCATATGAAAAATGTGGCTTTGTTGTTACGAACACTTTCGAGCCTTCGGATTATTATGGAAAGTATCTGGAAACATGGGGGAATGGTGATTATCCAGAGGGTGAGAATGTAAATATGATACTCACGATTTAGTAGACTTTAGATACAGAATCCCAATTAAAAACAAGGCGGCGGGATAGACGATTGCCCATCCCGCCGCCCCGCCTGTTACATCTCCATATCTTGCACCCTTTTGGGCTGCTCTCGGCGGGTTTCCTCACTCATAATGTCATAAACATTCCTGAGGATTTTCTCAACTTCGGCGGTGTCATTTTTCAGCAAAACATACTCTCCGTTCAGCCGCCGGCGATGAAGCAGATGCCCTTTTTCCGGAAAAAGACTTCGGTGTAAAAGCCTGTTTGCAGGTAGTCGCGTCCGACACGCGACATATCTTTCGATATGACGGTAGCAACATTGCCCTTTTCAGTTTATATTATGTTACTTGCAGATAATAAGCACATATTAGAATGTGTTTCTATGAAAATTACAATCCTTTCCATAAACCCACGCAATGGATACATTATGGAGCATTCCGGTTATTCCATCTACCTGCTCCATTCTGGCAGCCATTGCGGATTCTACATTCACATGAACCCCTTTCTTGATCGGAGTTATATAAATTGTTAAGGGATGTTCTTTTAAACTGTCTGCAAATTCTTTCAGTCCGATTTCCCAGATACCCCCGCTGCAAAAGTTATCCGAAATCATCTCTCCATTTATAAATGCCTGCCCGATATCACCTGTATAATCTATTTTTAATATGGCGTCTTTAACACTTTCCATTAAATTTCCCGGCAGATCTATACAGTATCTGGTTGGTCCTGTCTGCTTTGCCAATAGCTTAACCGGCGGCTTCTCTTCCACCCGGTACCTGTATTCCGTAAAAAGCGGATATTTACTTTGGACAACTGTTTTTCCAGTCTTTTCTATATTTTCCAATATCCCGTCCGGCATAGCCAGGATGCGGTTTTCACAATTCCCGGTTTCAAAACGGATGCCATATTCATCTTGCAGTACCGCCATATCTGTAATTAAAACCATGTCATTTCCATTTTGGTTAGCTTTATAAAAGTCCATCGCCATCTTTCTTGATAACGTAACCAGATGAATAACCTTTTCATCCTCTTCTAAACGGTATGAATGAATGGGCTGCCCTGGTATTTTAATCTCTTCACCATTTTCCCATACATATTTACCTTCCATTCCTTCCGGTGTGAAAAAGAAATAATAATATGCTCCATCCAGACATAGTTTTGTAATTGGCTGAACTGTGGCATATTTCAGGATTCTGCCTTCCATCTGCATATGAAATGGCAATATGCAGTTTTCACCGGCAGCCAGGGAAAGTGACTTAAATGTAATTTCTCCCCCTTTCGTAATGATGGTCACACACTCCTCTGTTTTTACTTTCGTTTCTACATGATCCTGAAAGTTATTGATAAATAAAAAACCGCCGTTTTTGTTATAACGCACCGCAAACCGCAGTGTATCGGTATCTTCCGGTGCTATTTGTTCCGCACCGCCGGGAAGCGCCGTCTGCATCGTACATAAGTCAGACTCAAAACTGCTGGCAAATAAATGCAGCAGTTTCAACCGTTTATAGGAATCCCGGATCTGTCCAAACTCGCCTAATGCCGCCTGATAATCATACGATAATTTGGGCATCTGGCTTTCATTCAGAAATCCCCCCTGTTCTCCCTTGGGATTTGTGCCTCCTTTATACATATAGTATCCCAGAAAATTACACCCAGAAGCCATCTTAATATTTGCCATGGCATCCACACTTTCATAAGGAAGCAAAAAACGGTAGTGATAGGAACAGGTCATGCCCCCGCCCATTTCACAACAGGCATAGGGCACGGATTCAGGCGGATACCCAGGTTCAAAATTATAGGTCTTTGGAATCTCATTGTTATGATGATCCCGGTAAATATATTCCCCGGTAGCCGGGTGCTCTCCCTTATGGGAATAAAAGATCCATGGACGGTAAGCATACCCTCCCCAAAGAGGCATCATCTCTTTACTTGGTGCTGCAGCACCTCCCCATGCGGTGCAGGTATAGAAAGGCACGATAATCCCAGACTCCTGTGCCATCTTTTTTAATTCCAGCATATATGCATCCCCTTCATTTCCTGCAAATACCCACTCATTTGAAACTCCGGTTGTGATTTCCCACGGCGCTGAAGAATGTTCATATTCATTGTCAATCTGAGCTGCAATAATGGGTCCCTGATCTTTGTAATAAAGCCCTTCCATCTCCTTTGCCAGTCTGTCATACAGCCGCTTTGTATAATATAAAAATCCTTCATTCAGCATTCTTGCTTCAAAAGGCTTCCCATACAGCCAGTCTGGAAATCCTCCGTTTCTGACTTCTCCATGATCAAAAGGCCCAATCCGTACAATGACATACATCCCATGCTTTTTGCAAAGCAGAATAAATTTCCTTAAATCTCTTCTTCCTGCAAAGCAAAATTTTCCTTCCTGTTCTTCATGGTGTATCCAGAAAATGTATGTAGAGATCACATTTATGCCACCCATTTTCATCTTAAGGATTTCATCCTCCCAGTAAATATCACTGCATCTGGAAAAGTGAAATTCCCCGCTTATTCCAAAAAAAGGCTTATGGTTTATTTCCATATAGTAATTGGTAAAGGAAAGTTCATCCTTATTGGGACTGGTCCCCCCGAAATGATTGGATAGAGCATAAATCTCTTTCTCTCTGTTATGGCTAATATCAATTCTGTAATGCATTTCTTCCTCCTTATCCTTTCACCGCTCCCGCGGAAAGTCCTTTTATAAAATATTTAGAACCGATTGCAAATATAATCAGGATTGGCACCACTGCAATGGTAAGTGCCGCCCCTCTCGCCCCCCAATCCTGTGTATATGCCGTAGCCAGCGTCTGAATTCCGATTGGTATTGTAAACTTGGAACTTTTCGTAATCAGCGTGCTTGGCATCAGAAAATTATTCCAGGACCACAGGAATACCAGCATAAACAAAGTTCCCACTGCCGGCTTAATCATAGGAATACCGATACTGATAAACGTTCGGAATTCATTGGACCCGTCAATGCGTGCACTTTCAATTAACTCTTTCGGCAGAGAATTCTGCATATACTGCACCATGAAGAAGACCCCATAAGCACTGGCTCCCCATATTAATATCAGGGGAATATGTGAATTAACCAGTCCCATATTTTTCATTTCAATACTATATCCGATTAAGCTGATCTGGGAAGGTATCATCATGCTTGCCACTATAAATGAACTGCAAAAGCTTCTACCCTTAAAGTGGTACACCGTCAGGGCATACGCTGCAAGTGCACTGATAAATACGCACAGTATCCCGGAAAACAGTGCGGTATAAATGCTGTTCCAGTAATACTGCAAAAATCCGCCCTGCACTATGGTACTGATATTTTCCACCAGTTTTGATCCGAATGTATAGATCTCTCCTTTGTAAATCTCATTTGTGCTGTGAGTAGCCATGGAAATAATAAAGTAAAACGGGATAACCGAAATTATACTGACGATGGCAAGGGGAATCACATAGAAAAATTTCTTGATAAAACGTACCGGTTTATTCATCTGCTCTCCTCCTTCCTGTTAATCACACGGGATACAATGAGACTGACAATGAGAACCACGATAAAGATACCATAGGAAACTGCCGCACCATACCCCAGTTTGGTGGAACTCTTAAATGTCTGGTCAAAAAAGTACATCATGCTGGTCAGGCAGGAACGTTCCGGTCCGCCAACGGAACTGTTAATATTGCTGAACAGCAGATAGGGTTCGTCAAACAGCTGAAAACCACTGATGATGCTTGTAAGCGTCAAAAAAATAGTAATCGGCTTCAGATAAGGAAATGTAATTCTCCAGAAAATCTGTACTTTATTCGCCCCATCCACCATGGCTGCTTCCGAAATATCTTCCGGAATTGTGGACAGCCCCGCCAGATAGATCAGCAGATAGTACCCCAGATTCTTCCACACAATCAAAAATATAACAATGATCCTGGCAGTAGCTCCGTCACCCAGCCAGTTAATTCCCTCGATTAGGACCCCCAGCTTGATTAACAGATTATTGACAATCCCGGTGGACCAGTCAAACATAAAGGAAAAAATAATACCAATAGCAACCGGTGTGGTAATATAGGGCAGTACATTGATTGTTTGAAACAACCGGCTGGTTTTCTTTAATTTATACAATAACACTGCTAACAGCAGTCCCCCTAATATCAGAAGAGGAATATAAATAATCATAAAGAAAAACGTATTACCCAGTGATTTAAAGAAAATTTTATCTTTTGTAAACAATCTGATGTAGTTCAAAAATCCCACAAATTTACGCTGTGTCACCCCCGCGATACTATCCCAGTCGGTAAAACTTATGATAAACGAGTAGATCGTCGGAAAGATAAAAAACAGAAAGTAAAATGCAAAGTATGGAAACAAAAACAGATAGGGCCATTTGGTCAGAGTATTTCTTTTTTTCTTCATTGCCAACCTCTCTTTCCGGAAAAGGCCATGAATATCATCCACAGCCTTTTCCTGTTTAACCATTTATTCAATGGTGTAGTCCGGCAATTTCATGGACAGTTCCTCTTTTAACTGTTCTAATGCCTGATCCGATGTCATGCTTCTGTCATTATTTAAACTTGTAGTGATCAGGTTTAACGTCTCATGAATCACATTATCATCCAGATTCATCGGTCTTACCTTGATATCCGGAACGATTTCTTCCAGGAACATTTTACCCAGATCCTGATCGCCGAACCATTCACTCTTATAAGACTTTAATTCTGGCTTTTCTTCATATGGTTTCTTTGCAGAGGTGAGGTTCCCCATGGAATTCAGTGCCTCGGCACCTTCCGTAGACAAGGTGGCAAATTTCACAAATTCCCATGCCAATGCTTTATCTTTACAATTCTTTGATATTCCAAGTGTGGTTCCGCCCCAGCTGATATTTCCCTCCGGAGCATTCATCAGCCCCCAATGATCTGCCCCCTTTCCGTCCGGGTCATTTGGCTCGATGGTAAATGGAACCGACCAGGTTGCACAGCCTGCAAATATATGGTTTCCTTCTCCAAAGGATGCGTACCAGGCAGGTGTCCATGCTTCCAGTTTATCCACTACATTGTTATCCCGGAACTGACATGCCAGATCCAGTGATTTTTTCAGAGCCTCTGTAGCTTTAATCGTATTCCCGTCAATCCAGGATAATCCGCTTTGTTCACGGATAAACTGCTGTGCATCTGCAATGCCCGGCCACATATAGACCTTATTGCCGCTTTTTTCATATACTTCTTTCCCTTTTTCCACAAACGATTCCCAGGTAGGGAACATTTTTTCTAATTCTTCCCGGTCATCCGTTCCAAGATATTGTTTTGCCAGATCCTTCCGATATGCAATACCCGCCGGGGATATGGATTGCTCTATGCCGCACACATCTCCTTTTGAGTTCACCATCAGAGGGTGCAGGTAATCAAATACCTCCTGAATATCAAAATTATAAGGTGCCTGGTTCAACGGTTCCCACATGTCCAGTTCAAAAACCTTTGCTCTGGAATCTACAATTGACCATGCCACATCCGGCAGTTCCGTACCCGTTGCCAGCGCTGTCTGGTACTTTTGCAGCAGGTCGCCGTTTGCCACCGGTGTATATTCGAAGGTTACATTGGGATATTTTTTCTGAAATGCCGCTGTCATTGTTTTATAATAATTATCATCCCACCCCCACATAGTCAGTGTGCCTTTATAATCCGAAGGCAGCTCTTTATAAGCCTCCGCCCCCTCATCACTCTGGTTCTCAGTAGAAACGCTGTCTGCTGTATTGATAGCCTTCGTGGTTTCTTCCTCTGTTGTCTGATTTCCGCATCCGGATAACAGTCCCGTTACCAGAACCACCGCTGCTGCCAGGCTTGTAAGTTGTTTCATACGTTGTTTCATACGCTTTTTCATTTCTTTATACCTCCTTCTTTATGTATCTGTATCATATCATCCGCACTTTGATTTTCACACATCACATTCTTTATATTTTGTTTCCATTCTATAGTTTTTCTCTTTCTGATCACTGCTTTTTTCCTTCTCCCTGAATGGGAAGAAGCACTTTTACAACGGTATATTCATTTATCCTGCTCTCAATCCAAATACCGTATGGTTCACCATATAAAAACCGGATCCGGTCTCTTATGTTCGTAATGCCAATGTGTTTGCGCTCCTCTGCTCTTTCTTCCAATGCTTCACCAGACATAAATTTTCTGATTTTATCAGAATCCATTCCGACGCCGTTATCCTCCACTGTGATCTGGATTTTTTCCTCTGCTTCTCGAATCCTGACCCTTATCACCCCGTTTGTTTCACCCGGAATGATTCCATGCAAAATAGCATTTTCTACAATTGGCTGAATGCAGGTCTTCGGAATCACGCATTTCTTCAATTCCTCTTCACAGCAAATCTCCACCTGGAATACATCGGGATAACGATATCTTTGAATCGTCAGATAGCATTCCACTAACTCGATCTCTTTTTCTATGGTTATATAAATATTCTTTTCCCCCACCTTCAGCGTTTCCTGCAGGGTATGTATGAGCGCATTCACGATTTCCACAATCCTTTTATTTTTTTCAGCAACAGCGATATAGACCACTGTATTTAAAACATTATATAGATAATGGGGATTAATCTGGGACAGCATAATATCAAACTCCATTTCCTTCTTCTGATGCTCGTCCTCAAGTTTTCCCTCCATATACTGCTGAATCTCTGCCAGCATTTCACGGAAACGCCGGTAGAGCAGCTCAATCTCATCGCCGGTATGAATGGATAAATCACTTCTTAACTCCCCGTACTCCATCTGCTCCATGGCCTTTGTCAAACGGGTAATTGGGTGTATCATGCTTTCTAATATCCTGGATGTCATCACCAAAAGAAGGGTAATGGAAATCACAAAAAACAGCAGAAAAAAGTCCAGCACAAACTTTGACTGCTGCCACAGATATTTGTTAGACAAAAAAGTATTTACACTCCATCCGGCAGCTATTATATCTTCCCTGATTAAATATCCTTTTTCCACTTTCTCTACATTCTGCCGGTTACTTTCCGTATGTTCACTAAAATAACCGCTTTCCTTTTCTTCTATTTTCTTCTGATATAAGATATTTGCGGAATTTCCCGTTAAATATACATTTTCATAATCCTTCGCATAATTTGCAATCTGATCTGTAAAATACTTCAGATAAATATCCAGATACAGGACTCCCAGAATCTCCGATGCACTGTTCATATCACGGATCACCGTTTTATAACAGATTACACTTTGGGAGATCTCCGATTCAATACTATAATAAGGATTTGAAAATACCATATCATCCCTCGCCTCGTACTCCTGAATCTCTTCCAGTTCAAACTTCTCCTGGAAATAAACGTCTCCCATTAAGTTCCTGCTGCTGTAATATAACCCATTCGTCCCTTTCAGCATAGAAACCCCGATATAATTCCGCAGGGAATTGTAAAATACCAGTTGTTTTCCTACTTCAAATCTCCTCTTGGTTTTGTCAAATTCATTTTTATATGTTTTTTTATTCAAATTCTCCTGAATTGTCTGGTCAATTGCAATACTTCTCGTAAAGTTCTGTATATCTTCCACCATAAAATCCAGCTGACTTACAATCTGACGCAGTTTAATCTGCTCATCGTGAATCTTCTGCTCCCGTACAATCCGGCTGAAATAGATATAGGCCACAATGGTACTTACAACTGTGGCTGCTGTTAATGCAAATGCAATCTTAGTCAGTATTCTTTTCTTTAAGCTTTTCTTTGCCACCCTGTTTCCCCCATTTTTTATAATCCTGCGGCGTCATGCTCATATATTTATAAAAAATCTGGCTGAAGTACTGGCTTGTCTTGTATCCCACCCGCTCAGCCACTTCTGCCACCTGATACTGCCCATCCTCCAGCATTATCTTAGCCTGGCTGATGCGATAGTCTGTTAGAAATTTTAGAAAGGTAGTTCCTACTTCTTTTTTAAAAAGCTGCCCTAAGTAAACACCATTCATCTGAAATTTTGCTCCTATGTAATCCAGCGTCAGTTCTTCCCGGAAATGATCCTGTATAAAACTTATGATCTGTCTGACATTTACGGAATAGGAGTTCTCTATATCCTGCTGCATTTCGGTACATATCCTCCTGCAGCAGGATACACAGTATTCACTTAACTGGTCAACCGTATAACATTCCTGCTTACATTCATCATAAACCAAACGAAACTTTTCCCCCCATTTCTTTTCATAATACAGCCAGGTTGATAAGAAGTTCTTAAGTGCAGATAAATTCCATTTAGGGCTGCATAACGTTTGGAACATCCTGTCCAGCCCGCTGCTCCACTCATCCTCTGCCTGGTTTAAGTTCCAATCCAGCAGCTCAAATTCCTTTAACAGTTCCACCTCTTCGTCCGGATCTCCCGCTGGTATCTGATCCAGAAAGTAGTATTTATTCTGCTTCATAAATGGACTGTAACGAATTTTCCTGGAAAGCTCACGGAATGTAGCTGCAACCTGATTGTGTGAAAATCTCCTGCTGCAAAGGATTCCATAAAACCCTTTCCCTAATTCCCTGATCACCCGCTCTGTATATAATGCCTTTTGATAAATTAATTCCTCTGCTTCATATTCACTGCGTACCTGATCCGCATTATATAAAACCAGATAGTTATCTTCACTGATCTGTACATCCGTTACATAAGTTATTTTAGATACCGGTTCTTTTCGCAGACTATCCATAATTGTATGAAAGCCTGCAGGCTGACGCTCTATTTTTCCATCATCGTAAAAAAGAGGCTTGTTGAACTGCAGCATAATCATAAACAGCTGATTCCCCACTCCCGTATCCTCTTTCCTATTTTCTTCTTTCGGGGCATCATATATAATATTCTTTAAGAAATAACGTTTTTTCGCCTGCTGCCATTCTTCTTCCCTGTAGATTTCAGATTTTACTTTTCCAAGTTCCCCCAACAGGGTCGCCTCGCTAATTTCATGCTTCAGCAAATAATTGGAAACACCATACTGAATACCTTTTTTGGCATATTCGAAGTCCTTATATGCGGACAGCAGTATAATCTTGGTGTGGGGATTTATCTCCTTCACCTTCTTCGACAATTCCAACCCATCCATTACAGACATCTTAATATCCGAAATGATAATATGCGGATTTTCTTTCTGGAATAACTCCAATGCCCGTTTTCCATTGAGCGCCTGTCCCACAATCTGAAATCCGTATTGATTCCAGTCAATAACTTCCCTTAAAAATTCAAGTGCCAACACTTCATCATCCACCAACATTACCCGTAACATAAAATTTGCCACCCTCTCATCTTATTTCCAGTTTATTTCCAGTTTATTTTCACTATACCATAATACCTGTCAAATACCCATCTCACATTCCATATAAAATGTATAAATTCCATAGATTTTTTCAATAAAAAACTGTATGTACAGATGCAGAAGCCGGAAATAATCCATCTTCCACAAATGCCATACAGTTCTTCATTTACTTCCTATAATTTCATGCTATTTTTTACCGCCTCTGACAGCAGTCTTTTTTATATCTCAACGGTTTACCTGATAATAGGCTTCCGTTACCTGATCCAGCTCTTCTTTTATTTTCAGCACATTATCGCCTTTTTTAGGCTTGCTCAGGCGCATACTCAGTTCTGCCATCTTCATACTGAGCAGCGTCTTATCCAATTGCAGCACATCTCCCCGTTTGGATGCACGTTCTTTTTCCTGCTCATACGCTTCCCAGTTTCCCTCGAATGTTTCTAATTTTCCATCTTCCAGAAATACCAAACGGTCCGCCGCATTTTTTGCCAGACTTCTGTCATGAGTGACGATCAGCATCGTCCCCTCCCACTTATCCAGCAGTCCTTCCAGCGCTTCCGCAGTATACATATCAATATGGTTCGTAGGTTCATCCAGGATTAATACATTTACATCCGATGCCATTAGCCTTGCCAGCATTACTTTCGCCCGTTCACCACCGGATAATACGGAAACCGGTTTATGAATATGCTGTTCGGTGAGATAGAGATTTGCCAGAATACAGCGAATCACATGCTCTTTTAAATTAGAATCAGCCCTTACATTTTCCAAAACAGTTTTATTCACATCCAGTGTTTCGTGCTCCTGTGAAAAATAACCTATTTTAACATCCGGATTCACATACACAGAAGGATGATGTTCCATAATCTTTTTAATCAGTGTAGACTTTCCGGTTCCATTTTCCCCCATCATAACGGTACATTTATTCGCTTTCAATGTCAGATCTGCTTCATTCAAAACCAACTTCTTGCCATACTGAACCGTCAGCCCCTGTATCCTGACTGCCGTCTTCCCGGACAGTGGATTATCCATGCCCAGTCTCATGACAACCGGTGCCAATTCCTTTGGTTTTTCTTTGACTTCCAGCTTTTCCAGGCGTTTTTCCATGGCTTTGCCTCTGCTCTGAACATTTTTCTGTTGTTCTCTTGCCACACCCTTATACAGCATCCACTCACTGTGCCCCATCTGCTTTGGTGGTTTTAACATCTGGGATGCTTCATTCTTCACCTGATTCATGGCAATCGTAATCCTTTTACGCTCCTGCTGGTACTGCTCAAATTCGAACATTGCAAATTCCCGTTCCCGTTCTTTCTGTTCCTTCCACTGGGAATAGCGCCCGGGGAACACACGAAGTTTACCCTCCTCAATCTCCCAGATAGAGGTACACACTTTGTCCAGCAGATACCGGTCATGGGAAATCAATACAAAGGCCCCCCGGTAACCCATGAGCATTTTCTCCAGCGTTTCAATTCCTTTCACGTCCAGATTGGTTGTCGGTTCATCAGCGAACAGAAGCCTGCTCCCCTGTGATAGAGCCGCCGCAATGGCCTGTCTTGTTTTCTCCCCGCCGCTTTTGCAGGCAGAACCTTTAATCTGCATATGGCTGAGCAGCTGGGGGCTGACATCCTGGTTCTGCTGATCTTCCGTCTCTTCCTGACACTGTTCAATCATAGCAATTTCACAGTATCTGTTAATCTCTCCTTCATCTGCATGTTCACTTCCATACAGGATATGCAGTAACGTACTTTTTCCTGCGCCGTTTAAACCCACCAGTCCAATGCGGTCTCCTTCTTCAATCGTAAGCCGGTCTATGCAGAACAAGTCCTGAATCCCATAGCCTTTTTTTAAATTCTTTACTTTTAATAACAAAAAAATCCCTCCTAAACACTCTGTTCAGCAGGGAAATCAGCGTACGAAAACAAGCAGGCAAAATGAACCTGTAATACAAACTGCCGCATACTCTTATCCAACTTCCAGAGTAACGGTCTCGCTTTGTAACTTGTTCAATATTATCATAAATGATCCGTAAGCATAGATTCAGACTGAACAGAGTAAACTCAATAAATAAGACTAATTTTTCCTTAGCCTTCATTATCCATTTACTTTTCATAAGTTTCATCCAGTCCTCAAATAATCATATTCTTACAGATACCTCGTTCTTTCTAAGATGCAGTAGAAATAGCGTTACTGCTCTAAATTAGTTGTAATATATCATAGAAAGCGGGGGACGTCAATACTTTTTTGGGTTTAGCTGATTAAGGGACGCTTTGTAGATAAAGGTAGTGCGCGGAAAGAGAAGGGGGCGGACCATGGCAGGCATTTGGATGGCGTATAGCAGATCTGAGCATTTACTTACCTTGCCGGAGTGTTTTTTGGTGGATAGTATTCGACTGGCTCCCATCGGATACTAAGCGGGCAGTGAGCTGCGAAATGCATCAGGATTTCACAGCGAATGCCCGCGTGCCGCCAAAAAGCGCTCCGGCAAGGTTAGAAAATGCCAGTTCTGCGGTAAGCCATCCAAATGCCTGCCATGGTCCGCCCCCTTCTCTTTTCGAACACTATCTCCAACTACAAAGCGTCCCCTTCCTCAGCTAAACCCAAATATTTTTTAACTTTACTATTGACATGTGAACACTCGTTAACTATAATACCATTATGTGAACATCCGTTAACTTTTTTTTGTATAGAAAGGAGTATCATGCCAAAACGTAACACAAAAGAACTGATCCTGAAAGAAGCTCTTCGCCTGTTTTCTGATAATGGATATGATGGTGTATCCGTAAGGGAAATTTCCGGAGCTGTTGGGATTCGTGAAAGTGCCATTTACAGGCACTTTAAGAATAAGCAGGATATCTTTGATACGATTATTAAGCGGATCGAAGGCCAGTACGCAATTGTAGCACAGGAATTTAATATTCCTGAGGGCGATTTGTCCGAGGTGGCAGGCGCCTATATTAATAATGGGCTGAATCCCTTAAAGGAGATGACGAAATCCATGTTTTTATTCTGGTTGAAATCTGAGGAAGCTTCTAAATTCCGCAGAATGTTAACCATTGAGCAATTTAAAAGTACCAAAGCAGGTGAGACTTTTCATATGTTTTTCTTCCGCTTGCCCCTGGATTTTCAAACACAATTATTTGCTGAGATGATCAAACAAAACTATTTTAAAGATTTAGATCCCAAGATGCTGGCTCTCAATTTTTATTCACCTATCTTTTTACTTATAAGCCAGTATGATAATCATCCCGAACTAGAAGACGAAGCATTGCAATTATTAGAGAAGCATATCGACCAGTTTGAACTTCTCTATTGCACCCCACATTGAAAGGAATCGTTATGGATATCAGTTTGTTTATGAATACAGGCATCCTGTCTATTGCCCGCACTGCAGCGAAATTTTATTTAACCGATAAGAAAAACCGCCGTTTTATAACGGATTTTACACCTCAGCTTACAAAAAATGCAAAAATAAGAGCAGAGCACGAAAATAAAGGCATCCACGTACCTCCTTTTCTGATTGCAAGTATCGCATCCCGCTGCAACCTCCACTGTGCCGGATGCTATGCAAGAGCAGAGGGAGCGTGCAGTGATCATGAACAGCTCTCTGAAATGAACACTCACCACTGGGAAAATATATTTAACCAGGCAAATAATTTGGGAATATCATTTATACTGCTCGCCGGAGGAGAACCTATGCTTCGAAAAGACATCCTCACATTAGCAAGTAATTATCCCGACATTATATTTCCAGTTTTTACAAATGGTACGCTGATAGACGAGCAATACATAGAACTTTTCCATAAGACCCGCAATCTGATCCCGGTACTCAGCATTGAGGGAACCACTGCTGACACCGATCTGAGGAGAGGCGCTGGAATTGCGGAAAAACTCTGTCAGGTTATGTCCGCACTTAAGAAACACCATATATTGTATGGTACCTCAATCACTGTTACACACAACAACGTGGAGTTCGTAACCAGCAGACAATTTGTTGACGATCTTCAGAACCAAGGCTGCGGTATCATCTTTTATGTAGAATTTGTACCGGTAGAAAAAGGAACAGAATCACTGATTTTATCAGATACCGACCTTGAATTATTAAATACAAGCGTGAATGCTTTAAAATCTGACTGTCAGAAAATGATTATCTTGTCATTTCCCGGCGATGAAGCATCCATGGGCGGTTGTCTTGCTGCAGGACGGGGCTTTTTCCATATTAATCCCACAGGCGGTGCAGAGCCATGTCCTTTCTCTCCCTATTCTAAACTAAACCTGACCCAGTCTTCTCTTGTAGAAGTACTTCAGTCAGATTTCTTTGAAAAGGTAAGGGCTATTGAAGAAAAAGCAGACATTCATCAAGGGGGCTGTACGCTGTTTGCGAACAGACAGGAAGTGGAAAGTATTTAAAATAAAAAGAAAAAAGAATAAGCACATAATCGGCAAATAATTATATGCTTATTCTTTCATTTTACATTTTAGGATTTATCTATTTATACACCTTAATCTGCCAAATGCACAGATGATGTTTTCATAGCTTATTTCATCATAGCATCATGCACAGTGTCACATATTTCAAACCACTGCTTTATCTGCATTTACTATCTCTGCACACGTCCTGATCCGTCTCCGCCTGCAAGTTTCATAACTTCGTCTACGGATACCTGATTGAAGTCACCTTCTATAGTATGTTTCAGACAGCTTGCTGCAACTGCAAATTCAATCGTCTGCTGTGGTGCAAAATCATTTAAGCATGCGTAAATTAATCCGCCGCCGAAGGAATCACCGCCGCCTACACGGTCTACGATATGCATCAGATAGCTCTTACTGAAGTAGAAGTCTGTTCCGTCATAGAGCATAGCTGCCCAGTTATTGTCATTTGCGGAGATAGATCCCCTAAGGGTAATTGCTACTTTTGAGAAGCCAAATCTTTTGGCCAGCTGTTTTGCAACATCTTTATAACCTTCATGATTTACTTTTCCGGAAGTTACATCTGTATTAGCTGCTTTAATACCGAATACATCACTGGCATCTTCTTCATTCGCAATACATACATCCACATATTTACAAAGCTCACCCATTACCTGGCCTGCTTTTTCCTTAGACCAGAGTTTATTGCGGTAATTCAAATCACAGCTTACGGTGATACCTTTTTCTTTCGCTTTTTTGCAGGCTTCCAGACAAATTTCCGTTACATTGTCTCCCAATGCAGGAGTGATACCGGTAAAATGGAACCACTCAGCCCCTTCAAAGATCTGATCCCAGTCAAAATCTGCAGTAGTTGCTGCTGCGATAGAAGAACCCGCACGGTCATAAATAACTTTACTTGGTCTCTGACTTGCACCTTTTTCTAAGAAATAAATTCCTACTCTGTCTCCGCCTCTTGTGATATAAGAAGTATCAACACCAAATCTGCGAAGTAAATTTACTCCTGCCTGACCAATTTCATGTTTCGGAAGCTTTGTGACAAAGGCAGCATCCAAACCATAATTGGCAAGAGAAACTGCAACGTTAGCTTCACCTCCGCCGTAAGTTGCTCCATAATTTTCTGCCTGCACAAAGCGATAATATCCTTCCGGTGCCAGTCTTAACATAATCTCTCCGAATGTGATTACTTTCTTGCTCATATTCTAATATCCTCCGTTAACTCAATCTCTTATATTAAAAATCTGTGTTGAAAAACTCACACTATAATTGTCACTTATTAAGTGATCTGTATCATCAAGCATCAAATATATCAGCAGATTATTTCTGTACTAAATGTACTGCAAATCCGCCAATTTCACCTTCTAAATAAATTGCCTTCAGATTTCCTTTTTCATCGCATTTTGCTGACTCTTCATTAAATGAGACACCCTGTTTTCCTAAATGGTAAACTGCCCTGTCTATATAATTGGTCTTAATTGCGATGTGGCCGTTGCTTCCAAGATAAGGTGTCAGCATTACTTCCACAGCACTTCCGGCAAAGACAGAAGATTTACCCGGTTTCTGTGTAAATCCAAAGATCTTCTCAAAGGATGCCGCTGTACTGGAAGCCTCATCATTATCTGCTGCATTAATTCCAACATGAGCCAGTTCGAATCCAAGCATTGCAGTCACTGCTTCTTTGGTCATCTCTCTGATTTTGTCAAATTCCCCTGCTGTAATCATATCTTTGCTTACCATCCAGCTGCCGCCGCAGGCAATAATTTTCGGAAAGTTTAAGTAATCAATCAGATTTTTTGCATTAATTCCACCGGTAGGCATAAACTTCATATTTACATAAGGTGCTGCCATGGCTTTTATCTTAGCAAGTCCGCCGGAAGCCTCAGCCGGGAAAAATTTCACTACTTCTAATCCTAATTCAATAGCCTGCTCAATATCTGTAGGGCTGGACGTTCCCGGTGTTATCGGAATGTTTTTATCTACACAATATTTTACAACCTTTGGATTCAGTCCCGGGCTTACGATGAATTTTGCTCCTGCTGCCACAGCCCGGTCTACCTGTTCCGTTGTCAGAACCGTTCCTGCTCCTACTAACATTTCCGGAAATTCCTGCGCCATAATGCGGATAGACTCCTCTGCTGCTGCCGTACGGAATGTGACCTCCGCACATGGAAGCCCTCCTTCGCAAAGTGCCTGTGCAAGTGGTTTTGCATCTTTTGCGTCATCTAATGCAATAACCGGTACAATTCCCATCCTGGAAATCTCTTTTAAAATTTCATTCATGATTTTATTCCTCCTATTTATATAATCTGGCTTTATGTATAGTTTTATATTATGAAACTATGTTTTAAATTACGATACCTTTAATTGCATTATAGGTAGAAACGTGAAAAATGTCAATAGGAAATTTATACTTTCTACTTATCTTTTTTTCTTATTAATTCTGGTTGCTGTCAATAAATCATTTTCCTATATAAGGCAAAACCCCTCCGTCCAGTATTTTTACTGTTCAGAGGGGTTTTGCCTTTTTTTTCACTTTTGATGCAATGGAATTAGTTCCATTCTTAGAACATTTCGCTCTCCAAAGAAACTTATTAGATTCTTTACAACTTTGTCAGAATTTTTTAAGAATTACATCCAGAGTTTCTTAACATTTATGATATATTCTATATTTAATAAATAACATTCACATATTCTGTCTTAAAAAAACAAAAGCTAATATTAAAAATAAAGAAAAACGAAACAAGGAGATCCGCTATGGCTGAAAAATTAAAGAATCACATTCCCCTTATAACAAATATGATTACCGTGCTGACGATCGTCCTGTGTATCATTTTTGCAGTGTATGGGTACCGCGCAGGCATTTTTGAATCAAAAGAATCTCTGATTGCTTTTATCAAAGCTCTTGGACTTTGGGGTCCCCTTGTATTTATGTTTATACAGGCATTACAGGTAGTGATACCAGTACTTCCAGGATTTGTAACCTGTATTGTGGGCGCACTGGTATTCGGACCCGTTATGGGATTTGTTTATAGCTACATTGGCATGTGTATCGGTTCCATTCTTGCATTTATCATTGCCCGCAGATACGGAATTGATTTTGTCAAAAAATTTGTAAATGAAAAAACTTATGATAAATATGCATCCTGGCTGGAAAAAGGAAAGAAATTTGACATCTTTTTCATGCTTGCAATTTTCCTCCCGGCTGCTCCCGACGACCTGCTGTGTTTTATCGCAGGACTCACACGTATGCACTGGAAGAAATTTACAACAATTATACTTCTTGGAAAACCATGGGTCATTGCTGCTTACAGCATCGGAACCGCAGGCATGATCCATGCATTACAGTTTTTTTAAAATATTTTTATTTTATCATAATTTTTTCACTTCTACCCGTGGCAGTATATCCTGCAAATCTTTTTCCAAAAAGCTTCCTGTCTTCATGGTTAAAGCATTTGCAGCAGATACTGCCACTGCATATCTGAGCATTTCTTCTGAATCATAACCTCTGTATAATCCTACGGCAAATGCTGCTGTCATAGAATCACCACATCCTACCGTATTTACAACTTCAAGCTTTGGCGGTTTCCCCTGATAAACACCTTCTTCTGTTACCAATAATGCCCCCTCACTGCCAAGAGAAACTACTACCATTGGAATTCCCATTTCCCGAAGCTTTATGGCACCTGCAATAATCTCTTCCCTGTTTGTAACCGGAACACCTAACAATGCTTCAATTTCATCATCATTTGGCTTGATCATAGTCGGACATGCCTTTACACTTTCTTCTAACAACTTTCCGCTTGTGTCGAGAATTACTTTATGTCCTGCTGTCTTTACCAAATCAATCAGTTTTCCATAAATACTAATATCTACCCCCCTGGGTACACTTCCTGATATCGTAACAACATCGCTTTTCTTAGCGATTTCCTCAAATTGAAGGAGAAAATCATCCACTTCTGAAGGCTCAATGGGCTCTCCCGGTTCCAAAAATTCTGTAGAACTTCCGTCAGCAGCCAGAACATTAATGCAGCTTCTGGTTTCCCCTTTTACATGCACAAACTGGCTCTTTACCTTGTATCCCTCCAGCAGTTCTTCCACATAAGCACCATTGTAGCCTCCTACAAAACCGGTTGCCAGCACCTCTTCTTTACAAAGCCTTGCTACTTTGGCTACATTCAGCCCTTTCCCCCCTGCTGTATTGGAGCAGGTTTTAACACGCATAACTTCTCCCTTATTCAGTTCATCTACTACATAAGCTTTATCAACTGCTACATTGAGTGTCACTGTTGTGATCATATTTTCCTCCCATTCCGTGTATATGCCGTATAAGTCTCACTTTTAAATTTTTCCTATAAGAAAGGCTGTGCATATAGCCACAGCCCTTCAGTTAAATATAAATGTTATGTACTCGAGCGTGTATGAAAATTCATTCCCGCCATCTGCACGTCACACGTTACGGCATATTTGCCCCGCATTCAGGTTACGTAGCCCGTACGCACCCTGAATGCGGGACAAATCTCCCACAAAGTGTGACGCACAACTGCCAGAAAGCATTTTGAAACCCCCTCTAGGATTCACTGTCAATCAAAATCTTACCTTTAACCGCACCGGGTGTTTTAAATATCTCAAACCCTTCTGCTATCTGGCTGAGTCCCAGTTTTTTATAGATAAAAGAATCATCGAATTTCAACTGTCCTGTTTTGAAATAATGTGCGGTCAGTTCCCATTCTTTGCCGGGAAATGGTGCACTGTAAGACATCCAGGAGCCGGTCAGCTTAAACTCTTTGCGGTTCATATTTTCCCATTCGCTGACTGTAAAAGATAATTCTCTGGTGGGTGTACCTATGAAGCAGACCTCTGCTTTGTTTGCTGCCAGCTGGAATGCCATTTTCATGGTAATGGTATTCCCGGCTGTTTCATAGACATAGTCATATCCCTTGCCATCCGTTAATGACATTGCCTGTTCGATGTAATCTTCTTCCAGTGTATTGATAACTGCATCTGCACCTAAACGCATTCCCAGATCCAAACGTTCTTTTGCGATATCAAAAACCACTACTTTTGCGGCGCCAAATATCTTTGCCCACTGCATCGTCAGCATCCCGATTGTTCCACCGCCCAGAATCGCAACTGTTTTACCGCCTGTATAATCACATCGCTGCAGCCCGTGAAGAGCTACGGTTGCCGGCTCAAAAAATGCCCCCTGCTCAAAGCTTACTTCATCTTCAAATTTTACTGCATTTTTCTCCGGTACTACCACATACTGTGCAAAGCTGCCATATTCTCTTGAACCGATAAAACTGTAGTGTTTACAAAGTGAATAATTTCCCTTCTGACAGTCTTCACACTTCATGCATGGAACCAGCGGAACTCCTGCCACCCGGTCTCCCGGTTTTAAAGAAGTGACTCCGTCACCTATTTCTTCAATTGTTCCGGAAAATTCATGTCCCAATACGTTTGGGAAGAAATGACATGCATCTGCGTTTACCCGCGGTACATCAGAACCGCAGATACCGGTATATTTTACTTTTATCAGAACTTTTCCCGGTCCTGCTGACGGCTTCTCGATATCATCATAACGAATATCATTTTTTGCATATACTACTCCTGCTTTCATGATTCAAATCCACTTGTATCACAAGCAAAAAACTCCTTTTGCGTTATGTAAGTTTTCATTTTTGCATTTGGGGTATACTTGTGACACTGCCACTTTTAAACAGGCTGAAAATAATCTGTGGCATTTCCTCTCTCTTTATATTTCTTTCAGCCATCTTATGAATTCCGGCTTACTTGGCTTTTCCGTCGCTCTGACATACTCTGATGCGGTTCATTACAAGTTGTTTTACATTTTCACGTCCTGCAGCACCATATTTTTTCGGATCAAAGGTATCTGGCGCATCTGCCAGTACTTTTTTCACTCCGTCTGTATATGCAATACGAAGTTCCGTTGCAAAATTCACTTTACAGATACCGCGCTTGATACTTTCCTGCACCGCTTCATCGGATAATCCGGATGCACCGTGGAGTACCAGCGGTATAGACACCAGCTTCCGGATTTCACTTAAGCGGTCCAAATCCAGTTTTGGAACTCCGGAGTAAACTCCGTGAGCAGTACCGATTGCAACAGCCAGAGATCCGACACCTGTTTTTTCTACAAATTCTTTTGCTTCTTCCGGTACGGTATAGCCGCCGGCTCCGCCATCCAGATCATCTTCCTTACCGCCAACTTTTCCAAGCTCTGCTTCAACCGGCACATCCGAAGGTGCACAGGCATCAACCACACGTTTGGTAAGGGCTATATTCTCTTCAAAAACGCTGTGTGATCCGTCGATCATAATGGATGTATATCCGGTGCGCAGTGCCTGCATCGCCAGTTCAAAACTGCTCCCATGATCCAGGTGCATACATACAGGAACACTTGCCTTTTTTGCAATTGCCGTTACATTAGCAAGATATAAATCAAGGCTTGCGTATTTAACAGTAGATGGTGTTGTCTGAATCATTACCGGTGCCTTTAATTCCTCTGCGGCTGCGATAATTGCCTGAACCATTTCCATATTCTCCGCATTGAATGCCCCAACTGCATATCTCCCAGCCTGAGCATCTAACAGCATCTGCTTACTTGTAACTAATGGCATAATATCCTCCTATTCTGCGCCTTTTTTGCGCGTGCCAACCGGATTCCGCTTCTTACAGTATTTTATCATTTTTATGGGAATCTCTGCTAAAATTCATGTTTAATAAATGTCTGATTTATGTTCGTTATGTTTATATCATAATATAATCACAGCCAGGTCTATTTGTCAAGCACATTTTGTTTTATTTCTGTTATTTACTTTTCATATTCAAACATGTTTTTGTTTGTTTTTCGTTATTAAACGTATAATATCTGCTGTTTTAGCATATTTTTGTTTGATTATTTTCGAATTCAAACATGTTTTCATGGAATACTCTTGTATTTTCTTCTGTATCATATTATAATGTCTTCAAATGTTTGAAAATATTGTTTTGGGAAATAAAAAGAGAGGAACGTAAACCCCCTATGAAAAATAAACGAACAGACCAGATCATGGAATACATGCGTCTTCACGATGGAACTGCCAGTGTATTAGAACTGTGTACGGAATTTCACGTTTCAGATATGACAATCCGAAGAGATCTGCAGGCACTGGAAGATGACAAAAGAGTAATCCGCCATCATGGAGGCGCTACCCTGGTTCAGGCATCTGCTGCCCTATTTAGTGATGCTCCTTTCCAGACCAGGCTGAACAACCATCACGACCTGAAAATGGCACTTGGAAATGCCGCATCGGAATATCTCCGCAACGCCAGTCTTGGCCAGGGCTGTAACTCTGTCTATATTGCATCCGGCACCACACTTTACTGTATGGCCCTGCAGATGAACTACACAATGGGATCCGCCACTTTGGTAACCGATAATGTCAGTGTCTCCCAGGTATTGGCAAATCACCCGGATTATACGGTGATTTCAATCGGAGGCCAGCTGATACTGCCCTCCCTTAATGCAGTTGGGCATGTGGCTGAAAATATGATACGCAGTTTTTCTTTTGACTATGCTTTTATCGGTGCCGCCACCATTGATGAAAACGGAATCATATATAACTATAATTACATTGAAGCCGGTACTTTTACTGCCGTACTGGAATCTTCCAGGCACATTGTAGTGGTTGCCGATTCTACAAAGTTTGGCAAAAAGAGTTTCGTACAGCTCACCCAGCTAAAGGAAGGCTATACACTCATTACAGACTCCGGCATCCAGGAAGAATTTATGGAAACTCTGCAGAACAACGGCGTAAAGGTAGTAGTAGTTAATGCCTGAAAACTTTCCTCATTTTTTTATAAATAAAGATTCCCTTTTTCCAATTCCAATGATATAATGCTATCACATTGCCACGATAAAGAGCAAAAATTTTATACTACTTGGGGAGGAAGTCATGTCACTTCATTTTAAACACACACGAAATGCCTGTTATCTCGGATATATTACGCAGGCCATCGTCAACAACCTGGCACCGCTTTTATTTGTCACGTTCCAGTCGCAGTTCTCCATATCACTGGAGAAAATCGGTCTTTTGATTTCCATCAATTTTGCTATGCAGATGTTTGTGGATATTCTGGCTGCCAAATATGTTGACAAAATCGGTTATCGTATCTGTACTGTTGCCGCACATGTCTGCTGTACGATCGGACTTGTCGGTATGGGCGTTTTTCCTTTTCTCTTTTCAAATGCCTATGCTGGATTGATTGTAGCTGTATTAATTAATGCCATCGGCGGCGGACTGATCGAAGTACTAATCAGCCCGATTGTAGAATCTCTGCCGGGTGACGAGAAGGCATCCGCTATGAGCCTGCTGCATTCCTTTTATTGCTGGGGACATGTAAGTGTTGTTATTATATCCACTTTGTATTTTGTAACAGTGGGTATCAGCAAATGGTATCTGTTGACGATATTCTGGGCGATCATCCCATTTTTCAATGCATTTTTCTTCAGCAAAGTGCCATTACATACCGTAGAAGCCGAAGCAGAGTCACTGCCCATCCGAAAGCTTTTCTCCATGAAGATCTTCTGGATGTTTCTGATACTGATGATCTGCTCTGGTGCATCGGAACAGGCGATGTCACAGTGGGCTTCCCTGTTTGCAGAATCAGGGCTTAAAGTATCCAAGACCCTGGGTGATCTGCTGGGTCCCTGCGCTTTCGCCGTATTAATGGGTGTTTCCCGTGTTTTCTACGGAAAATTTGGTGCAAAAATCAAGCTTAAAAAGTTTATTATAGCCAGCGGGTTCCTGTGCATTATCAGTTATCTGCTTGCCACGCTGTCACCCTACCCATTGCTGTCTCTGGTTGGCTGCGGATTATGCGGATTGTCGGTAGGTATCATGTGGCCCGGAACATTCAGTCTTTCCTGCCAGTACTGCCCTCAGGGCGGAACTGCTTTATTTGCACTTCTGGCACTGGGCGGAGATATCGGCTGTGCGGCAGGTCCGGGTCTGGTAGGTGTTGTATCCAATCTGGCTAATGACAGCTTAAAGAGCGGGCTGCTGTTTGCCATGGTATTTCCGATTGTAATGGTAATTGTAACGGGAATGCTTCGTAAAATAAAGAAAACTGCTGTTGTTCAGTAGATATTTATCTATTGGGTGTAAATTTAAAAAAGCCATGAAGGATTTTGAGATAACATCGCATCATCCTTCATGGCTTTTTTTTTATATTATTTATCCAGTTATTTCTTTTTCTATAAACTATTTCTTTTTCTGCTTTCAAAATCTTACAATTATTCTTATAAAAAGCAATCCCATAACAAATCAGGCTCGTATATCCATCTTTAAGCAGCTCTTCTCTATCATGCCTCCTGCCTGCTTATATTCAGGAATCTATAAAATTACAAATTCGTATACCCCATCAATGATTCATCCACTGCTCTTGCTGCTTCCCTGCCTTCCCGGATTGCCCAGACTACCAGAGACTGCCCTCTGTGCATATCCCCAGCCGTAAATACATGCTTTACGGAGGTCTGATACTGCTCTGGCTGCGTTGCCACATTCGTACGTCCGTCTAATTCCACCTTGAATGCATCAGTAACATATTTCTGTGCACCTAAGAATCCGGCAGCAATGAAAACTAAATCCACATTTACTGTTTCCTGGGTTCCCTCAACCGGCACCATCATCATGCGTCCGGTTTTTTCATCTTTTTTACTTTCTAATTTTACGATCTTCGCCTGGCATACTTCGCCTTTTTTATTGGCAGCGAATTCCGTAACTGTAGTCTGATACACCCGGGGATCATGCCCATACACTTCGATTGCCTCTTCCTGCCCGTAATCTGTTTTGCAGATCTTTGGCCATTCGGGCCATGGATTATCAGCAGTCCGTGTATCCGGCGCCTTAGGCATCATTTCAAGCTGGATTACGGATGCCGCCCCCAGTCGTATTGCCGTACCAACACAATCATTGCCGGTGTCACCACCGCCGATTACCATCACTTTCTTTCCTTTTGCAGAAACAAAGTTCTGATCCGCAAAATTTGAATCCAGCAGACTCTTCGTTGTGGCCTTCAAGAAATCGACTGCAAAATAAATCCCTTTGGAATCTCTTCCAGGGACGTTGATATCCCTGGGATTGGATGCCCCGCATGCCAGAATTACACGATCATAATCTTTTAGCAGAGCATTCGCCTTGATGTCTTCACCAATATTGGTATTGGCAGCAAACTCGATTCCTTCTGCCTCCATGATAGCAATCCTTCTGTCTATTATCGACTTATCCAGTTTCATATTCGGTATGCCATATCGAAGAAGTCCTCCGATGCGGTCATTTCTCTCAAATACGGTAACCTTATGCCCCCTTTTGTTCAATTGTACTGCCGCTGCAAGTCCGGCAGGTCCGCTTCCCACTACTGCCACCTTTTTTCCGGTTCTGACTTTGGGCGGATTTGGAACCACCAGGCCCATCTCAAATGCATTTTCAATGATTGCCCACTCATTTTCTTTCGTAGCCACAGGCTCTCCATTTAAGTTGCAGGTACATGCCGCTTCACATAGTGCCGGACATACCCTTGCCGTAAATTCCGGAAAGCAATTCGTTTTCGCCAGTCTGTGATATGCCTGTTCCCAGCTTCCGGTATATACCAGATCATTCCATTCCGGAATCAGGTTCTGCAGTGGACACCCCGATGCCATCCCTCCGATCATCATGCCGGACTGACAGAACGGAACACCGCATGCCATACATCTGGCGCCCTGAAGCCTCTGCTTTTCCCTGGATAAGGGAACGTGGAATTCATTAAAATTCTTAATCCGGACCTTTGGTCGTACCGTCTCGCTGGTCTCTCTTTTAAAATCTAAAAATCCTGTTGGTTTTCCCATTCCTTTGCCCTCCTATCCTCTCGTATTTGCGTAAAATGCTTCAATCTGTGCCTGCTCGCTGCTTAACCCTTTTTCTTCCATCTGCACAATCTTCATCAACATCCGATTGTAGTCATTGGGAATGATCTTCTTAAATTTCGGCAGGTAATCCTCAAAATGTTCCAGGATTTCTTTTCCTTTTTCGGAATTGGTGTAGGCGGTATGATCTTTGATCATCTCTTTCAGTTCCAGGACATCATACTTGGAAGTAATCTTATCAATGGAAACCATCTCCTTGTTCAGCTTCCTATATAAATCGCTGTTTTCATCCAGTACATAGGCAATACCGCCGCTCATGCCTGCTGCAAAGTTCTTACCGGTATTGCCAAGAATTACAACACGGCCTCCTGTCATGTATTCACATCCATGATCGCCAACACCTTCTACTACCGCTTTCGCCCCAGAATTACGCACGCAGAAACGTTCTCCTGCCACACCATTAATATATGCTTTTCCACTGGTTGCTCCATAGAGGGCAACATTTCCAATAATAATATTTTCGTCCTGTTTAAACTTCGCACTCTTAGGAGGATATACAATCAACTTGCCGCCGGACAGCCCTTTGCCAAAATAATCGTTACTGTCACCTACCAGTTCCAGGGTAAGCCCCTTTGGTATAAATGCCCCAAAGCTCTGTCCCCCTGCTCCATTACATTTCACGGTGTAGGTGTCTTCCTCCAGTCCTTCCGGATACATTTTCGTGATTTCAGAACCAAATATCGTACCAAAAGAGCGGTCTGTATTGATTACATCTACTTCAATGCTTCTCTTCTGCTTATTCGAAAGCGCTCCATTTAATTTTTTTACCAGAATTTTCTCATCCGCTGTTTTCTCCAGTTCAAAATTGTAAACCTGAGCCGGGTCAAAGGTCACTTTCATTCCCTCTTTTACAAAGGGGTTATTGATAATTGCGCTTAAATCCACTTTGGAAG
>NZ_JNGB01000066.1:0-14694 GCF_001029355.1 Robinsoniella sp. RHS
CAAAAGAACTGACCCAGGACAAGGCAGATGCACTGGCAAAAGCATTGAATGAAGCACAGAAGTCATTGGAAAAAGCAGAGTATGCATTGATTACAAAAGGAAACGACGATGCTGTTAACCGCACCGGAAACTGGACTGTCCGGGAAAATTCACAATCCTGTGATACAACAGTTAAGGATAGTTATGCAGAATTTGAATTTTCAGGAAATACCATAGAATGGTACGGAGTAACGGCAAGTGATCATGGTATTGCGGATGTGAGTGTGGTAGACAAGGCAGGGGTAGTGGTAGAAGGTTCTCGGAAGATGGTGGACTGTTATACGGCAAACAGAGGAACCGATGTATTATTATATCAATTTAAAGAATTAAATCCGAATGATACCTATAAGATCATCGTAAAGCAAAATGGAAAAAATGCAAGTGCTGGTTCTGCTTATATAGAAATATATTCCTTCCGTGTGCAGAAAACAGAAAGTGAAATAATAGACAAAACGGCACTGCAGGAATTGTATGACACCGTTTCATCTTATAAAGAAAGTGACTATACGGCAGACAGCTTTGCGGTTTTAAAGGCAGCAGCAGAGCTTGCACAACAGGTATTGGAAGGAGAAGAAGCCGGAAATGCACAGGTATCGGATACATGCAGTCAGCTTCAGGATGCTATAGACCAGCTTGAGCGAATTGTAAAAGCAGAGGGGGTTGAACTGAATCAGGCAGCAGCACGATTGGAAACAGGAGATACCTTGCTGCTGACGGCGCTTGTGACACCGGAAAATGCATCCAATAAAAATATTAACTGGGTTTCCTCAAATGAAAATGTGGCAACCGTAGACCAAAAAGGAATGGTATCGGCGGTTGCAGAGGGCACAGCTGATATTAAAGTAATTACACAAGACGGCGGATTTACAGACCAATGTAAGATAACGGTAGATATACCGGAAGCTCCTGTGAAAGTAACGGGAATCCTTCTGGATACTCATAGCGCAACATTGACAGAAGCAGGCGCAGTATTAAAGCTAAATGCTAAAGTGGAACCGGATAATGCAGTCAATAAGGATGTACTGTGGAAATCCTTTAACGAAGCAGCAGCGATTGTGGATGAAAATGGAATAGTCACAGCTGTAGCAAATGGAAAAGCGGTAATCACAGTTACCACAAGGGATGGAGGCTACGCAGCAGTTTGTGAAGTAACCGTTGAGATACCGGAACCTGTGATTGCAGTGACCGGAATATCACTGGAACCGGATATGGCAGTGCTGAATGGTTTTGGAGATAAGCTATCCCTGAATCCTGTAGTAATACCGGAAAATGCCACGGACAAAACCGTAACCTACAGCTCATCCAATCTGGATGCAGCGGCGGTAGATGAAAAGGGTGTAGTCACTGCTGCAGGAGAAGGAGAGACTGTTATCACAGCAACCACAAATGACGGGGGATTTGAAGCTGTATGCAAAGTTAAGGTAGAGATTCCGGTTGAAAATGTGGAGGTGACAGGGATTGCCTTAAGCCAGACGGAAGCAGTGCTGACAAAAGAGAATGAAATATTAAATTTAACCACACAAATTATGCCGGAAAATGCAACCAATAAAAATGTACTGTGGGAGTCCTCGAATACGGAAGCTGCAACAGTAGATGATAACGGAGCCGTTACAGCAGTTGGCAATGGAGAGTCAATCATAATGGCAACAACCGAAGACGGAGCATTCACAGCCGAGTGTAAGGTAAAAGTAGAAATTCCGATCCGGGTTGAAGGTATTCGCTTAAGTCATGAAATTGTCCGGCTGGATAAAGAAGGTGCAACCCTTCAGCTGCAGGCATCCGTGAACCCGGAAAATGCTGCAAATAAAAATGTAAGCTTTACTACAACGGCACCTCAGGTAGCCCAGGTAAGCCAGGAAGGTTTGGTAACAGCCCGCAGTAATGGACAGGCTGCAGTCATTGCGACAACAGAAGATGGTAGATTTACAGCGGTTTGTATTGTAACGGTTGAAATACAAGCTCCTCATATAGCAGTAACGGGAGTGAAATTGGACAAAACAGAAGTAAATTTGACTGCAAAAGGGGAGACAGTCAGCCTGAAAGCAGCGGTAGTTCCGGATAATGCCACAAACAAGAACGTATTTTGGACTTCCTCTAATACGGGAATTGCTGCAGTAAGCCAGTCGGGAGTTGTTACAGCAGCTGCAAATGGTACAGTAACTGTAACTGCAACAACGGCAGAAGGAGAAAAGGCTGCATCCTGTAAAGTAAATGTTAAGATTCCGGTTACGGTACAAAAACCAGCAAAGGTTACGGGATTAAAAGTCAGCAGTGCAGTATATTCTATAAAAATAAGCTGGAATAAAGCGGCAGATGCAGAAAGTTACCGGATATACATTTACAAAGACGGCAAGTGGAGAACAGCAGGAAATACTTCCCGTAACAGCTTTACAATCAAAAAATTAAAAGCAGGTAGCAGATACAGTGTGAAAGTGGCGGCAATCAATAAAGCAGGAATAGGGACCGTATCCTCTGTTCAAAAGACAACGGCCAGACCACAGAAAGCAGTCATTAAGAGCATTGTAAAAACCGGCTCATCAAAAGTGAAAATTACTTTTAAGAAAGTAACAGCCAGTGGATACCAGATTCTGATGAAGTCGGGAAAAGGCAGCTATAAGCAGATAAAAACAACAAGCAAGACAAGTGCAACAATTAATAAAATGAAGAAAGGAACGAAATACAGCTTCCGGGTTCGGGCATATCGTAAAGTTGGATCTAAAATTTACTATGGTAAATATTCCGGTACGAAAACATATACCTTAAAATAAGTTAAAGAAGAGGAGTGCCGGTTTTGGCACTCCTCGAATCGTTACGCTTCAAACAGTTGTTCTTTAGGATTAACGATTGGTCTAAATCCAGCCCCCGTCAAACTTAATGACCTGACCGGTGAGGTAGGAATGGCTCCGGCAGAGATCGTACACCAGATCGGCAACTTCTTCCGGTTTTCCAAAACGGTCCGCAGGTATCTCTTCAATCAGGGCGGCACGCTCTTCCTGGCTTAAAAATTGATTCATTTCCGTATCAATTGCTCCACAGGCAATGGCATTCACCTGGATATTACTGGGTGCAAGTTCTTTTGCCAGCGCCATCGTAAGAGAGTTCAGCCCGCCCTTTACTGCAGAGTATGCAACTTCACAGGAAGCTCCAACACATCCCCAAACGGAAGAAATATTAATGATCTTACCTCTCTTGTTTGAAAGCATCAGAGGAATTGCTTTTTGGCTGCAGTAAACGGCAGAAGACAGATTTGTCTGCAAAATGCGGTTCCACTCTGCAGGAGACAGATCGGTAAAAAGTCCTACATAGGAGATGCCTGCGTTATTCACAACTACATCCAGCGTTTGAAAACGGGAAGTAATCTCACAAAAAAGGTTTCCTACAGTTTCTGCGTCGCCCATGTCTCCCACAAAGGGGAAACAGGTCACACCGTATGTTTGTTCAATGATATTCCGGGTTTCTTCTAAAAGACGGTCATTCTTCAAACAGGTAATAATAACCTGATATCCTTCGCTGGCAAGTTTTACGGCAATGGCGCGTCCGATGCCCCTGGAAGCCCCGGTGATAAGTGCGGTTCTTGGCATTACAGAGTACCTATAAAGCGCATAAAGCCTTCCCGGCCTTCTGCTGTACATTTGTAGACTCCGGCATGCTCCAGAACTTTCATAAATACCAGACCGATTTCATCGTTCAGGATTTGTTTGACATTACTTTCATCGATTTTTTCATATTTTGCAGAAAATGCTTCTGCCCAATCTGCATGTTTTTCAAGATCCTCGCTGGAACGGATATCTTTACCGGCAGTAATATAATCTGCAAGCTGTTCCATTTCTGATTTCAAACGTGCCGGAAGAACGGCAAGTCCCATAACCTCGATCAGTCCGATGTTTTCTTTTTTAATATGGTGAAGTTCTGTATGAGGATGATATACACCCAAAGGATGTTCCTCTGTAGTAATGTTGTTTCTCAGAACCAGATCTAATTCATATGCATCACCGCGTTTACGGGCTATTGGGGTAATGGTATTATGAGGTTCCCCTTCTGTATTTGCGAAGATGAAAGACGCTTCGTCCGTATATCCTCTCCAGGCATTTAAAATGTGGTCAGCCAGATCAATAATACGGCCGGCATCGGTACAGCTGATACGTATTACAGACATAGGCCATTTTACGATTCCTGCTGTGACATCTTCAAATCCTTTTATGCTGAATGAGGATTCAATGGGAGCCTTAGCCATGGCGAATTCATAGTTGCCGCCCTGGAAATGGTCATGGCTCAAAATAGATCCGCCAACAATCGGAAGATCTGCATTGGATCCTACAAAATAGTGCGGGAACTGTTTAACAAAATCCAAAAGTTTTCCAAAGGTATCCCGTTCAATTTTCATAGGGATATGTTTGGTATTGAATACGATGCAGTGCTCATTGTAATAAACGTAAGGAGAGTACTGGAATCCCCACTGGCTGTTATTAATAGTAACAGGTATAATGCGGTGGTTCTGTCTTGCAGGATGATTCACTCTTCCGGCATAGCCTACATTTTCAGGACAGAGAAGACATTTTGGGTATCCGCTCTGTTTTGCAAGTTTTGCGGCAGCAATAGCCTTAGGATCTTTTTCCGGTTTGGAAAGGTTGATTGTAATATCCAGATCTCCGTAAGGAGTAGGGGTTTCCCATTTCATATCCTTTTTAATGCGGTATCTGCGGATGTAATCAGTATCCTGACTTAATTTATAGAAATAATCGGTTGCAGCTTTGGGATCTTTTGCATACAGATCCAGGAACTTCTTTACAACTTCCGAGGGTCTCGGAACCAGACGTCCCATAATTTTTGTATCAAATAAATCACGGTATACAACGCTGTTTTCTTTCATAATACCATGTTCGTAAGCATAATCCATGATGTTAGAAAGCACTTCTTCCAAGTTAATATCAGTGTAATCTTCCTGTGGTTCATCGTATTCTTCCATCTCCAGCAACTCCAATAGGGCATTGGTAGTGTAGATGCGGTCTGTCTCCTCGATCAGTCCCGTCTGAAGTCCATAGGTAACCAGTTTCTTAATGTCATTGTAGATCATTTTCTTTCCTCCGCTTATTATTATTTAGAATAAATTCTATAGGCAGGTAAAATAAGTATATATCACACCTGTAAAAGGGCAGACAGGCGAAAATACAATATATAAATATTAACATAAAATTTTATGATTTGAAATAGGAAATTGTTTAGAGTCTGGAGAAAAAAATTACACATTCATTAATTACATGTTAACAAAATAGGTATTGCTTGAAATTAAAAGTAAAGTCTGTTATCATTGTTTTACGATGCAGGATTATGCAATTTGCTAAATCGGATTTAAGGTAGTAGGTGATAAGATGAATGAGAATATAGAAATACTGGGCATTAAGATCGATAATGACAGTGTAGAAGAAGCAGTGAACAAAGTGGCAGGATTTCTGGAGAGAGATTCTCTTAGCACGGTAGGGATGATATTTGCAAATGTTCTGGTGGAAGCGGTAAAAGAGCCGGGATGGACAGACAAGATGGGGACGATGGATTTGAATATCATCGGAGACAAGGAAGTCTGGAAGGTCTGCGGCGAAGAATTAAAACAGTCATTAGAAGAGATAGAAGATAACAGTTTTCTAAAAGGCATATGCAGCTATGCGATGGAACATAATAAGACAGTCGCATTGTTAACAGAGAAAGATTCGGAAAGGTTGATTTTTCAAAAGCATATGAAAAAGCAGCACAGGGGATTAAATATCGTGGGTACTTTTTCTCTGGATGATGCAACGGAGGATGAAGACAGCATCGTAAATCTGCTGAACGCTTCGGCGGAAGACATTATCATAGCAGCAATTCCAAGCCCTTATGAAGAAGAATTTCTGATGGGGTGCAGACAGAAACTGGGTGCCAGAGTCTGGATTGGAATGGGACAAACTGCAACATCATTAATGAATGTGGAATCAAAGGTTAACTTTTTGGGCAAACTGATAGAAAAGAGGATATTTAAGAGAAAAGTATCAAAATATCAGAGCGAAAAGGGGGAGTAATCCCATGGAATTTCACAGGAAAAGACCGGTATATCTTGATTATTTAATGATGTTTGTGGGAACTGCACTGATGGCAGTTGCCATTAACTCTATCTATGAGCCGGCAGATATGGTAACCGGCGGATTTACGGGTGCGGCAATTTTACTGAAGGCCGTGACAGATCCGTTTTTAAAGGGCGGCATACCTCTCTGGCTCACAAATATAGCTTTAAATATTCCGGTTTTTATCCTGGGAATGAAAATTAAGGGGGTTCGTTTTTTAAAGCGGACATTATTTGCGACATTTACCCTGTCATTCTGGCTATATATTATGCCGGTATTTCCATTAATGAACGAAGATTATATTCTCTCCGCATTGTTTGGCGGCGGGATTATGGGCGTGGGAATCGGACTTGTGTTCATGGCAAGGGGAACAACAGGCGGAACGGATATGGTTGCATCTCTGATACAGAATTACCTTCGCCATTATTCTATTGTCCAGATCATGCAGGTGATTGATGCATTTATCGTATTGATCGGTGCATATGTCTTCGGAATCAGCCGTGCCCTGTATGCTATAATAGCAATACTGGTTACTTCCTGGATTTCTGACCATATGATAGAAGGAATTAATTATTCAAAGATTGCTTTTATTATTACAAACCTCAGGGATGAAGTGGCACATGAAATTATGAATGAATTAGAACGGGGACTGACCGGACTGGATGCAAAGGGAATGTATTCCGGAGAGCATAAAGATATGCTGTTCTGCGTAGTCTCTAAGAAAGAAATCATTCTATTAAAAGAGAGAGTTGCATCCGTAGATCCGGGTGCTTTTGTGGTAGTTAGCGATGCAAAAGAGGTGCTTGGATTGGGTTTTTTAGAGCGTCATTTTGAAAAATGATACTTTTTTACAAAAAAGTATCATTTTTCTCTTTCTTTTTTGGTAGTTTTATATTAGAATACAAGTAGTATTAGCGTTTACAGGGAGAAGAGTGGGAGCGTAATCGTTATCAGGTTTCTTAAATTATGGGAAAAAGGAGTGACATTAGTGATATCAAATCAAATTTTACAAAATACTCTCGATGGTCTGAAGGCGATCGCAAGAGTAGATCTGTGTATTGTAGACACAGAAGGAAGCATGCTTGCAACTACATTTCCGGAGGCAGAGGAATACAGGGAGTCAGCAATGGCGTTCGTATCCTCTCCGGCAGACAGTCAGGTGCTGGCTGGACATCAGTTCTTCAAGGTTTTTGATGAGCATCAGCTTGAATATGTGCTGATTGCAGATGGCAGCAGTGAAGATGTGTACATGATCGGGAAACTGGCTGTTTTCCAGATCCAGAATCTGTTAATTGCTTATAAAGAGAGGTTTGATAAAGATAACTTTATTAAAAACCTGCTTTTAGACAACCTTTTATTGGTGGATATATACAACCGTGCCAAGAAGCTACATATTGAAACGGATGTAAGACGTGTGGTATTTATCCTGGAAACCAGTTATGAGAAAGATAATACTTCTTTAGAGAATGTACGTACTTTCCTGGGAGGCAAATCCGGAGACTTTATTACTGCGGTTGACGAGAAAAGCATCATCGTAGTAAAAGAGCTGGTGAATACAGAAGGCTATCCGGAGATGGATAAAGTGGCCAAAAGTATCATTGACTGCCTGGGACTGGAAAAACGGGAAAAGGCACATATTGCCTATGGAACAATTGTTGGAGAAATCAAGGAAGTATCCAGGTCTTATAAAGAAGCCAGAATGGCACTGGATGTAGGTAAGATCTTCTTTAGTGAAAGAAATGTGATTGCGTACAGTTCCCTTGGGATCGGGCGTCTCATTTACCAGCTGCCCATTCCACTGTGTAAGATGTTTATCCGGGAAATCTTTGATGGTAAATCACCGGATGATTTTGACGAAGAAACATTAACTACGATTAATAAATTCTTCGAAAACAGCCTGAATGTTTCAGAAACTTCAAGACAGCTCTATATTCATAGAAATACGCTTGTTTACCGTCTGGATAAGCTTCAGAAAAGTACCGGACTGGATCTGCGGGTATTCGAAGATGCAATTACCTTTAAGATTGCTTTGATGGTTGTAAAATATATGAAATATATGGAGACTCAGGATTATTAATAGAAGGGTATATGGAACTCTCTGGTAGAATTGACAGAGGGTTCTTCCTTTGCCTGGAGCGTGTAGATGGCGGGAATGAATAATTTACAAAATCTGGAATAAGATAGAGTGTGAAAGAAATATGCTTTTACACACTCTTGGGGCAGAATCGCAGGATAGCCTGCGACATGCAAGGTGTCAAGTATGCAGAAGGTTTTGGAACAGGGGAGGGTACTGTTTCAAGATCTTTCTTTTAAAGGAGACGGATAATGGAAGATGACAAGCGGTTTTTTAAGGGGTTTTTGTGTGGGTTGTGTGTGACTGCGGTATTAGGACTGGCAGCATATTTTATTTCCGGTGAGATTGTGAACAGTAAATTGTTTGATCCCGGGCAGGAATCCCAGGAAGAGACATCGCAGAAAGAGAAACAGTCTGAAGAAATTTTAAAATTAGACGACGGAAAAGTCCTGAAGAAAATCGATGAGATAGAGGATGTGATCAACCAGTATTATTTAAATGAAGCCGATGCAGATTTGGTTGAGACACAGTTATACAAGGGTTTGGTGAAGGGGCTGGAAGATCCTTATTCCAATTATTATACAAAGGAAGAGATGGAACAGCTGCAGGAGTCAAATGCAGGTACATACAGTGGCATCGGTGCTGTTATGATGCAGGATAAAGTAACTAAACTGATCACTATTGCCAGGTGCTATGATGGGTTTGGGGCTGCCGAAGCAGGGATTCTGCCGGGAGACATCTTATACAAAGTGGAAAACCAGGACGTCAGCGGACTGGATCTGAACCAGGTAGTTGCGCTGATTAAAGAGAAAAAAGACGGTACGGTAAATCTGGAATTAAAAAGAGAAGGAAGCGAAGAACCAGTTAAAGCAGAGGTCAAAGTGGGCGCAGTAGAGATGCCTACGGTAAGCAGTGAAATGCTGGATAATAAAATCGGATATATTGCCATTTCAGAGTTTGACGGTGTAACGGAGAAGCAGTTCTCCAATGCATTGGAAAAACTACAAGGCGAATCAATGGAAAAACTCATTATTGATCTTCGTAATAATCCGGGAGGCGTGCTTCAGGTTGCCTGTAAGATGCTGGATCAGATTCTGCCCGAGGGCTTAATTGTATATACGGAAGATAAATATGGAAATAAAAAAGAATATAAATCTGATGCAGAGCATCAGTTTACCAAGCCAATGGTTATACTAGTAAATGGAAACAGTGCCAGTGCATCAGAAGTATTTGCCGGTGCAGTAAAAGATTATGGAATCGGAACTCTGGTTGGCACGACTACTTTTGGAAAAGGAATCGTACAGGGATATAAAGCATTGAGTGATGGTACGACTTTGAAGTTAACGATTGAAAAATATTATACACCAAAAGGAAATAATATCCATGGGGTTGGCATTGATCCGGATGTTGAGGTGAAGCTGGATGAATCACTGGAAAAGAAAGTGGTATTAAACCATGAGGAAGATAACCAGCTTCAAAAAGCCATTTCCGTATTGGAGAAAAAATAAAACCGGATAAAGGAGTGTAAGGTTGAAAGAAAATTACGATGCAGAAAGGACGCCACGATGTGATTCTTTCAACCTGTTTGATTGTGGCAGTATTGCAGGCTTGCCTGCAATATGCAAAGGGAATAAATATGCAGGAAAAAATTATATTCCGTGAAATGCTCAGTGAATTAAAAGCTTATGCGGATACAAAAAATAATGTATTAAATAAAGAAGAAATAAAAGAGTTTTTTAAGAACGCAAATCTGACAGAAGAACAGTATGAATTCATTTATGAATATTTAAACAGCCAGAAAATCGCAGTGGAAGGGTACCAAAAAACTGCGCCTGAAATGGCAGAAGCTAAGGATACAGAGGTATCAGAGGAAGAAATGCGGCAGGTTCAGGAAGAGGAAGATGCATTTTTAAAAATGTATCTGGAAGATCTTGCGGCAAGCAATATCGAACAACTGTCAGAAGAAGAGGAACTGGTACTCTTTAACCAGGCAGCAGGCGGGGATGCCATGGCGAAAAGCCGTCTGATTGAACAGAACCTGAAAAATGTCTATGATCTGGTAATGGAATATAACAATACACAGCTTCCAAAGAGCGATCTGATCCAGGAAGGGAATGTGGGGCTGATTCTGGTAATGGATGCGCTGAAACAGCAGAAAACCCTTTCGGAGTATCGTGAATATATGAAGAAGGAAATCATTCAGGTGTTAGATGATGCGGAGCAGGAACAAAAGGATTTCAAGCACGATGACCAGCAGATAGTGGAGCAGGTAAATTATTTAAATGAAGCAATCAAAAATCTGGAAGAGGATCTGGAAAGAAAGGTCAGTCTGGAAGAACTGTCGGCTTATATTGAAATGCCCGCGGAAGAAATCGAAGCGATCCTGAAAATGGCCGGAGATGAGATTGAATTAACGGATGACAGACATCATCATCATGAAGGACACCATCACCACCATGAAGGCTGTGATCACGGTCAGGAACCGGAAGGGATATAGAACGAATTTAATTAAGAAATTCAAATAAAATGATAAGAAAATCATATGAGTTTTTCTGACACTTTTTGGTAAGATAGATTTACACTTGAATATTTGTAAGATTAGATATTCAGATGAATAATCAAAAAGATGGAGGGAAAACATGAAAAAACGATTAGTGGCATTGGGGTTAACATTGTGTATGGTTTGTTCCAGCATAAGTATGACAGCTTTTGCGAAGGAAGAACCGGAACCGGCAGTATCCTTGCTTTCCAGTGAGAATGAGACCGACAGAAGCATGTTGTTCAACGATGGCTGGAAGTTCTTATTGGGAGATCCAGGCGGTGCAGAAAGTAAAGATTTTGATGATACTTCCTGGCGCAGTCTGGATCTTCCTCACGATTGGAGCATTGAATTTGATTTTGATTACAATTCTCCTGCAACATCGGAATGCGGATATCTGGATGGGGGAACCGGCTGGTACCGTAAAACATTTGTATTGCCGGAATCCATGAAGGACAAAGAAATTTCCATTGATTTTGGCGGCGTCTATATGAACAGCACCACCTATGTGAATGGAAAATCAATAGGTAACTATCCATATGGCTATATGCCATTTACATATAATATTACAGATGAGCTGGTCTGCGACGGCAAGACCAAAAATGTGATTGCCGTTAAAGTTGTGAACCAGCTGCAGTCCAGCAGATGGTATTCCGGAAGTGGAATTTACCGGGATGTACATCTGACAGTGACGGACAAAGTTCATGTGGACCATTGGGGAACGCAGATCACTACACCGGATATTGCAAATGGAACCGGTACGGTAAACGTTACTACCAAGGTGAAAAATGATACCGGTAAAGAACAGACCGTACAGGTCCGCCAGACGGTATTGGACGGGAATGGGCAGGCAGTAACAGACCCTGTGACATCAGAAGATGTAACACTTTCTTCCGGTGATACACAGCCGGTTTCCCAGAGCACTGCAGTAGCAGATCCTGCTCTTTGGTCAACAAAAGATCCAAATCTTTACTATCTGAAGACAGATATTGTAAAAGGGGACAAGGTACTGGATACCAGTGAAAGCAGATTCGGTTTCCGATATACGGAATTCACTACGGATAATGGGTTCTACCTAAATGGAGAGTGGATGAAACTATACGGTGTCTGCATGCATCATGACCAGGGCTCACTTGGGGCAGTTGCCAACTACACGGCAATAGAGCGGCAGATGCGTATTATGAAGGATATGGGTGTAAATGCTATCCGCGTTACCCATAATCCGGCAGATGATAAGCTGATTGAAATCTGTGACAAGATGGGTCTTATGGTAATCGATGAAGCCTTTGACACCTGGCAGGGCGGTAAGAAAACCTATGATTATGGCAGGTTTTTTACGAAGGAGGCAACTCATCCGGATGCAGCACCCGGACAGACCTGGGCAGAATTTGATATTAAAAATATGGTAGAACGGGGAAAGAACTTCCCATCTATTATTATGTGGTCCATCGGAAATGAGATATGGACAACGAACAGTTCACAGGGAGTGCAGACTGCCAAAAATCTTGTGAAATGGGTAAAAGAAATTGATACCACCAGACCTACAACTATCGGAGAAGACAAATTCCGTGGAAACATGGGCGATACCAGTTCCAATCTGGGTAATTCCAATATGGTAGCCGTATTTGATGCCGTAGATATACCGGGACTTAATTATAGTGAGAACCGCTATGATGCCCAGCACAGGGAAAAACCGGAGTGGGCGCTGTATGGTTCGGAAATTGCTTCTGCTACCAGCAGCCGCGGTGTTTATGCCCATCCGGACACTGTCAACAGCGGTGCGTCAATACCTTACCAGCAGTCCTCTTATGACACGGATTGTGTAGGATGGGGAAGAACGGCTCAGGATTCATTAGTAAGAGACCGGGACAGAAAGTTTATCGCTGGTGAATTTGTATGGACCGGATTTGACTATATCGGAGAACCTACACCATGGAACCAGTCTACCACTACACCGCCTAAGAGTTCTTACTTTGGTATCGTAGATACGGCAGGACTTCCAAAAGATTCCTATTATCTCTACCAGAGCCAGTGGACTGACGTAAAAGAAAATCCCATGGTTCATATCCTGCCTCATTGGAACTGGGAAGACAATAACCTGAAATCAAAAGTAACAGACAGAGACGGCAAAATTCCGGTACGGGTTTATACCAATGCACGTTCCGTAGAACTGTATTTTAAACCGGCATCAGATACCAGTGACGGAATCGGAACCCTGGTTGAACAGAAGAAGACATTTGAGACGGTTACACCTTATAAAAATGTTGCAGAAGTAAAAGACAATAAGGATAAGGAATATCAGCAGACGGCAGACGGAAAACTTTATCTGGAATGGCGGCTGAACTATGAACCTGGTACCTTAACCGCAGTTGCATATGACAAAGACGGACAGAAAATCGCTGAGGATGTTGTTTCCAGTGCCACCGATCCTGCATCGGTCAGCCTGAGTCCGGAAAAAAATGTACTTACAGCAGACGGCAGGGACATTTCTTATATCGAAGTGGATATCACGGATGCAAATGGCAATGTTGTTCCCACCGCGGATAATGAAGTTATTTTCAATGTATCCGGAAATGGAAAAATCGTAGGTGTGGATAACGGCGATGCTTCCAGTCATGAGCGGTATAAAGATACAAATGGCGTATGGAAGAGAAAAGCATTTAACGGGAAAGCAGTTGTATTAGTGCAATCCACAAAAGATGCGGGCAGCTTCACCCTGACAGCTTCATCAGAAGGGTTAAGAGGGGATTCAGTCAATGTATTTACAACAGAAACACAGGTTCCGGCAGATCAGATTCTGGGATACAATGCAAAAGCGGTAACTGCAATACTGGGAGAAAAAGTAAATCTGCCTGAAAAAGTGGAAGCCGTATATGGAGATGGAACCAAACAGAAACTGAGTGTAAAGTGGGATGATATTCCCAAAGAACTTCTGGAAAAAGAAGGTGTATTCCAGGCAGCGGGTACGGTTGAAACCGGTGACCGGATTGAAATTAAAGTTACGATCATTGGAATTCTCGGTATTAAAGACGTGAGAGTCGTTACCGGTGTTAATGAAATACCACAGCTTCCGGATACAGCTGAGTTAGTATATACAGATGGCAGCCAGAAGAAAGTAAATGTGATCTGGGACGCAATAGCTCCGGAACAGGTTGCTCAGACTGGTGAATTTGAAGTTAAGGGAACTCTGGAAGGGATCGAAAAGCATAGTGCCAAAGCCATTGTAAGGGTAACAGAGGAGCTTGTCTATGCGAAAAATATTGCCACAAGAGAGGGCAGTGCGTTATATCCCAAGCCTTCCGCTTCCTACAATAATGTAGAGGACTATGTCAACAACCATGACAATAATATGTCCTCCAATATTAATGACGGCAATATTTCCAGAACACCATCCTGGAATAACTGGGTAAATGGAAACGGTGATAAGAAGGAATCCTGGGTTCAGCTGGAATTTGAACAAGCAGCTCAGATCGGAAAGGCCGGAATTCATTTCTATACCGACGGACAGACCAGGAAACCTGCAAAGGTTACGATTCAGACCAGTATGGACGGAACAACCTGGACAAATGTGGCTAATCAGGATCACGTAGATGATTTTGGTGATGCAGCAGAGGACTGGGCAAAAGAATATCCGGTTAATTTCGATCCGGTAAATGCGAAGTTTATCCGTATCCTGATGGAAGGCCAGCCAAAAGAAGGTGGTTCTAAACCGGTAGGAATTTCTGAGTTAAAAGTATACACCGGAGTTGCTGCAGTTGGTGAAACGGCGGCATTGGAAGACTTAAAAGTAAATGGTGAATCAATAGAAGGGTTTGCGGCAGATCAGTTTAATTACATGGTTACATCGGCATACCCATATGAAATCCCAACGGTTACGGCAGCAGCCGCAGATCATGGAAGTGTCTTTGTTATACCGGCACAGACTATTGATGATCAGACGAAAGTTTTGG
>NZ_JNGB01000067.1:0-24147 GCF_001029355.1 Robinsoniella sp. RHS
CTGAAAGAACCGCATCAATGCCTCCGGTAGCCAGAATTGCTTCACTTGTATAGTTGTTACCTGCATGACCGTCAAAAATCTCCGTATAATGTGCACCGCGAAGCTGAAGATCCTGGCCTACACAGGTACATCCAACCAGTTTAAATCCTTTTGCACCCACAGCTTTCGCTTTCGCCACTACGTCCTCTTCAATCAGACGATCCTGGATATATGTAAACATGGAGTGCTGGTGTCCGGTAATCATAATATTGATATAATCAGTATCAATCACGTTAAGTCCAACCGGTGCAAATCGTATCTCCGGTTCACCTAACAGGATATCATTTAACAAATTTGTAAGCATCAGTCCGTATACACCGGTAGAAACCCCCAGTTTCAGGCAGTGAACCAGCATATCCATTGGATCTGAATTCAGGTTTGTGGAACATTTTACTACACCTGAGAATACTTCTGACTTGGATCCGCCCGGCATAATTCCAAGTGCTTTCCAGGCATCCAGGCGTTTGCCGTAAGCCAGTTTCTCAATCAATTCCATCTGCACATATTCCGGTTTGTAGAGGTCAGCCAGAACAGCATCTGCAACCTTTACTGCCAGATCATAAACATCTTCACCTTCAATGCCAAGTACTTCAGCCAGATTCCGAAGTGACGCTTCCGAACGGATCTTACCCTTTGCAAGTGCCGTATTCTTAAGGTTCAGAGCCGTATTTTCCACAACATGAATATAACATCCGCTTCCGGCTGCCACTGCTCTTAAAAAATTCCTGGTAACAATGGTATCTGCATCTGCTCCGCAGATACCTCTTGGAGCTTTCGGGGTAATTCTGCATGGTCCGTTAGCACAGAGACGGCAACAGACACCCTGCAGTCCAAATCCACATTTTGTAGACTGGGATTCCACTCTGTGATGAGATGTCTCCATGGGTAATGTCTTAATAAAAGCCTCCAAAGGTTTGTCTGCACTTTTGCAGGTGTTGCAGCTGAAACATGAACTACAATTTGACATGAAAATATCCTCCTTTAATGTATGCTTATAAACTCATTTGATATCAATAACTGTTATTGATACTATAACATGAAATTTTCTATTTGTGAAGAGGGTATTGATAAATTTTTATCAAATTTTCAAAATGTCTTTTTTCTGCATGTTGTTTCCCTGACAACCAGTTTCGGAAGGGTGGTATAATACTGGACCTGGAGAAGCGGATGCCTGATTTTTTGCAGCAGAAGCCTTCCTGCCTGAATTCCCATATCGTAAACATCAATGTCCACCACCGTCATAGGCGGCTCAATCATATGCGATAGCGGAAAGTCATCAAAGGAGATGACGGACATCTGCCCGGGTACCCGGAATTTCCGCTCATCCAGAGCCTGCATTACACCGTAAGCAATCTTATCGTTTTCGCAGATAATCGCTTCCGGCTTGTCAGGTGCATCTAATAATTCCATTGTAAGCTGATAGCCGCTTTCCTTGGTGTAGGTTCCATGTTTGATAAAATGCTCCGGCACGCTGAGCCCATTTTCCCTCATTGCCGAAGTAAAGCCCAGCAGCCTGTCTGTGGATATCTCATCTTCTTTTCTTCCCCCCACAAAGGCAATCCTGGTATATCCATACTCCGCCAGGTGCGTTGCCGCCATTTCCCCTGAGATACAGTTATTGATATCAATCCAGCACACAGGGCTTCGAAATCTGGGTTTTCCGATCAGTATATGGGGAAATGCTTCATTTACAAGCAATTCAGCCAGTTCCTTCGATGTGGCGGACCCATGGACTACAATTCCGTCTGCACGTTTTCTGGCAATGGCATCCTTTGCAATTGAAAGTGCCTCTTCTTTGCTCCTCGCTCCTGTAAAACTCATATTATAGGACTTCGCTCCAAGTATGGTCTGTACCCCGCACATAATTTCGAACATATGGGGATTGGAAAAAGCAATGCGCGGCTCCAGCTTTGTCAAAAATATAATATTGTTCGTTTTTTGCCTGGCAAAATTACTTGCCTGGGAATTCGGCTGGTAATGCAGTTCTTCCATGATCTCCTTCACACGGATTTTCGTGGCATCTGAAATAGTGGGAGCGTCATTGATTACTTTGGAAACTGTTGAAATGGATACTCCCGCCTCTCTTGCCACATCTTTTATTGTTATTTTCATATGCACCTCCTGTGCTTATTTTATATAATTATCTATATGATAAAGCGCTTTCCTAATTTATTCAATCATTTTGCCTTAATTTGTATTGATCATTGCAAAGTTTATAGTATAATTTCACATATATATCATGATATGTAAGATTTTATTAAGCAATTTGTTTTATCCGCTGTAACAAATCCAGTAAATCGTTTTCCCAAAAAAGGAGGAAGAGTATGAAATTAAGTAAAATGAAAAAGCTGCGTCGTTACCTGTTTTGTTTTTTGAGCATCCTTTTACTCTCAGTCACATTACTGCCCGCAAATGCCTTTGCAGCCACATCCCTCAGGGGCGAATCCATCTATCAGATTATGGTAGACCGGTTCTATGACGGGGATTCCGGTAATAATGCAGCCGGAGAGGCTTTTCGCTATACCGAAAACAGCCAGGATGATTTCCGGTATATGCATGGTGGTGACTGGCAGGGTATTATAGACAAAATCCCCTACATAAAAGACATGGGCTACACTGCCATCTGGATCTCTCCCGTTTCGGACCCACAGCTCTGGGGAGTACCGGATGCTTCCGGCAAACAGTGGCCGACCGCTTATCACGGCTACAATGTATATGATCCCAACAGGGCAAGCCGGTATTTTGGTACCGAAGATCCGGAGGCAAGTAATAGCGTTAACCACAACGCTGCCGTTTTGAAACTTGTTAATCAGGAGTTCCCTTCCGGTGACTAATCATAAATCCGAAGGCCCCAATGCCTCCCTTTATATTCCCTTCACCGTACAAATCCGTCAACTCTTCCTGTTCTTCCAGGAATAAATCCCTTCCGGTATTCATCCGTATCTCCACTGCTTCATTTTCACCACTCCGCTCTAATATCAGCAGATTCGCATGGTTCTCTGAAACATATAATCTTGCCTTCATACTGCTTTTAATAAACTTCTTCCTGATCTGCAGCACTTCTTTTACAAAAGCAGCTGTCTCATCCCCTTCCTCCCATTTCATGGGACTCCGGTATGCAAACTCCCGTATTCCCTCTATTCCTTTTTCATCCCCATAAAATAAACTTGGTATTCCGGGATAGAATGCCAATACCAGAAATGCCAGCTTCCATTTCCTCAGATCACCTCCGCACAGTGAAAGGAAACGCGGTACATCATGACTGTCCAGCAGATTCAGCTGGCAGCCGGATACATTGTCCGGATATCGGAAATACATTTTTCCCATAGAAGAAGCAAAGGTATCTGCATCCGTCTTCCCCAATGCAAAAAAGTCACGGCAAAGCCCCCGGAATTCATAATTCATAACGGAATCAAACATGTCACCTTGTAGCCAGACCCGGGCATTTTCCCACACTTCACCGATCAGGACAATGTCCGGATTTATTTCTCTTGCCGTCTGTCTGAAAAATCGCCAGAATTCTTTAGACACCTCATTTGCCACATCCAGCCTCCACCCGTCAATATGATATTTTTCAATCCAATAGCGGCTTACCTCGGCAAAATACTGCTGCACTTCCTTATTTGCCGTATTGAGCTTCGGCATTTTTTTCTCATAAGCAAAGCAGGCATAAGATGGGATTTCATCATCTAACGGGCGTACAACCGGAAATTCTAACTCGTAAAACCAATCCTTATAAATGGACTTTTCCCCTTTCTGCACCACATCCTCAAATGCAAAAAAATGCCAGCTGCAGTGATTGAATACTCCATCTATTATCAAATGCATACCTCGTCTGTGCACCTCGTCGGCAAGACAGCCAAAGTCTTCGTCCGTACCCAGACAGGGATCTACATGATAATAGTCCCAGATATCATATTTATGATACTCTCCCGCCGCAAAAACAGGATTCAGATAAATGCAGTTAAAACCCATCTCCTGTATATAATCCAGGTTCCACAGAATTCCTCTGATCGTACCTCCAAGGCGGTTTTTACTTCTGTTACCGCTTTCCGTAAGGATCTCCCGGCTTTGGATTTCTAAATTCTCTTTTTCATTCGCAAAACTGTCGGGAAATATATTATAAACCACGGCATTTCGAAACCATTCCGGAATCTGCTGTTCCTCCTGACGCAGCATAAATGGATATTGAAAATACTCACTGCGTCCCTCCACGATCTGGTCTCCGATCTCCAGATCTGCTAACTCCCTGGTAAATCCCTCCCCATAGTAATAGGTCCATTCCGTTTCTTTTTCTAATTTAAAATAATAACAAACCCTCTGATAAGGGCTTTCAAAGGTCACTTCATAATAATCATGAAGGGCATCCCTAAGAACATTTCTCATAGGCAGATATGTAAACTTTACCGGGGTATGCATATCTGCCCGGTCGGCATAGTAAAAGGAACATTCTGTTAAGTCCCCTGCCTTTGAGCGCAGCCTTATTGTTAAAACGTTCCCGCTTCTCACAAATGCATATTGTGACTGGGGAATATGTAATATTGCACTTTTCTCCATTTGAACCACCTAACCTTTCACTCCTCCGGCTGTCAATCCGGATATCATATATTTTTGTATACAGAAGAAAACTACTAAGATCGGAACAGATACCAGAATTGCTGCTGCCGAAAACAAAGGCCAGCTTCTGCTGTAATCACCTGACTGCAGCTGATACAGTCCTCCTGCCAGGGTATAATGATCCGCATTCATCATAAATGTGGTAGCAAAAAGATATTCATTCCAAACAAAAATCAAAACCATTACCGCAGTCACAATAATTGCGGGTCTTGCAAGTGGCAGCACAATCCGGTACAGTAACTGAAAATTACTGGCGCCATCAATCTTTGATGCCTCTTCAATCTCCACCGGTATCGTGTCAAAATACCCTTTCATATTCCAAATCGCAAATATACTCATGGATCCTGCATAGATTATTACAAGACCGATATTGGAATTCAGAAGATGGAATGTCTTAAACAGACGGAAAATTGCAAACATCGAAAGAATCTGCGGGAAAGCATTCAGCAGTAAAAGCAGCCGTAGGATCTGTTTTCTTCCTTTATAGCGGAAACGTGAAAAAGAATAGGATGCTGTTACCGCCGTCCCCATGGCAAATATCATGGTTCCCACACTCAGGACAACAGAATTTTTCAGCCACAGAAGAAACGGCTCATCAACCAGTATGGAATGGTAGTTTTCCCATGTAAACTCCTGCGGGATAAAAAACTGTCCGGAAGAAAGTGCCGCAGACCCATTGCTAAAGGAAAGCGACAGCGCATACAGGATTGGAACAAGCCCGGTTAAACACAAAATTATAAATACGAGATTTAATATGGATAAGCCAAGAATATTTTTCATTTTACGTCTGCTCATCACACTTCCTCCTTTAACCCACGATTTGTAAAAAACGAAAACAGAATAATAAACCCGAATATAATGATTGATACGGCGGAAGAAAGGCCGTAATTATTGGAGACAAAAGCATTTTCATGGGCATAGGTAATAATAGTATCCAGCGTTGCACCGGATAGGGAACCTTTTTGCTTTGTCAGCAGATAGATAATATCAAACTGCTTAAAAGTGGTAAAGGTGGTCATAATGACAGCCGGCGCCATAATTGGCTTTAATGCCGGAATCGTTATATAAATATTGCGTTTCAACGGCCCTGCCCCATCTAACTTTGCACTTTCATAATAGCTCTGGTCGATACTCTGCAGTGCCCCGTCAATCATCATAATCATAAACGGCAGTGCCATCCACAGGTTCAGAACCATACTAGACAAAAATGCCGGAACATTTTGAGAAAGGAACTCAGCTTTTGGCATCCCCAGTGCTGCAAGTACCTTATTAAACAACCCGAACTCCGTATTAAACATTCCCACCCGCCACAAAAGAATGGATACATATGCAGGCATTGCCCATGGGAACATCAAAAGGGTTTTATAGAATCTGCTTAACTTTAATCCCTTAACATTTAATCCTAAGGCGATCAGATAAGCCACCCCAACCTGTATTACCATATTCATAACAGTCCAGATAATAGTTGTAAAAAGAGCAGACAAAAATCCGGAATCAATTTTTAACAATGCCCGCTCATAATTTTTTAAGCCGATAACTTTAAAATCAAACCAATGATAAAGATTCATATCCGTTAGGGATATATATCCGGTATATAAAATTGGAAAGACGACAATGGCTCCGATTAAGATTACTGCCGGTGTACAATAAAGCCACGGCAGTAATTTTCTTTTTTTATTCATCTCTGACTCCTTTTCCACCAACCTATACATTTTCGGCAAGCTCTCTAATATAAGAGAGTGGACATCACTGCCCACTCTGCATTTATTTCATATCGGAAATAGCGGACTCCGCTTCTTTTTGGTATTTATCTGCTGCCTGGTCTACATCTTCACCAGACTTATTCACAGCTGCCAGCAGAGACTCCGCAGGTCCCCACATAACACTCATTTCCGGAATATTCGGCATTGGCTGTGCCGTCTGAGCGGTTTTTTTCATTGCTGTAATCATTTCGTTTCCTGCTACGTCAGGATCATCATAAGCTTTTTCATTGGCAGGCGCACAGTTTGAATCCTTAGCCAAGGCGATGCCCAGATTCACATCCAGCATTGCCGTTAAGACTTTTCCGATCACATCCTTCTTATCCTTTACCGCATGTTCCATCACACCTACTCCCTGAATTCCGGCATAAGGTGCCAGCGCTTTTCCATTTGGCAGTTTGATATCCGACAGAGACTTGATACCCAGATTAATTCCTGCATCTTTGATACCGGAAACCAGCCAGGGTCCGCCGATAATCGCTGCCGCTTTTTTATCATTGAAAAGTGTCGTCACCGTATTATAATCTCCATTTGCCTCCAGCTCCGCGAACTTTTTATTATAGGTAATTGCTTCTTTTGTCTCTTTGACATTTAATCCTGGTTCCCCTTTTTCATTGATAATATACCCGCCGAAACCATTGATGAACGGAGATACATTATATGCGGTAGAATGCTGGTTCACTAATGCATAAGTACCGTTTGCGGTATCTGTATTTGCCTTCATATAGTCATAGATACCATCCGCAGTATCCGGAATATCCCCCTGCCACAGATCTTTATTGTACATGAACAGCAGTGTTTCAAAATACACTGGCAGCAGATACTGCTTTTCTTTATACACACCGGCCTCTACTGTCATTGGCAGTAGATTCTCCAGTTCCTCTTTGCCGATCACATCGGTAATTGGAGCCAGGACCCCCATCTCAACAAAGGTACCCAGGGAGTCATGGGCATATAAATACATATCCGGTCCATTTTCAGCATCATTGCCATACAGCTTTATCTGATCTGTCAATCCTGTTTTCTTTTCAAATGTCACACTTATCTTATTCTTCTCCAGGGTTTTATTGACTGTATCCTGAATTGTCTTCATGATAGCCTCATCACCGTCATGCCAGATTTTCACACTGGCAGATTCCATTTTTTCCGTAACCTTTGTATTTTGCGTGTCCTTTGTATTCTCCTTATTCTCCTTATTCTCCTTATTCTCCGTATTCTGCGTATTCTCCGTATTTTCTTTTTGCTGTTCACTCGTATTACTGCTGACTGAACTGCATCCAGCCAATGTTCCTGTTACCATAGCAGCACATAAAAATACACTTAACCCTTTTTTCATGTTTTTCCTCCTTTTTAGGAAACTGTTTTCATTAGTTTCCAGTTGAATTAACTCATTTACTCTGTTTTTATATGTTATTTTTATCATAATATTGATTATCTATCAATATTTTCTGTACAAAATCACAGATAAAATAGAGAAAGCGTTTTACTCCCAAAATATATTTTACAGTTCCTATTCAAAAACATAAAAATAAAACTATAACAAAAATGGGACTTGCGCATAAAAGCGAAGCCCCATTTTTTACTGCTAAATCTTCTCGTTGATAATCCCATGCCGGTATGCTGACAACAGGCTTTCCAATTCCTTAATGGTGTGCTGCAGTTCTTTTCCGATATCGGTATCCGCAACCAGCCTGCGGCGCATCACCTGTTCTACAACCATACTTTCAGAATGGATATCCGTCTCTTTTGCAATAGCATCTTCCATCGAAGTAAAGGGATCATGTGCTACCAGACGCAGACCATAGGAATTGTAAACCAGGGTATAACCTGCAATGCCCGTCACTTTCTGGTACGCCTTGGAAAATCCGCCATCGATAATCAACAGCTTGCCATTGCATTTAACCGGTGTTTCTCCCTTTGAAAGCTGAACCGGCATATGCCCGTTAATAATATGCGACTGCGTAATATCCAGCCCGAACTCTTCCAGAATACGGTTTACCGTCTCTTCTTTTTCAATATATCGGTAATATGGATTTTTTTCTTCATGATGGGTTTCTTTATCTTTGATCAGATAACGTTCAAATGTAGTCATTTTATCTTTTCCAAAAACAGGGGAGTTTCCGTTGCTCCAGATATACCATAGGATATCCTGCCCCTTTTCCCGTTCCTCTTTATCCAGTACCGAATAATAACCTTTTCTGGCGTAAATTTCCAGAATATCATAAAGTGCTTTTCCACTGTATTCCGTTCCAAAAACCTTTACCTTTTTAAAGCTTCCGTCTTCATTCAAGGGCATACATCCATGATATAAAAGATTGGAATTAAAAATTTTATATAAACTTCCATGAGAAAATAAAAACCGCACATGCTTCTGCAGCTTTTCACATTTCATAAAAGCAGATTGAAGCCGATCCATAACTTCTTGTTCCGCTGCCGAGAGTTCATAAGGATTCTTAGGGTCTACCGTTGGGAAATTCGTATCAGATAAAGGATAAACCTTACCTTCCAGTTGAATCGTACCTGCTTCATAATCAATCTTATCCAGTAAAAGCCTGTCTTCCATCTCAAATTCCGGACGGCGCATGATAACCTGGCTTTCCAGTTTAAACTGAATGATAGCAATTGCCTTCTGCATTCTGCAGTCCCATTCCAGATCCTTGGTATTATATTCTTCCTTATCATAATTAATCTTAAAGCAGCTGCACTTGTCATTCCCGTAAGTGTTCATCGCAAAGTTCGCAAGGGGAATCAGATTGATCCCATACCCTTCTTCCAGCATATCCAGATTACCATAGCGAGCCGCAATACGGATGACATTTGCGATACTGGCTTTATGCCCAGCCGCAGCCCCCATCCACACAACATCGTGATTTCCCCACTGGATATCCACAGAATGATAAGTCATAAGCCTGTCCATGATAATATGCGGACCCGGTCCCCTGTCAAATATGTCTCCGACAATATGTATATGGTCGATAACCAGCCGCTGAATCAGGTTACTCAGGGCAATGATCATTTCCTTGGCACTGCCGATTCGGATAATCGTATTCAAAATAGAATTATAATACGCTTCTTTATCCTGAACCTCTTCCTTTTCTGTAATCAGCTCTTCAATTACATACGAAAAATCTTTGGGCAATGCCTTACGCACCTTCGACCTGGTATATTTGGATGCCACCCGTTTACAGATCTGTATCAGCCTGTGCAGCGTAATCTTATACCAGTCTTCCAGATTATCTTCCGTCTTCTCCACCAGTTCCAATTTGAGCTTTGGATAATAAATTAAAGTAGCCAGGCTTTTTTTATCCCGGCTACTTAAAGTATTTCCAAATTCTTCATCAATTTTCCTGCGGACAGACCCGGAACCATTTTTCAGCACATGAAGAAACTGTTCATATTCTCCATGAATATCTGTCAAAAAATGTTCCGTCCCCTTTGGCAGGTTCAAAATGGACTGGAGGTTAATAATTTCTGTTGAAGCTGCTGCTATCGTAGGATAGAGCTTAGCAAGACTTTTTAAATATCTCATTTCATAATCCTGTTCCACAAAAATATCCCCCTTGCTCCTTTAATCCCCCGGCAACGTTCCAAGGACAGACAATCCTGACTTATCCGCTGCGTGAGGGTAGAAGACCCCGCAGCCTGCTACGGGGTCTTTGACTAACAACGCCTTTATTATTTTGCTGCAATTACATCGCTCATATCATAGAATCCTGCTTCTCTGCCCGCTAAAAATTTAGCTGCTTCCACGGCTCCTTTAGCGAATATTGCTTTGGAATATGCCGTATGCTTGAACTCGATCACTTCATCTGTGCCGGCAAAAAACACCTCATGTTCGCCCACTATATTGCCGCCACGTACAGCTGAGATACCAATTTCTTTGGCATCACGCTCTTTACGTTCCTGGCTTCTGTCGAATTTGTAGGTATACTGATTTCCCAAAGCTTCATTCATACTGTCAGCCATGGCAAGTGCCGTTCCGCTGGGAGCATCTACTTTATGTTTATGATGTTTCTCCACAATTTCCATATCGAATCCCGCCGGTGCCAATACCTTTGCAGCATCCTGCAGCAATTTCAAGAGAGTATTCACCCCCAGAGACATGTTTGCAGATTTTAAAACTGCTACCACTTTACTGGTTTCTTTCACCCTTGCAATCTGTTCTTCTGAAAGACCTGTCGTACAGACAACCACCGGAAGATTGCGTTCCATACAGAAATCTAAAAGTGCATCCTCAGCCTTGGCTGATGCAAAATCTATTACAACATCCGCCTGCACATCACATTCACGGATATTGGTAAAAACCGGATATCCATTATCCCTGTTATCTACAATATCAATCCCAGCTGCAATCTGAGCATTGGGATCTTCATTTACAATCTGGCTGATCACCTGGCCCATTTTTCCATTACAGCCATGCATAATTATCTTTATCATACGTTACTCCTTATTGTGCTTATGACAGCTTTAATCCGAAATCCACCATTTCTTTTGCAAGTTTTTCTGCATTTGCATCTTCCATCTCAGTTAACGGTCCGCGAAGAGGTCCGACTTCCATACCCATCAGATTCATAGCCTTTTTAACAGGAATAGGATTAACTTCGCTAAACAGTGCATTGATCAATGGCAGTGCATCCAGCTGGATCTTACGGCTGCCTTCAATATCACCCTGAAGGAACTTTTCCACCATGTCATGTGTCTGCTGTGGAGCAATGTTTGATAATACGGAAATAACTCCCTTACCGCCTAATGACAAGAGCGGAACTACCTGATCGTCATTTCCGGAATATAAATCAATTTTACCATCCGTAAGCTGCATCAGCTTAGCAATCTGGGAGATATTCCCGGTAGCTTCTTTGATACCAACGATATTTTCCACGTTGCTAACAAGTTCAGCCACAGTTTCCGGTAAAATATTGCATCCGGTACGGCTTGGCACATTGTATAAAATAATCGGAATCTTAACTGCATTTGCAATTGTTGTATAATGTTTGATCAATCCCTTTTGCGTTGCTTTATTATAATATGGTGATACCAGAAGAAGACCGTCAGCTCCGTACTTCTCTGCTTCTACAGATAAATACACCGCTGTATCTGTGCTGTTTGACCCTGTACCCGCTACTACTGGAATTCTTTTTGCTACTTTATCAATGGTATATTTAATTGTTTCTAAATGTTCCTCATGAGTCAAAGTAGCAGATTCACCGGTCGTACCGCAGATAACAATTGCATCTGTTCCATTTGCGATCTGATCTTCCAGAATCTCTCCTAATTTTTCAAAGTTAACGTCTCCATTTTCTTTCATCGGTGTAACAATTGCCACACCTGCGCCTGTAAATATTGCCATGTGCTTTTCCTCCTTAAAAAAATAAGGACAGGCTAAAGAGCCTGCCCCTAAAGATTACGTAAAAAAATTCTTTTGGATAGCTCCCCATCATAAAAATTATGATGACAGTCATATAGCTTTTCGCCACATGCCCAAGAATACGGCTACAGGTACCGCACCTTTCGGCGTCTTTCCCTTTCTAAAATCTTCATCTATGCCTGAACATATCCAATTCTATACTGATGAAACACGCGACCTCTATCAAACCTATTCAGTTAATCTAACTATAGCATCATTAAAAATCCTTGTCAACAATTGTTTTCGATTTTATGAATCGTCGACATCTGTGTCACTTCATCGACACAGTCCCAGAGTTCCTGTCCGTTGCAGATCCCGGTCATTATAAGCTCTGTCTCATCATCCTTCGCTTCAATTAAAGTGCGGATATCATCAATTGTCACAATTCCATGTTCAATCAGTCCCAGTACTTCATCTAAGATCAGGACTTCGCACCCCTCTGTTACCAGAACCTTTTTTGCAAAATTCATTCCATTGCGAATATTCTGTGCCTCTTCTTCCTTTTCTTCTGCACTCAGACTATCGAAGGATTCATCTGATTTTTCAAACCGGAATAACTTAATCTCCGGTTCCAGGCGCTGCAGGAAACTGATCTCTTCGACCATCCTGCCTTTCAGAAACTGAATGACAATCACAGATTTGCCCTGGCTGGCAGCGCGGATCCCCTGACCGATAGCTGCAGTCGTTTTACCCTTGCCTTCACCACAAAATATATGTACTGAACCTTTATCCATAGCGCACCTCTCTTAACTGACTGGTGGTTAAACCGCCATATACCAAACTACATCATCAGTTTTATTATTTTACTACAGTTAAATAAAGAATGCAATACTTATTCCATATATTCCAACTTGCTTACTGACACTTCATAAGCAATTCTTTTTTCAGTAATATCTCCCTCCAGTTTTTTCATGTACTCTCTGCTTTGTATTCGTCCCCATACCTGCACATGTCCACCTACGGAGAAACCGGAAGTAAACCTTGCATTTCTTCCCCAGCAAATGCAGGGAATGTAATCCGATTTGCCATATGGACGGTTGACTGCAACCAGCATATCGGAAATTTCTCTTCCAAGCGGAGTCTTACGATATACCGGAGGCTTACAGATAAAGCCATCCAGGAATATCTGATTTGTCTTCACCTTGTCATTTTCTTCTTCAACGAAAGTGACCTCTCTGGCAAATACGGACAACACCAGCCTGTTCTTTTTTTCTTCATGTCTGTTGTAGGAGCGGAACTGCCCCGTGATCTGTATGTATTCTCCCTGGTAATCCTGTGTCACGTCAATCAGTCTCTCTGAAATCATCACTGGTATTCTGTCCAGGGAATCGCTGAGTCGCTTAACCAGCACATCTAACATGTAGAATCCCTCCCCAAAAACCTCGTGGCTAAAAGTAAAGCCTGATGCAATTTCTCCAATAATGGATACCTGATTGTTTTCAATAATCTTATCTGTCATGAATAATAGTTCTCCCTTCTTCTTACGAAGTATCTCTTTTCGTATTTTGTATATTAATATATCTATTCGGCGAAAATCACTTTTAGAACCACAAATTTTTAAAATTTCATTATTTTTTTTAGAATTATGAATGAATGTCCCTTAAAATCGACAAAACCCCTTGTAATCTGGGAAAAATATGATAAACTGTATGAGTTATATTTTGTTCATTATATGGAAAGAAGGAAAATCATTTTATGAAAAGAGAAGATATTCGTAACATTGCCATCATCGCCCACGTTGACCATGGTAAGACCACATTAGTTGATGAGCTATTAAAACAAAGTGGTGTATTCCGCGCCAATCAGGAAGTCGCAGAGCGTGTCATGGATTCCAACGACATTGAGCGTGAACGCGGCATTACGATTTTATCCAAGAATACAGCTGTTTATTACAAAGGTACAAAAATCAACATCATCGATACACCAGGACATGCCGACTTTGGCGGCGAAGTAGAGCGTGTATTAAAAATGGTAAATGGTGTTGTTCTCGTTGTTGACGCTTTTGAGGGTTCTATGCCACAGACAAAATTTGTTCTTCGCAAAGCCCTTGAATTAAATCTTCCGGTTATTGTCTGTATCAATAAGATCGACCGTCCGGAGGCCAGACCAAATGAAGTTATCGATGAAATCCTGGAGCTGTTTATGGATCTCGATGCTTCCGACGAGCAGTTAGACTGCCCATTTGTCTACGCTTCTGCAAAAGCAGGCCATGCCGTTCTGGATATGACGGATGAAGCAAAGGATATGACTCCTTTATTTGAAACAATTTTAGACTACATCCCTGCTCCGGAAGGTGATCCGGAGGCTCCTACCCAGGTTTTAATCAGTACCATCGACTACAATGAATATGTAGGCCGTATTGGTGTAGGTAAAGTAGACCGTGGTACTATAAAGGTAAACCAAGAAGTTGTTTTGGTCAACCATCATGAGCCTGAAAAACAAAAAAAAGTGAAAATCAGTAAATTATATGAATTTGACGGACTTAGCAAAGTGGAAGTTCAGTCTGCAACGATCGGATCTATTGTTGCTATTTCCGGAATCGCTGACCTTCATATCGGAGATACCCTTTGTGCACAGGAAGATGTGGACGCTATTCCATTCCAGAAGATTTCAGAGCCCACCATTGCCATGCATTTCATGGTAAATGACAGCCCTCTTGCTGGCAAGGAAGGAAAATACGTAACCTCCAGACATCTCCGCGACAGACTGTTCCGTGAATTAAATACGGATGTCAGCCTTCGCGTTGAAGAAACAGAAACTACAGAAGCATATAAAGTTTCCGGACGAGGCGAGCTGCATTTATCGGTACTGATCGAAAATATGCGCCGTGAAGGATACGAATTTGCAGTAAGTAAAGCCGAAGTACTCTATCAAAAAGATGAACGCGGCAAATTATTAGAGCCAATGGAGCTTGCCTATGTGGATGTACCGGAAGAGTTCTCCGGAACCGTTATTCAGAAATTAAGCCTTCGTAAAGGTGAATTACAGGGCATGAGTATTGCAGGGGGCGGTTATTCCCGTCTGGAATTCTCAATCCCGGCCAGAGGCCTGATTGGTTATCGTGGAGAATTCTTAACAGATACCAAGGGTAATGGTATTCTGAATACCACTTACGATGGATATGGTCCTTATAAAGGTGATATCCAGTACCGCAAACAGGGTTCCTTAATTGCTTTTGAATCCGGTGAGTCTGTAGCTTATGGTCTTTTCAGTGCACAGGAACGCGGTACCTTGTTTATTGGTGCCGGTGAAAAAGTATATGCTGGTATGGTTATCGGACAGAACGGAAAAGCAGAAGATATTGAATTAAATGTCTGCAAGAGCAAGCATTTGACCAATACCCGAGCTTCCGGATCAGATGATTCCCTGAAACTGACTACTCCAAGAGTATTAAGTCTGGAACAGGCTCTGGAATTTATTGACACGGATGAGCTTTTAGAGATCACACCGGAAAGTCTCAGGATTCGTAAGAAAATACTGGATCCTACAATGAGAAAGAGATCTGCCAGAAAATAAATCTTTAGAAGGGACATAATATATGGTAAAAAACAAATCTTTTCTGATCATTATCTGTTTCCTGTTTTTAATAACAGGACTTTATGCCGCTCAGACAACCGCGTTTGCATCAGCTGCAAATGGAATGAAAAAACACTCGAAGAAAACAGAAAAGGTTATATTCACAGGTGCTTCCGGAACTGCCCTGATGGAAGGTTCCAGAAATGACGGAGATACCAAAAGACCTCAGAATATAAACTATGGAAAATGGGAAAAAGGAAAAGATTTATTTTTTATTACGAAGTCAGGATCTGGAATACTATGGTTTCTTTCGCCGTCTGAACGACAGACAATTTTATCCAGGTTCTCCTGTTTTTCCACTTCTTATGACAGTACCCATCCACAGGGAGGGGCATATTTGAGGAAGCTTCTTGACAGTGATAAACCACAGAACGTACACTATTCTGTCGCACTGATCATTGAAGGGAACGATATCCGCAAAGCCAGGAAACGATCTCAAATTCGTAAGCAGGCTCAGGTATATGCAGATTATTACCTGTCGCTGGCCCGCAGATATCCATCCTATAACTTCTATGTTATATCCAAATCTGCTTATGCGCCCGGTATTAAAAAGAGCAAAGTAAACCGCAAATCCAGGGCATTCAACAAAGAATTAAGACGGATTTTATCGAAACAGGCGCTGCCAAATATTAAGTATGAGAAATTTTATGAATATTCAAAAAAGCTTTATCATAAGAAACCTGGTAAAGCCGGTGCGACTGCTGACCAACATCCTAATCAGTATGTGACCCAGCAATGGTTTAACCGTATTTTAAAATATATGAATTTGAGCCCTAACGGCTGATTCTGAATACATCAAAAAAGGAGGGATTTAATCTCTCCTTTTTTATTATGTTATTTAATTGTATATCTTTTGCTAATGTTCTTTTGTCTATGTTCTTTTGTCTATGTTCTTTTCTCGATTTTCTTTTACCTATTTACTTTTACCTATTTTTTTACCTATTTTCATTTTCCTAGCAACAGCATTTTTTCCAGCGGCCTTCTGGCCAGCTCCATAATCGATTCATCTAATTCTACACTGTTATCCATATTTTGCAATTGATATAGAACTTTATCCAGACTGATCTTCTTCATATTGGGACAAAACTGGCGATGCCCAACGGAATAAAATTTCTTATCCGGATTTTGCTGCTGAAGCTCATAAAAGATTCCAATCTCCGTGCAGATAATAAAAACATCCTTACCGCTCTTGTCTACATAGTCAATAATCTGGGCTGTACTTCCCACAAAATCTGCCAACTGCAGCACATCCATACTGCATTCCGGATGTGCCAGAACCAATGCATTTGGGTGCAGTTCCTTTGCCCGCTGGACATTTTCCCTGGTGATACTTTTATGTACATGACAGAATCCATCGTGAAAAATAAACTGCTTCTCTGGAATCTGTGATGCAGCATAACGACCTAAATTATTATCGGGAATAAAAAAGATCTCTTTCTGAGGCAGCGCTCTCACAAGGTCAACAGCATTGGAAGAGGTCACGCATACGTCTGAATGCGCTTTTATTTTTGCTGATGAATTTACATAACAGACTACCGCTGCATCAGGATGTTTCTCTCTGACTTCTTCAATTGCTTTCACATCGACCATATGCGCCATAGGACAGTCCGCATAAATATCCGCCATCACTACTCTTTTCTCCGGATTCAACAGCTTTGCGCTTTCTCCCATAAAAGTTACGCCGCAAAAAAGAATATTCTTTTGTTTAACTGTAGTTGCTAGCTTGCTCAGGTAGAAAGAATCTCCTACATAGTCAGCAATCTCCTGCACCTTTCCATCCACATAGTAGTGGGCGAGTATTACGGTATCTTTCTCTTTCTTTAACTTCTCTATTTCTTCTGTCATTTTGAATCCTTTCTTGCTGTCTGCAATCAGTTTTAATCATATCATATACTATATCATACAATATATATTGTTCTTATAGGAATTATATTTATATTACCTTTATTTGTCAATAGATATTGGGGGTTTTCAAGATTAAAGTTATAAAGTTATGGTCACCAAGAGCCTTTCCACTTCTACATAAAAGAAGCTCTGTCCTTTATCAAACAGAACTTCCAGAATAATATAACATTTGAAAAAAATGCATCTATCTGAGGTATCGGTCAAAACTATTTCGACATAATATCCCTTGACACCACAGGTAATTCTCTACGGAGTAGGCTGTTATCATGGATTCCTTTCCCTTCAATCCTGCAGGTCAATCCATTTTTTTAATCGGTCCGACTCATAAGCCTGCTCCATAACATATTGTATATATGCACCCTCCTGAAAGGACGGGCTAGGCGCTTTATCTTCATTTATACAGTTCAAAAAGCTGTATAGGCTGTGCACATGGGAGCGAATCCACCCGATGGAAAATTTGGGTCCCGGGAAGGTTCCGCCTACGCTTTCAAACCGCTGTACACACTCGATTTTCGTATATCCCTTCAGGCCACCAAAGGGCTGATCTGAAGCCGCGTTATCATAGAACTCCAACCAGTTGGGATCCATGAGATTAAAGCGCAGAGAACCCTTTTCTCCATGAATTTCAAATCGCAGTTCATCATTGGCACCGGTGGCTACCTTGGATGCCTCAATGGTACCGATGCCCCCCTCTTTCATTCGAACCAACATCAGTGCAACATCATCCGCTTCAATATCAACCATGTTTCCATTCTTATCCGGGCGTTGTGGATAAACAATTCTGGTATCCGCCATAATTGAGATATATTTCCCCAGCAAAAAGTACATCACATCAAGAATATGTGAGCCAAGATCAAATAAAACCCCACCACCACCAAACTTCTTATCCTGCTTCCAGCCGATTGGCTTATCCCGGTCAACAGACCCGGAATGGAGATAACATGCTCGAAAGGACATGATTTTCCCAAGCCTTCCCTCTTCCAGCAGCTCCTTAGCACGCAGCGTTGCAGGTAAAAAGCGGTATTGCAATGCCACCTGCCCTATGCGCTTACTCTCCTCCAGCTGAGTGATGATATCCTTTGTCTCCTCGAAACTGGTAGCCAGGGGCTTATCGCAGTAAACATGCTTTCCTGCTTTCAGCGCATTCATTACCCCTTCCTTATGATAAATGTTGGGCGTACAAATATCTACCACATCAATCTCACTGCAATTAAAAATATCATCCGGATTATCGGTGGCAAATTTAAATCCTAAACTATCCTTCGCTTGCTCCGCTACCGATTTTACCGCATCGCAAACTCCAACCAGCTTAATTTTATAGGGAAGATTACCATAATACAATGGAATCGTCTTATATCCATAAGTATGTGTTTTTCCCATAAATCCAAATCCAACAATACCTACTCTAATCTCTTTCATTCTGATACTTCCTTTCTATTTGTAATCTCTGTATTTTTTGGCTGCCCGGTACAGTGCAGCAATACTTTCTGGCCTGGTATCTTCCTGAATATTATGTCCGGGCCCCAACACATAGCCGCCTCCCTGACCCATAATCCGAATCATCCGCTCCACTTCGGCCTCAATCTCCTCCTGAGTGCCAAAGGGCAAAATACATTGCTCATCAATGCCTCCCCAAAAGCAGACACGGTCACCGAAGGTCTTTTTCAGTGCATCCGGTTCCATTTCTCTGGCTCTTACCTGAACGGGATTCAAAATATCTACCCCTGCATCAATCAGGTCTTCAATCAGAGGGAAAATATCTCCACAGCTATGCAGCAGAATTTTTACATCGGCCTGTTCATGGATAAACAGAAATATCTTTTTATGATAGGGCTTCACCACGGTCCTGTATATCTCTGGTGACATCTGCGGGCGATCCTGCATTCCCAAATCATCTGCATAGCCAATCACCTGAACGTATTTTCCTACCTGATCCAAATAGTTTTTAAAATATCGTTTCTGTAATTCAAACAACCGGTCATACAGTGCCCGCACAAAATCCTGGTCAATCAGTAAATCACAGCTGATATTTTCATAGCCTCTCAGCTTCTGGGAGGTTTCATAGAAGCCCGGTACCCCAAAATCGGCCACCACCGCATAGGGACTGTTTTCATATAGTTCCCTGGCCCTGTCCCGCAGCCCGATATACAGATCTGGATCATCCGGATTGGGCATTTTCATGTTGTCTAAATCCTCAATCACCGCATCCTTTAGCGGGTGATAGATGGTATCATAATATAAATGTGGATCTGCACGCTTCAGGCGGTTTCCAAACCCATTTTCGAAAATACCATCCACAATATGGGGAACCCCTACATTAAGTCCCACTCTCCGAAAATCTGATTCAAATCTTATCTTAAGTTCCTGACATGGTTCCACCGTTCCCATGGAATAATCAATGATAGGATCTTCTTCATCCTCCATGTGATAGTATTCCCTCAGCCTTTTGTGGGCATGATAATCAGTGCAGGTGACCACTGTGCCTCCAAAATCTACCGGCACCTTATCCGCCTCCTGGTGATTCAGCGTCCTGATCACTCTTTCTCGAGAATTCATCTTGACTCCGTCCTTTCTTTCCTCATACAATACCACGAAATCCCTCCAGTGCCGGATACAACTGCCTATACTTCCGGTATTGTTTCTGGTAGCGTTCCTGCTCTGCCGAATCAGGAATAAACGCATCTCCCACCGTCACTGCCATCTTCACGGCCTCGTCATACCCTGTATACACTCCAGTTGCAACACCAGCCAGCAAAGCTGACCCCAGGCAAACAGCCTCCTTATTTTTCAGGGTAACCATCCGCTTGTTGGTTATATCCGCACGAAGCTGAACTGTAAAAGCAGAGGATGCATTACCTCCGCTAACGGCCATACCTTCAAAATCTCCGATAGCCTTTTCTAAAATAGATATGTTTTCGGCCATCTCAAATGCAATGCCTTCAAAGATAGCCTTGTACATATGATATTTTGTAATGCCCGGGACTACCCCCGCGATTACCCCTGTGGCCCTGACATCCCAGTGAGGATTACAGGATCCAACCATATGCGGGGTCATGCACACACCGGTAGGCCCGCTGCACATGCTTTCCACCTTTTCATTCAAGATATCATACAGACTGATTCCCAGCTCCTTTGCAATACGTACCTCTTCCGTACAAAATTGCTCTACAAACCATCTAACCGACAGGCCGGCGGGAAAAAACGCCAGGGTAACATAGCGATTCGGCACTACATGGCAATAGGAGTTCAGGCTGCATTCCAGAGACGCTAAGGTATTAGCAGGACGTTCTGAAACAGCAGTGATACACTCGTAGGTTCCCGCGGAATCAGACACCTCTCCCGGGTTGATTGCCCCCGCCCCCAACGCACCGCAGGGCTGGTCATGCCCCCCCACCGCCACGGTCACTCCCTCCGGCAGGCTGAGCATATGGCATACGGCAGGAGTCAATTTTCCCGCCACTGTTCCTGCTGGCTGTAAGCTCCCTAATTTTCTCTCCGGCAAACCGGCCGCTGCAAGAATATCCTCCGACCATCTCTGGCGTCGGATATCAAATGCCATGGTTCTAGTGGCCAGTGAAAAATCAATAACCGGGTAAAGTCCTAATTTTCCAAGGATAAATTCCTCTACACTGAGAAAACGCTGAGTCTTTTCAAACTGATCGGGCCTGTGCTTTTTTAGCCACATAATTTTATTTAAAGCGAACATGGGGTGCAACGGAACACCGGTAATCTCATATATTTTTTGTTTTCCAACGGTATTATCCCACCACTCGGACTGTTCCGTCGCACGATTATCGGAGTTCATCACCCCTGGGCCAACGGCTTTTCCATCCTGGCCCACCGGAATATAGGTCTCCCCATGTGAGCTGACTGCCAGCGCCTCAACAGGATTTCCGCAGGTCTGTTCCGCTATCTGGCGAATAATTGTTACAACTGCTGTCCAGAAAATCTCCGGTTCAATCTCAACCATTTCAGGACCGGGACTATAGGTGGCGTATGCGTAATTTGCGCTTGCCAATATGCTCCCGTTATAATCAAAGGCAACTCCCTTACAGCTGCCAGAGCCAATATCGATTCCCAGTAAACTCAAATCGCTTACCCCCTATTCGTTGACCTTGATCATAATTTTAAAAAATTTTTCTTCACGATTTTCTATCATTTCAAAAACCTCTTTGATCTGATCCAGGGTGAAATAATGCGAAATCATTCCATCTATTTTGATAGTTCCTTCTCCCATTAGCTGAATCATCTCTTTATAATCCTGAGGCGTGTACATGGTAGTACCAGACAGCCGCAGCTCATGCTGGACGAAATCGGGCAGGTGCGGAATGTCATACCCATTCTGCAGAACTCCGATAATAACGATACGGGTCCCCCTGCCTGCAATCTGCAGAATCTGGTCTAATACCTTCCCCTTTTCACCAACACAGTCATAGAATACGTCGACCTCCCTGGCTCCACCCAGAATCCGGGTCAATCCATCCTCCAGCTTTTCCACAGACACATCAATGGTTCCATCGGCACCCAGCTTTTCAGCCAGACACAGTCTTTCTCCATCCCTATCAGCGATGACTACCTTTTTCGCCCCCAAAGCCTTACAGCTTTCCATACAAAAAATACCAATGGGTCCCGCACCGATGATTAAAACGGTATCTGTGTTCTGGATTTCCCCTCTTTTGGCACCATGATAAGCAACACAGGCCGGCTCCACCATTGCGCCGTCATCCATGGTCATAGTATCCGGAATTGGGATTACCATTTCCTGGGGCATACAGATATACTGCACATGCGCGCCGTCCGCCTCCGCCCCCGTGCACCGCAGGCTTTCACACAAATTATAGTTTTGGCTCTCACAAGCCTTGCAGATTCCGCAGACAAGATGTGGAATCACGGTTACCCTGGTGCCGATTGCAGGCTTGTCAACCTCTTCTCCCAGCGCCTCCACTTCTCCCGAAAACTCATGTCCCATAATAACCGGAAACGTCACATAGGGGTGTCTCCCAAAGTAAATGGTGGAATCTGAGCCGCAGACACCTACCCGGCACACCTTTATCAGTACCTCTCCCTTGGCCGGAGACGGTACCTCCGTCCTGTCTAAAACAATTTTTTTCGGCCCCACCAGTGTGGCTCGCAGCATTTGTTCTTTCATATTGATTCCTCCTGGTCTCTATCCTCGTTATTTTGTTTGATAAAGCTGTACTATGAATTCTGCGACACTCTGCTCATCCAGCTTCTGCCGCTGATACAGCCACTCCGGTGATGCAGATGCCCCATAGACTGAAACACCCTTTTTTGCAAACCGGCAATGTAATCCCTTCTCTGCCAGATAGGACCCGATAATCGTTCCGATCCCGGAACGCACATTATGATCCTCGTATGTCACAATCATCCCCGTATCCGCTGCCTGTCTGACTGCTTCCTCATCTATCTCCAGAGGACTTGTGCAGTTAAGAACACCTAGTTCCAGATTCCGCTGCCTGAGAATATCCGTCACCTTAACCGCTTTATGAGTCATGTTCCCGCAAGTGATAATGACACCGTCTCTGCCCTCCCGAATCCAGTCATAGACCCCATACCGATATCGGTAATTCTCATGATACAGCAGATCTCCTGCCGCATCCGTAAGCACCGGCACCTTGGAACGCCCCATAACAACACATATATTTCCAGGTGCTGCGGCTGCATACCGTATCATGCGATCCGTCTGATTGGAATCCGCCGGTATCAGTAATTGAAATCCCAATAAGTTGGATATCAGGCTGATATAGTCAATGCATTGATGGGTTTTCCCGTCCTCTCCCACATCCAACCCGTTATGGGTGCAGATTAATTTCACAGAGGAATGGTTGATATCACTCATTCGATGCTGTCCATAGGTCTCATCAATTCCAAAGGCACCAAAGTCAGCAAAAAATGTTAATATTCCACATTTTGACAATGCCGCCGCAACCGTTGCGGCATTGTGCTCCTGAATTCCACATTCAATTAAACGTTCTGGGAATTCCTTTCCAAAGGATGCCACTTTTACTGATTCAGCAAGATCGCAATCTATGGCCGCAACCAGGACATCTTCATTGGATTTTGCCAAATCACATAATGCATTTCCAAAAGCACTCCGACAATCAGTAGAACAGTCCTTTTCATATACAATCGGCTTGCCCGTTTTCATTTTTTCCTCTGGGCTGCATGCGGCCGTAGGTATCTGCCTCTTTACTTCATCCCTTTGCACATCCTCCTCTGCTGCTTTTGCAAGCTCCAGCTGCCCCAATACCGCCCTGCATTGTGAAGCAGTCAGTATCTTTCCATGGAAATGATAATCATTTTCTATCATGGGAATACCTTTTCCCATAACTGTTTCCGCCAGGATTACTGTTGGTCCTTCTTTACACTGGTGTGCCTTGCGCAATGCACGATACAGCTGCTGATAGTTATGTCCATCCGTCAGAATCACTTTCCATCCAGCTGATTCATATTTTTCTTGCAGCTGCTGTGGCATAATCCGTTTTATATCCCCGCTGGCCTGAAGTCCATTACAGTCAATGACTGCAGTCAGATTATCCAGATGATATTTTACCGCAAATTCTCTGGCCTCCTGCAGCTGACCTTTTCCCTGCTCACCATCTCCCATTATCACGAAAACATGGTGCTTTTCCTGTTTCAGCTTTGCTGCCAGCGCAAAGCCGCTGCCCACGGAAAGGCCTTGCCCAAGACTGCCGCTGCACCATTCAACACCCGGCACCTGCAGTCCGGGATGACCTTCAAACACACTGCCTTTCTGCCGGAACTCCTGCACTGCTTGTTGAATATTACAAAATCCCAATCTGCCAAGTGTCGCATAAATTGCTG
>NZ_JNGB01000068.1:0-27969 GCF_001029355.1 Robinsoniella sp. RHS
ATATCTGCCTGGCACTGCAGGCGAAGCGGGGGATGTTTCACTTTATATCCAGACAGGAGTCAGAGAAGATAGCAGATGAGTATATTAAGAAACTGGAAATCAAGACCCCGTCGTCAGAACAGCTGATTAAGAATTTAAGCGGAGGCAACCAGCAGAAGGTAATCCTTGCCAGATGGCTGGCAACTGAGCCGGAACTTCTCATGCTGGATGAGCCGACAAGGGGAATTGATATTGGAACGAAAGCCGAAATACAAAAAATAGTAGTAGACCTGGCAAAACAGGGAATGGCGGTTATCTTTATTTCTTCGGAAATAGATGAGATGACCAGGTGCTGCGGCAGAATGGTTATTTTAAGGGACATGCGAAAGGTAACAGAACTCCGGGGCAGCCAGATTTCAGAAGAGGCAATCATGCGTTATATAGCTGGAGGTGATAATCATGAAAAAATTAAATAAAATTTCTAAAAATCAGGCATTTTGGCCCTTTGTGATATTACTGGCTATTATCCTGTTTAACGGAATCATATCTGGTGGAAGTTTCTTTCAGATGAAAATAGTTGATGGGCATCTTTATGGAAGAATTATTGATATTATAAGAAATGGCAGTAAGCTGATGATCTTATCCATTGGTATGACAATGGTACTTGCTACAGGGGGAACCGATATCTCGGTTGGTTCTGTTATGGCAATAAGCGGGGCAATTGCCTGCAGTATCGTAAGCGGAAGCATTCTTCCGGGAGTGGGTGGAAATGTGGCAATCGCCATTATACTGGCACTTTTGGCAGGTCTGTTATGCGGGCTTTGGAATGGATTCCTGGTTGCAAAGATTCAGATTCAGCCGATTGTAGCAACGATGATCTTAATGGTTGCGGGGCGCGGAATAGCCCAATTAGTAACCGGTGGTAAGATTGTAACAGTTAGCTCAGACGCATATTACTTTATTAATGGTGGATATATTCTTGGAATTCCATTTCCGGTATATCTGGTAGTTATTTTATTAATCATCGTGTTGCTTTTTACCAAAAAAACGGCATTTGGACTTTTTCTGGAATCAACCGGATGTAATTCTGTATCCAGTAAATTTGCCGGAATCAATGTAGATGCGATTAAACTGGTTGTTTATACCTGCTGTGGTATCTTTGCAGCTTTGGCGGGTCTCATTGAAAGTGCCAGCATCAAAGGGGCGGACTGTAACAATGCAGGTCTTATGATTGAAATGGATGCAATTCTTGCAGTTGCCATTGGCGGGACTTCACTAAGCGGGGGACGTTTTTCAATACCGGCTAGTATCGCAGGTGCTCTGATCATTCAGAGTATTACAACAACTGTTTATGCCATAGGAATTGCACCGGAAATTACCCAGGTAGTAAAAGCTATTTTAGTTGTTATCATCTGTCTTTCACAGTCAAAAGAATTTAAAGAGACATTTACAAGAAAATTCTCTAAGAGAAAGGTGGCGAAGCAGGCATGAGAGAGATGGCAAAAAAGAGATTAAAAATTAATAATGTTTCGCTGGTAATCACATTTGTGCTGTTTATTGCACTATTTATATTCGGATCTGTTTCGTATGACCGGTTTTTATCCTTATCTACGTTTTTTAATTTATTTAATGATAATGCCTACCTGATTATAGCATCTATTGGTGTTACCTTTGTATTACTGACAGGCGGAATCGATATATCCATAGCGTCCACGATTGCATTTACCTGTGTACTATCCGCATTCTTGCTGCAGAAGGGTGCACCGGCATTTGTAGTGATTCCTTTAGTATTACTGATCGGCGCAGCAATTGGATTTGGGATGGGATACATTATCCACTACTTTAAACTGCAGCCATTTATCGTAACGCTTGCAGGACAGTTTTTGATGAGAGGGCTTTGTGCGGTAATCAGTACGGAATCCATTTCTATCTCCAATGATTTTTATAAAAAAATGGCGCTGAGCAAATTGGTAATTGGGAAAGGTAAGATTTATTCTTATGTATTTATTGCTCTGGTAGTAATTCTTGCAGCTTACTACATATTAAAATTTACCAAGTTCGGTAGAAGTATTTATGCTTTAGGTGGGAATGAACAGTCAGCGATTCTGATGGGGCTTCCGGTAGCAAGAACAAAGATTGCAGTTTATGCAATCAGCAGCTTCTGTGCAGCACTTGCAGGTGTAGTTTTCAGCTTCTATACATTAGCAGGCTACTCGCTCCAGAATATGGGGCTGGAACTGGATGCCATATCCTCTGCCGTAATCGGCGGCACCCTGCTGACCGGAGGTGTCGGTACTGTAATCGGTACGACCATAGGAGTTCTGATTCAGGGAATTATCCAGACCATTGTAACGTACGAAAATCTGAATACATGGTGGACAAAAGTAACGATTGCAGCGCTGTTATGCGTATTCATTGTTATTCAGAGAATCATATCCATACGGGCAGAAAAATTAAAAGGAAAATAGGATTTTAAATTAGAATAATTAGAATCCGATTGCGAAATTACCCGGTCAAAGCTATAATAAAAAGACAGGAATTGACGAAGAGGGGTGAGCGAAATGAACAAGCTTAAGAACAAATTCATGAATATTACAATCCGTAGTAAAATGGTCTGGTCTTATATTGTCGCTTCGCTGATCCCTTTTTGTGTGTTCGGAATGATTGGGATCAGTGTATTTACCGGACAGGCAAAAAAAAGTGTCTCCCAGCATGCAGATCAGATGATGAGCCAGGTCAAAACATCCATTGACGTATATGTCAACAGCATTGATAAAATTGCAAATTTTATTATCTGTGGGATGGAAAATACCGATTTTGGGTCTATGAAATCCGAAGAGGATGTCTTCTGGAAACAGGCAAAGCTAAATTTAGAAAATATACTGGACAATCTGGCTGTTTCCAATAAAGAAATTGCAGGAATTTTTGTAGCCACGGAGAACGATTTATGTACGAATACCGGGATGATGCGTATCTCCAGGGACTCCTTTAAAAATGAGGACTGGTACCGCCAGGCGGCAGCGCATCCCGATGAAATGCAGATCATCAGCAACATTGCAGGAAGAAATATTGCCACGGATAAGAGTTATAGCATAGATGATGTGTTTTCCATAGCAAAAGCAATTAAAAATGCAAATACCGGTGAAATAATGGGAGTTTTACTCCTGGATATAAAGCATGATATTATTTCCCAGTCCATACAAAATGTAACCATAGGAGATAATGGGTTTGTATTTGTACTGGACAAGGATGACCGCATGGTCTATACCCTTCCGAATAAAGTGACATACCGTATCGACCCTGCATGGCTGACTCCGGAACAGGTACCGGTGGATGCCAGAATAAACGGGGAAAATTATCAGATACGCTATGAAGAGTCCGAATATACAGGCTGGAAGATTGTAGGTGTATTCTCTCTGGACGAAATTATGGGAAGTACGAATTCCATGTTCTATATTTTAACCGGAGGCCTTGCAATGACCCTTATATTTGTTCTGGTTATTTCTTTGAAAATATCCCAGACCATAACTAATCCTGTTGTGGAACTGAAACTTTTAATGCGTGAAGCAGCATCCGGTAATCTGGCAGTCCGTTTTGACGGGAATTATAAAGATGAGGTAAGTGAGCTGGGATATGGGTTTAATCATATGCTGGTACAGATTGAAAGTCTGGTAGATATGGTCTATGTGGAGCAGAAAAACAAGAGAATGGCAGAACTTAAAGTGCTGCAGGAGCAGATCAAACCTCATTTTCTCTATAATACACTGGATACCATCAGCTGGATGGCGAGAGAATATAAGGCGGATGATATCGTAAGACTGGTGGATGCGCTGACAAATATGTTCCGGATCGGGCTGAGTAAGGGCAGAGATTATATTAAAGTGGAACAGGAAATTAAATATGTTTCCAATTACCTTTATATACAGAAAATCAGGTATGGACCGAAATTAAACTATGAGCTTTTTGTGGATGACGGATTGAATCAATGTGTGGTTCCGAAATTGATGCTGCAGCCGCTGGTGGAAAATGCCATCTATCACGGTATTAAAACGAAGCGGGGACAGGGGCATCTGATTATACGGTGTGAAAGCGCAGCAGACAATTGGATGGAATTTACGGTAGAAGATGATGGTGCAGGAATGACCCGGGAAAAAGCGGAGCAGATCAATGCATTACTCAACGAACATTCCCGGTTGGAAGAAAATCAAAGCTTTGGATTGTTCTATATTAAAGAACGGTTACGAATCCGGTACGGGGATAAGTTCTGTGTCAGGGTAACCAGTGAACTGGGAGAAGGAACAAAGGTAACGATCCTGATACCTCAGAGTGTGGATGTACTGGAAGGAGGATACAGGGATGAAAAATAAGATGATCGTTTCCGCATCAATATGTTCGCTGCTCCTTATTATGTTCCTGGGGCTGCATTTTTATAATAGAGGTTCAGGCGGTGGAGAATATCAGCAAATTGAATATGTTATCGGTGTTTCACAGGCAAATATGCGAGAGTCCTGGAGACTGGCCCTGACCAGTGAAATAGAAGAAGAGGCAAAGAAATATAAGAATATCAGATTAATTATGACGGATGCCACATCGGATGTGACTAAACAGGTAAAGGATGTGGATAAACTCATTGATTTTGGGATTGATCTGTTGATAATTTCACCCTGTGACACCGAGATTATGACATCAATTATCAGTGGGGTGTACCATAAAAAAATTCCTGTGATTGTAATGGACCGGGGGGTAGAAGGATTTGATTACTCTTTATTTATCGGACCGGATAATGAACAGATTGGCAGGAGAGCAGGCGAAGGTGTGATGCGGCTGCTAAACGATGAAAAGGGAAAAGTACTGGAAATCTGCCAAAGTGCGGACTCGCTGCCGAGCCAGAACCGTAGTAAGGGATTTGATTCTATTATATCCAGGTATCCGGATATCGAGAAAAGTGTCTGCAGGATTGAATCAGGATCAAAGGATGATGCGGAAGATACCATGCTCGCCATGGGAGAGCACCTAAAAGAATATGACGTGATATTTGCCCATAACGACTATATGGCTTTGGGGGCATATTTAGCAATGGAAAAAGTCGGAGCAGAAGCAAAAATTGTAGGCATCGATGGTTTCCTTGGGGAAAATGAAGGGATTGATCTGATCTCCCAGGGCAAAATTGATGAGACCATCACCTGTCCGACCGGAGGAAAAGAAGCCATACAATATGCCCTTGACATATTAAAACAGGCAAGCGGAGTTCCTAAGCAGGTCATTCTAAGGAGCCATGTAGTTACGAAGGATAATGTTGAGGCATATGTAGAAGGTTTGAGTGAAATTTATAAAAAGCCGGATAAAATTATAGACGTAGGTTATGCCCAGGTTGGAATGGAGAGTGCATGGAGGAAAGCAAATACAGAGTCCATAAAAGAGGCGGCAAAAGATTTCGGAATGAATCTGATCTTTGAAGATGCCAATCAATCCCAGCAAAAACAGATCGAAGCTATCCGGAAATTTATTAAAATGGGTGTGGATGTAATTGTGGTATCTCCGGTTGTTGACAGCGGATGGGATGAGATTCTTAAAGAAACTAAGGCGGCGGGGATTCCGGTGCTGGCTTCTGACCGCAAGATTGCAGTAGAAAATGATGACTGGATAATGACTTACATAGGCGCGGATTTCCTGGAAGAGGGAAGAAGGGCAATGCGCTGGATTCGGGATAATGTTCCGCCGGACAAAGATTGTATGAAGATTATGGAGCTGCAGGGTAACGAAGGAGCTTCCCCTACCGTGGAACGGAAGCAAGGGTTTGAAGAAGTTCTGAAAGACAATAAGCAATACAAAATCGTGCATTCTGAATATGGGGATTATACCATTGAAGGGGGAAGAAACATTATTAAGAATTATCTGGAATCTCATGAGTGGGATATTGATATTATCTATGCACAAAACGATGATATGGCAATTGGGGCAATTGAAGAACTGGAAAAAAACGGGATTGCTCCCGGTACAGATGTGAAAATTGTATCCGTAGATGGAACCAGGGAAGCCTTTGAGGCTATGATTGACGGCAAATTAAATTGTGCGGTAGAATGCAATCCTCTGCTTGGACCGCAGCTTATGAAAGCGATCCAGGATCTTGTAGCAGGAAAGGAATTGCCGCTTCGAATCATTACGGAAGAGAAATGGTATGATCAGAGTATGGCAAAGGAATATCTTCGAAGCAGAAAATATTAACTGCTCTTATGCCCGGCATGTTCTTATTCTCAGTTACTGCAGCAGATGTTACTTATATTCCACAACACAATTGCGCCCGTTCTTTTTTGCTTCATAAAGCGCCTGATCCGCACGGAAAATAAAACGTTCCATATCGGTCTCTTTCATAGGAGATTCCTGATATAATCCGATACTGATTGTCATATTCCTTTTTGGAATATCAGGGGTATTGTACAAGCCCTGTTCAACGGAACTGCGGATAACTTCAGCTTTTTCTTTAGCGTCAAGGGAAGATTCCCCAAAGAGGAAAATCAGGAATTCTTCCCCGCCGTATCGGATCAGACAGACGTCCTCTGTCTTGATATCCCGTGAAAGCAGGTGGGAGATGGCTGCAAGGCAGTTGTCACCTGCCTGATGCCCATATGTATCATTGTATTGTTTGAAAAAGTCAATATCAAGCATCATACAGGCAGCGCTGTTATGTTCCTCCTGGTTTTTCCGGAAGATATTTTTAACGGTGTCGTCCAGATATCTGCGGTTATATAATCCGGTTAGTTTGTCCGTCAGAACTTCCTGATGAAGCTGGGAATTAATATCATTAATCAGATTATATTGCTCTGTTATGATGATTTGATTGTATTCTGACATAATCCGATTCCGGTAAAAGATCGTCGAGATGGCAATTGCCAGTACCGTTGTAAACATACTGTTCATCAGGTTATTAAAGGATTGGTCAGCGCCATGAGGATCCGGAAAATACGGAAGCAGACAGTTGAGAAGAAGAAAGTTTCCGCCCATAATTAAAATGTTATGCCAGGGTTTGGACAGGGTCAGCACAGCAACGGTGAGCATGACATAGGTAAAGACATTTAATCCATTTCCACCAAGCTGGTCATTTAATGTTACAAAAGTACTCCAAAAGCATAGAAATCCCATATAGAAGAAATTCAGTTGAAAATAAAAATGATGATTGAGGGATTGTTTTTTCGCTAAGATAACATTAATAATCAACACCCCTAAAGTAATCACAGCCAGGATAACATACATGCTGAAATAAGCTGTTCTTCTGGGCTTAAAAAAAGGCCCTCCCGGTCTTAGGGAGATAGAGAGCATCATAATCAGCTGAAAAATAATAATCAGACTCTGGAAGGCGATATGCGTCCTTATGACATTTTGGAACAGGCGTTTTTTTATCGGTTCCAGGTAGGACTTTTCAAATGGAAAGTCCAAATATTTTTTAATTTCTTTCATATAAATCCTTCCTCTTAAAAATAACAATTTATACTTATTATATATAAAACACAACGTGATTTCAAGCAACCCGGGCGTATAAGTTATTAAGATTTTTTAAACACTGCAACAAAGTGTTCGCAAAATAGAAGATTTATGATATTATGTTGAGAAAGATATGGATGTTTGTACTGCAAATTTTGATAAAAGACTGGATGGAGGGTTTTATAATGCAGATAAAATGGTTGGGACAGGCAGGTTACGAGCTGAAAGAAGGAAGGTACACGATACTAATTGATCCTTATTTTTCGGATTTGGTAGAACAAGAAGAAGGATTAAAGCGGCTGGTACCGGCACCGGCTGCCTGTAAAGATGTTAAGGCAGATGTGATTTTGTATACCCATGATCACATTGATCATCTGGATTCCGATATGGTCAAAGGGATGGAGAAGGGATCTGCTATTTTTGCCGGTCCACAGAGCAGCTATAAAATATTAAAAGCATGCGGTGTTCCGGAAGATAATATCCGCTGCATCAACAGAGGAGAACATTTTCAATATGGCGGTTGTGACCTGGAAGCGGTCTTTGCAGAGCATACACAGGACAGTCAGGGTTATGTGCTCCATTATCACGGGCGGGATTATTATTTTACCGGTGACAGCCTTTTGACCCCGGAAGTAGGTTATTATGAAAATAAAGAGCTGATTAAGGCAGATGTCATCTTTGTCTGTATTAATGGCAAGCTAGGGAATATGTCTGTGGACGAAGCCATTACACTGACAAAGCGGGTACAGGCTGAAACCGGAATACCGAATCATTATGGAATGTTCGCAGAGAATACGGAAGATCCCATGAAATATGTAAACGGACTTAAGGGCAGCGGCTGCAGAACCGTTGTTATGGAAAAGGGCAGGGCGTATGATCTAGAAAAGTTATAGATATATGATGTCTAATACGTAAAGCGTTTATAAAAAACAGGTGATTATAAATCCCCATCCCGAAACTGAGTGGGTGTCATGCCTTCCTGCTTTTTAAACGTAATACAGAAACTGTTCTCGCTTTGAAATCCGCAGGCGAAACCTATTTCTTTAATGGAGCGGCCTGTAGTGCGCAGATAAAACTTAGCCGAGTTGATTCTCATTGCTGTTAAATAGCTATGGGGTGTCAGCCCGGTTTCTTTTTTGAATTCCCGGATAAAATAGTAGGGGCTTAATGCGGCCTTTTCAGCGAGTTCCTCTACGGTGATTGTTTCCTGATAGTGCTGGCGGATATAGGCGGTAGCCAGTTCCACCGGGGATATTCCTGCTGAAGGGCTGTGATCCGCCGGAGTTGATTCCTCAGATATGAGAATGGAAGTCAGCATATCTGTAATAAATTTGGACATCTGGATTTCTTTGCATGAGATCTGGCAGGAAAAGCTGTCCAGGATTGCACTTACAGGTAAAAGAGTCTCTGCAAACGCATCCTGGGAAAGATGGAATATGTGGGGGTATTTATTCTGAATCAGATTAAAATAATGCCTTGCAGTCATTCCATCAAAATGAATCCAGTAAAACTCCCAGGAATTTCTGGCACCATATGCATGTGGTTTATAGCAGTCAATCATGGTAAGCTCCCCGGCTTTTATGATATGGGTAACTCCATCGATTTCTATAAAGCCGGTACCGCGTATCACCAGAATAGCCAGGAAGCTGTCGAAACTGCTCCTGCGTATCTGATAGGTGTGATCGCAGTAAAAATGACCAATACATAAAGGATATAAAAATCCATTTGCAGCGGTGGACGAAGGAGTATGGAAATAAATCTGTGATGCCGGGAGCAGGCCGGATGAAATGGTTGTCATAAAAATCCTCCATAATCAGGTGAATAATAAAAAAATATAATCCCAGTATAGTTTACGCCCTTGATAAAGTCAAATATAGTTTGCTTTTTACCGCAATTTTTTTATATAAAAGGGCAATTCCATGTAATGCCAAAATGTGATATTTAGGATATGATGATTGCAGATAAAACAATCAGAAGATCACAGGGGGTTATACAAATGGAATATAGAATTTCCGATAAAGACAGGATGATATTAAGGGAACTGGCTAAAAAGCAGCAGGAATATGCCAATCAGGAGAGCAATCTACAGAGAATAGAAAAGTGGTACAGGCATAATGCACTTCAGGGAGACCGACCCATGATACATCTGGAAATGTGGACATTTTCCCAGGAAATCCTTCCGCAGAGACTGAGATGCGAAGGAAGCTTTGCCAGAGAAATTGAGACGGGTATCTACTGCAATTTTTTAAATCAGGAGTTATTTGACGACGATAGGGTGACGCCGGATTATTTTGGGATGAATTACGATACCTATTTTGAATTGTTCGGCATTAATGTTCAGGTTGACCATACAATGGCGGAAGACGGACAGGAAAGCCTGGGGCATCATTTTGTGTCAGTAATCGAAGATCTGGAGGACGATTATGAGAAACTAAAGCCATCCCGGTTTGGAGTAGATCTGGAAAACACGGAAAAGAAAAGGAAGATAGTGGAAGATGCCATTGGTGATATTCTTCCTGTAAAAATGAAAATGGACTGCTTATACAGTGTACCAACGCAGATGCTGGTTCACTTTATGAGTATGGAAAATATGATGTTCAACATTTATGATTATCCGGAACTTTTTAAAGAGATGATGAACCGGATTGCAGAAGACACTATTTCTTACTACCGCTTCCTGGAGGAAAAGAAGGTAATTTTGCCAACAACAGGATTTGAAGCCGTTGGCCAGGGAAGCTGGAGTTTTACCAATGATCTGCCCGGGGCTGAGGAGTTCGCCAAACGTCCGTTTACTACGAAGGATGTGTGGGGATTCATGGATTCCCAGGAAACCGTGGGGATTTCTCCTGAAATGTATGAAGAGTTCATCTTCCCATGTTATCAAAAGATATCACAGCAGTATGGAATGCTTTCTTATGGCTGCTGCGAGCCGGTAGATCCTATCTGGGACCGTTGTATCAGCAAACTGGAGAACCTGCGCAAGGTATCCATTTCTCCATGGTGTAATGAAGAATTTATGGGAGAACGCCTGCGGGAAAGAAATATTATATTCCATCGTAAGCCAAGCCCGAACTTCCTGGGCGTGGGGGCGAACCTGGATGAAGAGGCATTCCGCCAGCATATCCGGAAAAGCTTATTAGCTGCCAGCGGATGCAGGATGGAGATTACACAGAGGGATGTGTATACGATTAATCATGATGAGAAGAAGGCGAGAAGGTATGTGGAGATTATTCGCCAGGAGATAGCGGAGAATTGGAAATAAAGAGTAGGGTTTTTCGTAAGCCTTCCACTAGTACTGGAGCGAACAAATTCATCTTAGATTTGGGTTTTGCTGATTAAAGACGCTTTGTAGATGTAGGTAGTGTACGGAAAGATGGGTGTGGGAAACTGGCATGGGCTCCGTCAGCTGGCCGCAGAACTGGTATTTTCTAACCTTTCCGAAGCGCTTTTTGGCGGCACGCGGGTATTCACCGAGAAATCCTGATGCATTTCTCGGTTCAGTACCCGCTTAGTATCCGATGGGAGCCAGTCGAATACTATCCGCCAAAAAACACTTCGGAAAGGTAAGTAAATACTCAGCTCTGCTCTACGCTTCCTCCGCCCATACCAGTTTCCCACACCCATCTTTCCGAGATCCAGGTTGTACCACAAAGCTGGTTTTCTCAGCCGAGTGGAGACCCTGGGGCTGTGACCAGCTGTTCGTTTTTGGATTCAGCAGAGTGTGTTTCGGCAGTACAGTATGAATTGGGAGAAATAAGTTTGATTTTACTTGCTTTCCAATCACAGAAGTAACTGGATGTAAGTACTATAACCATAAATATACTGTATTAGAATGAAGAATCCCACTATAGTGATAAGATCAAGCTGCTTTCAGCCAATCGCGTCCGGCATGCCACAACCCCGGGGTCCCATCATGCTGAGAAAACCAGCTTTGTATCAACGAATGCTATCTCGGAAAGAGAAGGGGGCGGACCAGGACATTGGTTTGGAAGGCGTATAGCAGAGCTGAGCATTTACTTACCTTCCCGGAGTGATTTTTGGCGGATACAATTCGACTGGCTCCCATCGGATTGTAAGCGGGCAGTGAGCTGCGAAATGCATCAGGATTTCGGAGCGAATGCCCGCGTGCCGCCAAAAAGTGCTCCGGGAAGGTTAGAAAATGCCAGTTCTGCGTTAAGCCTTCCAAACCAATGTCCTGGTCCGCCTCCTTCTCTTTCCGTACACTACCTACATCTACAAAGCGTCATTTCTCAGCTAAACCCCAATATAATAAACCTGCAGTGAGTCTCAATTTCAAGTAATGACTCATAAAATTGTTTTGAATAATGAGCCATAAGCCATCTATAAACTATTCGCTGAAATACTAGACAGAATTGTAAACACGAATATGTCCTAATCTCAAAAGAAAGTCCTAAAATATAAAAAGTATCCTGAAAAATTTCTAATTTTTTAAAATATAGTCCTAAGTGTTTTTTTTAACCCATGCTAAAATTATGATAATAACAGCAGTAACATATTACAAAATTTACGGGGGATAAGCATGGAAAAGAAAAAATGGAGACATAAAATTTACCGTTGCATTGGTGCAGGAATGGCGGCGGTGCTGTTGACTGGAAGCATACCGGCTCCTGTTTTGGGGGCGGAGGTTAAAAATAAAGAACCATTATTTGCCGGAAAAGTGTTCTCAGATACGTACCAGGATCCGCAGAAAGGCAACCTGAACTGGCGAGAGGCTATGGTGAGCGGAAATGGGGAGAACGGGGTGATGGAATCCTGCCATCCTGTGAATGATACTTTTATTTTCCAAAATACTACATTTAACATGCCTACGGATGATTACAGGGAAACCATGGATTTGACAGGAGAGCTGGGAGATGCCAGAGAGGCCGTGATGAACAACTGGAATTTCTGGAGTCAGGTACAGCCGGAACTGGACTATGACTATACACTGCACCCGGGCCATCAGCTTCGGATGAGGCTGGATGATCTGGAAGAGACGGATGTATCCGATTATCAGAGATGGACAGACTATGAAACTGCCGAGATCGGGGTGAGTTTTCAGGCGGATGGTGAGACATGGGAGAGAAGCACATTTACATCCAGAGAGGACAATGTGACCATAACATGGCTTCGTCAGCCGGAGAACGGCGGCAGGGTGAATACAACGCTGTCAATCGATGACCTTTCCGATATGGCGATTGACCAGGGCAGGGAAATAGATGAAGGGCTTCAATATAAAAAGATTGCGGCACAGGATGGAAGCTATCTGGGACTGACTGCTCATTATCCCGTGTATGACAACAGTGAGCTGAAAGAAGCGGGGTTCGCCGGAGTTACTTATGTGGTAAATATCGGTGGAACAAAAGAGAGGGTCAGGCTGGGAGATATACAGGATCACCTGAATGCCGGAACAGAGGATAACTTTGGAATAAAGGTAAAGGATGCAGAGGGCGTGGTACTGATCACAAAATCTGCCAGGGATAAAGAGATGGGCCCGGCATCTGCATTTGCCGGACAAAATGAACTGCCTTTGGTACAGCGTCTGATTGAAGAAACCCGGGCAGTTGCGGAAAATGAAGCGTACCGGACAAACGGATACTTTGATTACAGCAAGGCACTTGCGCCACACGAACAGCTCCATGGCAGTGAATTTAATAAGATTAAATTTGATCTGGCAGGAGATGAGGCAGATGACAGCCTGACCAACGAAGAATTAATTTCAAAACAGAGGAATTCTGACCGGTTGAACCATGCAATGCTGGAGCGTGCCTTCTATGCCGGAAGATATGCACAGGTATGTACCTCCGGTTATAGTACATCCAGGCTCAGCGGCATGTGGATCGGGGCATGGAATGGATATTGGCAGGCGGATTATACCACGGATGCAAATGTAAATCTCCAGATTTCCGGTGTTAATATCGGAAATATGCAAAATGCCTCTGAGGGATATATTAATTTCCTTCTCAGGATTCTTCCTGATTTTGAAATGAATGCCACCCAGGTTTATGGCATGCACGATGCGCTCCTGGCACCGCCCAGGACAGACGGGGACAGAGGGAACCTGGTGCACTTCAATGCGGACTATCCATTTAATTACTGGAACGCGGGGGCGAGCTGGCTATTACTCCCGGTATACGAATACTGGCAGTGCTTTGGCAACAGCCAGATTCCCCTGGGCAAAGATATCGACCTGAATGCGCTGCGCTCGGTGCTTTCCATCCATGACCAGGATTTATCGGATGCCCAGATCAGCCAGATAGAGGAGCGGGGGTATTTTGACCTGGAGCAGGACCTGCTGCTGCCGCTGCTGACAAAGCAGGCGAATTTCTGGGAACAGATGGCAGATCCCCGATATTATGAAGGGGAAGACGGATATAAACATTATGACGGGGGGAAGACATCCCTGGAAGGAAATGAAAAATACCTGATACTTCCGGGGTATTCGCCGGAGAATAAACCGGGTAATACAGGAATTGCAATTTCTGCAAATTCTACCATGGATATTGCCGCAGCCAGAGACGGACTGGATATGACAATCGCAATGGAAGAGGCTGTACAGCGTCCCGGGTATGAGGAAGCAGTAGAAAAATGGAAGTCGCTGAAAAAACTGCTGCCTGAATATAAATATGACACTGACGGCAGTCTGAAGGAATGGGCGCTCCGGGATTACTCAGAACAGAATAACCACAGGCATGTAAGTCATATGTATGGAGTCTGGCCGGCCCATGATGGCGCTGATGACTCCAAACTAATGGAAGGTGCTAAAAAGGCGCTTGAGAACAGAAAGAAATATAACACGGGAGATGACAATGCCAGCCACGGCTGGCTGCATCAGGCATTGACAGAGGCACGCCTGAAAAATGCGCAGGGAGTGACAGACAGCCTTCTGCCACTGTTCACGGGAAGTAAACTGTATTACAGTTCCATGATGACCAATCATGACAGGAACCGGGACAGTGCATACTGTACAGATGCCCTGATTACCATACCTTCTATTATGCTGGAGACACTGGCCTATTCAGATACCGGGAAAATTGAACTGCTGCCGGCACTTCCGGATGATTGGGGAAAAGGCAGCATTACCGGAATGATGGCAAGGTCACGTGCGCAAATTGAGCGTCTGGATTGGGATATGGAAAAAGGAGAAGTCACAGCCAGGATCAGGTCGGATGCTGCACAGGAGATCGATTTAAGCTGTGGTATGGACAGCAGCAGCGCTGTGATCCTGGAAGGCAGAGGAGAGATCATAACAGGGGAAGGTGTTGTCAGGCTGACGATGGAGGAAGGTGAGACCGCTGAGGTACGATTTGTCAGAGGGCAGATAAGCCAGGGAACCTATCAGATAATAGCCGAAGACAAAAGCCTGGAATCTGTTTATACGGACGAATCATCAGATGTAGTGCTTGGGACTCCGGCAGATTCGGCAGCCCAGAAGTGGAATCTCACGGGAAGAGGAATCGGACAGTATTTAATCACCAGTGTAGACTCAGGATATGCACTTTCCGCTGATGACGGCAAGGTGGTGCAGACGCTCCATGGAGATATATGGCAGATAGAGGAGCTGGAGGAAGGCTGCCGGATTCTTACCCCGGATAGAACAAAAGCTCTTACCATAAAAAATGGGGTGCCCGTAATCGGTGATGCCGGTGGGGCTGCGGTCTTCCAGATGGTACCTCAGGAATATACAGAAGAAAACCTGGCTGTGGGCAGTATTGAAATAACAGGTCCCAAAAGTATACGCAGCGGTGAATCTATTTCTTTGGAAGCCCTGGTGGAAACTGCGGAGGGAATGCAAAACGATATGGAACTGCAGTGGAGTGTGACGGAAACCCAGGGAAGGGCGAAGATCAATGCCCAGGGCGTCCTGACAGCCCAAAAAGCAGGCGCCGTAACCGTTCAGGTATCCCCAAAGAAAGCGCCCCGTTATGTACAGGAAAAAGTTTATGAGATTAAAGAGGGACTTTTAGATCAGGATAAGCTCATGGGCACGGTATTCGGCAGAGAGGAAGGGGAATGGGAAGCGGGTTCTCCCCCGGCCCTGGCATTTGACGGCAATACAGATACAGCGTATGACGGTCAAAACGGCGGGTATGCCGGACTAGAGATGGGGGGAGCATTTACCCTGGAAGGTTTTCGGTATGTTGTGCGGGGAGGTTTTAGCGACAGATGGCCCGGAGTCCGGGTTCAGGGTTCCGATGACATGACCAACTGGGATACCCTTTACACCATTGAAGAAAGCCTGGATCATCCGGTATATAACAGCGTCTGGTTTGCAGACCTTCCCGAAGAAGAAAGGCCCTTAAAGCCCTACTCTTATTACCGGGTTTACAGCGGAGATTCAGAGTACTGCAATGTAGCGGAACTGGAATTCTACGGAAAGGCAGTGAATGCTTTTGACGGATTGGAAAATGCCATAGCGTATGGAAAAAGTATCGGCACAGAAGGGTATGAGCCGGGATCTGTTTCCAGACTATTAAAGGCACTGGAAAGGGCAAAGCAGATTACCGCGGAATCACCGGAAGCGGACATACAGGAAGTATATAAGGCGTTAAAAAAGGCAATTGACAATCTGAAACGTCCGGGTCTGCTTTATAATGATGACAGGACGGTAAACCTCACCGGACAGTGGGAGGAATGGGCTGATGACAGGCTTTTTTCAGAGAAAGAAATTTATACATCGGATCCCGGCGCAGCTTTTAGCTTCCGGTTTGATGGAATTGGATTTGAGATGATGGGCAATAAGAACCCGGGACTGGGATATGTAAAAATCACGGTGGACGGTGAGGATATACCGGGAGGCGAGAAAGTTTCCCTTTATGATTCCCACAGTGAAGGATACCAGCGACAGAGCATATTCAAATACATGGATCTGAAAAAAGGTATCCATACCGTGACGGTAGAGCTGCTGGGTAATCAGAATCAGGAAGGAAAAGCCCCGAAAATGTCCGTGGACGCATTTTATCTTTTCAGTGTGCCGGAAGACGAAACGGTTGATAAGACGAAACTGGAACAGCTCCTTGAGGAACTGGAACAGACAGAAGAAAGTGATTATACTGCAGAATCCTGGGAAATTTATGCAGCGGCATATGACCAGGCCCGGATTATCCTGGACAAAGCGGATGCATTGCAGTCAGAAGTTGACGGAGCAGTCAGTGAACTGAAGGAAGCCTGGAATAACCTGGTATCCCTTACCTCTGTTCTGGAAGCAGGCATACTGGAATATACCGTAGTAGAGTCAGAAGCAGACAAATACACAAAAGAGAGCTGGGACAGCTACCGGGAGGTTTATCTTAGGGCACTGGCTCTGCTTAAGCAAGGCGTGTATACAGAAGCACAGGTGGAACAGACAATTCAGGAACTGAAAGCAGCAAGGGAAGCATTGTGCCTGAAGCCGGAAACCACAGGATGGAGAGAACTGGAACTGGCAGTTGCAATGGCTGAAAAGCTGGAGAAAGTGCAGTCAGCATATAGCTGCTATACTACAGAAAGCTGGCAGGCAGTGCAGGAGGCACTGGACAATGCAAGAGCATTAATGAAGACGGATGCAGACCAGGATGAGATTGACCATGCATTTTTGGAATTAATTACGGCATGTAATCTCCTTCAAAATGGTGTACAGAAATCCGGTCTGAAAGCAGTCATTGATGGAACGGAAGCTATTCTGGCAGACACATCTGCAATGGCTGATTACACACCGGAAAGTGTTGCGGCAGTGAGAGAAGCCCTAAAAGAGGCACGGTTTGCATTTGCTGAGAGCAGTGCAGACCAGGAAACAATCAACCGTGTATCCAGAAAGCTTATGGACGCGGTGACCAATCTGCTGGTGAAAGAAGCAGATGCTAGACTGGGTATTCTCATTCAAAAAGCAGCAGAACTTTTGAAAAATGCAGACAAATACACCAGGGAAAGCGTGGACAAACTGAAAACAGAACTTGAGGCAGCCAGGGCAGTCAATGCGAACAGTCTGGCAACGGAGAATGAAATCAATGAGGCTTATCAAAGTCTGGCAGAGGCCATAACAGCCCTTGTGCGAAAGGCAAATAAAGAAGAATTGAGAAATGCACTGGAAAAAGCCGAAGAGATTCTGCAGGAATCCGGCAGATACCTGGAAGAAAGCATTGCCGGTCTGGAGACTGTGGATCAGGAAGCCAGGGCCGTGTATGAAGATGAAAGCGCAGATATGGATACCGTGGGGACCATTCTGAAGAAACTGATTAACGAAATTTTGAAAGCCCGGCTGATGGGAGATGTGGATCTGAATGGAAAAGTAGATACAGATGATTCTGCAAATGTTCTGAAATTTTCGGCAGAATTACAAGAGCTTACGGATGAGCAGGGCAAAGCTGCAGATGTGAATCGTGATGGAGTTACAGACAGCGATGATGCAGCACGGATATTACAGTATGCTTCAGAGAAAATAGGAGAATTCTAATTTGTAAAAGAGACCGCAGTTATATGCCGGAAAGAAAACAGCATATAACCGCGGTCTTTTTTTGAGGCATAAAATTCTTCCGATTTTATACAAATGAACCGTATTTTGTAAATACCGCCGGGGTCGAACTATGATATGATGATCTAAAAGAATTTAGGGAGGAAAATGTAAATGGAACGCTTAGATGAGTTGTTATGGGAACAGGTAAAAAGAAATCAGATCAAAGGGGCACAGATAGGTGTGTATCACAATGGATTACCGGTATATGAGCATGCATATGGATATCAGCCGGGCACTATTTACCGCCTGTATTCGCTGAGCAAGCCGGTGGCAGCTGTGGCGGCAATGCTTTTATTTGAGCAGGGCAGGCTGGATCTTTTGAGTCCGGTCAGTACTTTTCTGCCTGAATTTGAAGAAATGGAAGTCTGGACACCGGATGGACTTAAAAAGTCCGGTAAACCGATTACCATATGGGATTTACTGAATATGACGGCGGGAATTGTTTATCCCGATGAGGATGGGCCTGGGAAAATTATGCAGAAGGCTTTTGATGATATTCAGCAAAAAACGGGGACACAGGAGGCTTACACCACAAGAGAGATCATGAATATTATTGCATCCCAGCCGCTGGCTTTCCAGCCGGGGGAAAACTTCCGCTACGGGCTTTGTGCAGATGTTCTGGGCGGTGTAATCGAAGTAATTACCGGTCAGAAATTAAGTGCATTTTATCAGGAAAATATATTTGACAGACTGGAAATGAAGGATACGGGATTCTATGTGCCCCTGGAAAAACAGGAGCGTCTGACAGAGCTTTACTGTAAAAAGGTCACTCCGGAGGGGACGGTATTGCAGGAAGATCATGAGCGCCACCTGGGGCTGGGTTTTGGTTTAGAACCGCCGGCATTTGAATCAGCGGGAGCCGGACTTTACTCTACATTAGAAGATTATGCTCGTTTTGCCAATATGCTGGCGGCAAAAGGTATTTATAAAAAGCAGCGGATTTTGTCCGAAGATACGGTGGATATGCTGGCAAGGAATCAATTGGGACCCGGTCAGAGAGAAGATCTGTGCAAAGCGTTTGCCCATTTAAGGGGATTTGGATATGGAAACCTGATGCGCATCCATATGCAGCCCGGGGTATCGGGCATGAACTCACCCATCGGAGAATTTGGCTGGGACGGATGGAGCGGTCCGTACTGTTCCATTGATACTTCCAGGCAGCTGGTAGTATTATATATGACCCAAGTCAGCGGCTATTCCGGCTGGGAACTGCTCCGTAAAATGAAAGCAGTAGTGAATGCTCGGATTTCGAACAAAATGAGTGAATCTTGAAATCAATATCCTGAAATCTTTGTGATATCATAAATTCATCAAGAAAACACAGGTTCTTAAACAGCAGAACGAAAGGAAGGGTATTATGAAGAGAAGGAAAGTATTAAGTCTTGTATTGGCAGCGGCAATGCTGGCGGGAACGCTTGCAGGCTGCGGGGGATCAGGGGACGCAGCAGGAGCGGATACCGGTTCAAAAGCAGCAGAAACTAAGGAGACAACGGCGCAGGATAATAAAGCCGGCAGCACCACATCTGCGGCAGAGGAAACCAAAGAAGCAGCAGCGGGTGAAGCAGCATCAGATGGTGAAGTGACCACACTGACCTATTGGGGGTGGGATACCAACTGGTATGAACCAATGTTTGCAGAGTTTGAAAAAACCCATCCCAATATCAAAATAGAAGCGACTACGGTAGCATTCAGCGACTATTTTACCAAAATCCAGCAGGCAATTGCTTCGGGTTCCGAATTGCCCACCATGGTTCAGCAGAGCTGTACCCTGATTGAAAATTATAAAGAACTGGGGATTTTTGAAGATCTTACACAAGATCCATATAATGTAGATCCGGATAAATTCTTTGACTTTATTAAAGGACGTGCTATGACGGATGACGGAGCATTGATCGGTATTGAACAGTCGGTATCTCCTTCTGCAATTGCTTATAAAAGAGATTTAGCGAAAAAATACTTTGGAACAGATGATCCTGCAGAATTAGCAGAAATCTTCAAGACAACGGATGATTATATTAAATATGGAAAAGAAGTGCAGGAAAAATCAGGCGGAAAGGATTATCTCTTCCATTCCGGCGGTGCAGTAGCAGAGTGGCTGTATTTTGCGGATACTACGGATCTGCAGAGTGGAAATACAGTAAACTTTACAGAGAAAATGTCACCTGTTATGAAGCTTTTATGCGACATGAGAGATAACAAAGTGGTTGACACCTTTGAAAATGGAACACCCCAGGCAAACGCTACTTACTCAGATGAGAATCATCTCTTCTATCCATGTCCTAACTGGGCAATAACGTATTACATCAAAGCCAACGATCCGGATGGATCCGGAAACTGGGGCTTAATGATGCCTGCAACCGGCGGCTACAGCCATGGAGGATGTTCGGTTGGTATTACAAATACAAGCACAGATGCACAGAAAGAAGCAGCATGGGAATTTTTAAACTGGGCATTTTTCACCAAGGAAGGTGTAGATACAGCTAAAAAAGAAGTAGAATATTATGTACCGACAAAAGAATTTTATGAAGATGCTACTTATGCTTCCGGAAAAGATGATTTCTTTGGAGGACAGGATGTAGGCGGGTTCTTATATGGAGAGATTGCGCAAAGCATTAAGCTTCCCAAGTCTTCCATCTATGATCAGACAGTGATCGATATCCGTGATCTGCTGGCGGCAGCTGTGATGTCAGATTCCGGTATGACGGCAGACCAGGCAATCCAAAAAGGTCTGGAGGAATGTACCAACCGGATAACAGACAGCGGTATAGAAATCAAATAGTGTATGAAAAAGCGGAGGAGTGGAGCTTTTACCGGTGTAAAAAACACTGCTCCGTTTTTTATGCTCAAAAATAAATGTTATAAGGAGGATCTCTAAGATGAACAGCAAAGGAAATAAAAAATATAGTGTATTCTGGCCTGTAGTTTTTATTGCACCATTCATAATATTCTTTTTTACTTTTAATTTATTTCCCATCATTTATTCTTTTTTCTTAAGCTTTACAGATTGGAACGGAATCGGTGAGAAAGTTTTTGTAGGCCTTGATAACTACATCCGTATATTTACCAAAGATACGACCTTTCTAAAATCTCTTTGGAACACTTTATATATCATGGTGCTGGGTTTTCCCATCTCTGTATTCCTGGGGCTTTTAATTGCAGCATTTTTAAGCAATTTGAAAAAATTCAGAAATCTGTTTCAGACAATTAACTTTCTGCCATATATTACGACTCCGGTTGCAATCGGGCTTATTTTCACTTTTTTGTTTGACTGGAACACAGGGATCATAAACCGTATCATTGAATTTTTTGGAGGTGAAGGAATCAACTGGCTGGGAAATGCAAAGTTTGCACCGGTTGTAATCGGTATTATGATTATCTGGAAATGTACCGGCTATTATATGGCACTTTACCTTGCAGGCATTACTTCCATATCGACAGATATCTATGAGGCAGCAAAGGTTGATGGGGCTGGAACTGTAAAGACATTTTTTAAGATTACCATGCCTTTATTAAAACCAATTACTATTTTTATTACGATTACAAGCCTGATTTATGCACTGCAGTTATTTGATGAACCGAATCTGATGTTTAATGTTTCCACTACCAGTATTATCGGAGGACCGGACCGTTCCTGTCTGACTATGGTCTGGAACTTCTACGATGTGGCATTTGGCTCTACTGCAAGGCTTGGGTATGGATCAGCGGTATCCAGTACACTATTCATTATTATTGTTGCTGCATCTTTAATCGGTATGCGGTTTATGAACCGGAAGGAGGAAAACTGATATGAAAAGAACAGCAAAGATTTCTTCTTATATTATTTTAGGCATCATTTCTTTTGTTTCACTGGTCCCCTTTTATCTGATGGTGACCATGTCTACCTACAAAACAGAAGAGATTTTCAAAGGTCTTCCATTTTTACCGTCAGGATATTTTGCGGAGAATATTAAGACAGTGTTCCAATCAAACTTTGTACAGACGTATATGAACAGTTTGCTGGTGTCCTTCTTATCCATGTTTATCTGCGTTTTGGTCAGCGCAATGGTAGGATATGCCATGACCGTTTATAAATTCCGGTTTAAGAAAGCACTCACCAACTTCATCATGCTGACCATGATGGCACCTACCCAGATTGGAATTATCGGATACATGATTGAAATGCGTACGTTCCATCTGACAGGCAGCCTGTGGCCCATGATTCTGCTGTGGTGCGCAAATGGATTTGGTGCTTTTTGGATGATTCAGTTTATCGGCGGCTCCCTTCCGGTGGAAATAGTGGAAAGTGCCCGCATTGACGGAGCCGGGGAAATGAGCATATTCTTTAAAATGGTATTGCCTTGCATTAAACCGGGTATCCTCACACTGTGCCTGTTGATTTTCCTCTGGTCATGGAATAATTATCTGGTTCCTTTGGTTTTTGTAAACAACGAAAGCCTGAATACCATTCCTATATTTATCAAAGGGCTTGCCAATGCATACCGGACAGATTATGGTGCTCAGCTGTCAGGACTGGTGTTTGCAACAATCCCCCTCTTACTGATGTTCATATTGGGATCCAAAAACTTTATCAACGGTTTGACTGCGGGAGCAGTCAAAGGGTGAGTGTCCATGGTATAATAGTCACCAGATAAAGGCGAAAAGGTGCTTTCTGATATCATGTGTGGGCTTAAGCATGCCGAAAATGCTTTCGATGAATACGGGCATATTCGTTTAATTCTTGGAGGTAGGTTTATGAACGAAAAGTCTAGGATTTATATTGTAGATGATGAAATGATGGCGATCGCTTATTTTAAATCCCTGGTGAGGGAGGCATCCGATGATATTGAAATTGTAGGGGAGGCATTGCAGGGTGCGGCGGCATATCCTGAGATCTGCAGGCTGAAGCCGGATATCATATTTGTAGATATCAGTATGCCTGTGATGAATGGACTTCAACTAGCAGGTAAATTGCTGAAAGCGGATAAAACAGTGAAAATTGTTTTGCTGACTTCTTACCGGGATTTTGATTATGTAAAAAAAGGCATGGAAATGGGCGTTGTCTCTTATATGCTGAAAAATGAGCTGACCGGGGAGACCCTGAAGGAAGAAATAGAAAAAATTATGAGCAGCCTGAAGGAAGAACGTCATAAAGCCCATATGTATGCAGAACACAATCTGAGAAAGTTTCTGACCAGCCAGGCGGCAGAGGAAGAGGATATTATTTACCGCAACCATCCCCTGCAAAGATATGGCTTGCTATATATCTGTGAGGATCAGCCGCTGAGTCTGGATGGTGAGAACAAACGGCTGTCCGTATACGATGGGGAGCTGCTGGAAATGCTGGAATATCCCGGGGGCCTTGTATGCAGAAGTGCTGTGGCAATGGGAGAAGGCAGATGGTGTACCATTTTTTTTATTGATGTAAATGTTGCAGTAAGTAAAGATTTGTTAATGCAGGCAGGAGAAGTGATCCGCAGTGCCATGCTGCAAAAAGGAATCCACGTAAGTTGTATAGCTTCCAGGGCTACAAAAAAGTTTCTGGAACTGCCGGATTTGTATAAAGAACTGGCGGATCTGTCTGACTATACTTTTTTCTGTGGTGGGGACAGGGTTCTCTGGCAGGAAGAACTGCAAAAGTGCTGTAAAACAGACCCTGATTATGATGGACTTATGCTTCAGCTGATGTATACCCTGGATGAAGAAGACCAGAATGCATCAGAGTTTACCTTGCATCAGATGCTGGAAAAATACAAAGCTGCTTACTCCAAAACAGAATACACCAGAATTTTGCGGGAAATACGTGGTATCCTGAAACGATATGCGGAACGTAAAAAAGTGGAAGCGGGGATTATTTGGGAAAACCATGTATTTGCCAGCGTCCTGCAGGTAGAAGAGTGGTTATATGAAGGCATGAATGAAATCTATGAGAGATTGCATTCATACAAAGGAGAACAGTATTCCAGAATGATCGGATTGTGCCTGGAATATATTCATAAGAATTTTGAAAAAAATATTTCTGTCCAGGATATTGCAAATGCGGCAAATATTTCAGAGGGACATCTGCGGAAATGTTTTAAAAATGAACTGAATATTACAGTGGTTGATTATCTCACAAATTACCGTATCCGGCGGGCTAAAAAAATGATGAAGAGCGGGGAGTATAAAATTTCGGAGATCTATGAAAAGGTTGGATTTACGTCCAGCCAGTATTTTAGTTACGTGTTTAAAAAGATCGAGGGCGTTACTCCCAGCGAATTTCTGAAATCATTATAGAGAACGGGAGGTAAGTAGGATGCAGGAGGCAAAAATCATGAAGCGGACAATCCGTACTAAAATTATGCTGATGGTTTTTATTCCCGTTATAGCGGCATTTTTAATCAGCGGCATTGGAGCATCCCAATATTTTTACCGCATATTGGAGAGCCATACGGTTATGGGGGAAGATCAAAAGCTGGCGCAGACAGCAAGGCAGCTACAATATATACAAAACAATGTAATCAATATTGCAAAACAGATTGTAATCGATGAGCAGGTGCAAAATCTGCTCAGAGAAGAGCGCAATGAAGATGTACTGGAAAGCCTGATTACCGAGCGCAGCGTAAAACAGACACTGCGTACTTATATCAATCAGTTTCCTTACATTTATGGAGTCACAATTGTATCTCCCGAAATGGATTCTTATTCTAGCAACCAGACGGAAGGGAAGTTTAATCCGGAAGAGGAAATATGGTATACAAAATTTAAGGATACCGGCCTGTACAAAGGATTTTCAGCACCGCATATTTATACCCTGGAACAGGGGATCCAAAAAAAAGAAGTGGTAAGTTATATCATGAGTTTTAAGGATATTCGAAATGGCAAAGATATTCTGGGCGATATCATTTTGCATGCCGGTGTCCCGGAGATGGAAAAATACGCAAAACTGGATACCGGTCTCCTAAGCGGATACGCACTGTATGACCGTGGGGGAAATGCAATACTGCATAATGGTTCCATCAGTATGCCATTTCCGGAAGTAAAACAACAGACCGGCAGACAGATACAGCTTGTAAATAAAAATACCATTCTGGTAAACCGCAGTTTGGAGGATGGCTGGATGATGGTATCAGAAGTATCGAATACGCTGCTTCTGAAGCAGTTAAAATATATAAAATTATTCTTCCTTGCTATTTTTATGGGTGCAATCAGTATCCTGGCCCTGGTTTTATATTTTTGTATCCGAAATATTACCAAACCCCTGGAACAGCTTCATACAGCGGCTGTCCAGGTAGGGAAAGGCGATTTTGAAATTGCAGTGGATATCCGTACAAACGACGAATTAATGGTATTGGGAGAAGCGTTTAATACTATGGTTGCCGATATTAAGAGAAGAATGGAAGAGAGCATTCAATACGAGAAAACCACAAAGGAAATGGAAATTAACCGGCTCATGCTGCAGATCAATCCTCATTTCATCTATAACACGTTGAATTCCATTGTTTATATGGCGCAAATAGAAGGAAATAAAGAGATCGTGAGATTTTCCAATGCTTTTATATCTTTACTTCAGGATACCCTTCGGGTACAAAAAGACAGTATCTTTATCAGCATGGAGCAGGAACTGAAAAATATAAAGAATTATCTGCTGCTGCAATCTTACCGGTATCCCCAGCGGTTTGATGTCATCTATGATATTGACGAAAGTGTATGTCAGGCAGCAGTTCCCAATGTACTGATCCAGCCCATAGTAGAAAATGCTATTTTTCATGGATTGGCGGGGAAAACAGAAAAAGGGATTTTAGAGATTATTATCTGCCGTATAAAAGGGATCACAGATGACATACGAATTACCATACGTGATAACGGTCTTGGAATGGAGGAAGATGTTGTAAAACGTATTCTGAATCAGGATGATTCCATACAGGGACAGATGCGCACCATTGGTGTGGGGAACGTCAAGAGCAGAATTGAGCATATTTACGGGAAACAGTCTGGCAGCAGACAGGCAAACGGATGTAAAAATGAAACTGGTGAAAAAAATTATGGAATGGAAATTAAGAGTACGCCCGGTAAAGGCACGGAAGTAGTGCTGTATATTCCGTTTCTGAAACTGGATCAAAATAAATGTATTTAACGATTTAACAGGAGGAATCTATGAATATAGAAAATAGAAAGGGTGGATTTACTCTGCCGGGTGAAGCCGGATACGAAGAACTCACCTTAAAACTGGCAAAGCAGTGGGGAGCAGATGTAATCCGTGACAGTGACGGCACCGAACTATCCCGGGAAATACTGGATGCAGGTTACGGAATTTATTCTACAATCTGCATTATCCGGGACCATAATGACTGGGCGAAAAAGAATATGGATAAACTGCAGCAGACCTTTCTGGTGACACAGCCGAAAACGGCTGTGGAGGAAAGCGTTTACTTTCGGTTGATGGAAGACTTTTTTGAAGGGCAGTTTCAGGTGAATGATTCGGTAAATGCAATGAAATACTGGCAGGTATATGACCGGACCAGTAATGAAGAGATATCCCGGGAAAAGTGGAGCTATGACAGAGAACAAAAGACGGTGAAGGTAAATAAAACTGCACTCTGGCACAAGTATACCGTAAGCTTTCTGGCATACCGCATCTGGGAAGAAATTTCCATGTATAACCATACTACTAATGGATGGGACAAGGAACATCTGATGCAGATTGATCCCAGGTATCCTGAGACACAGAAATATATGCTGGGGTGGATGAAGGACTGGTGTGAGGCGCACCCGGATACCACAGTGGTCCGTTTTACTTCCATGTTCTATAATTTTGTGTGGATGTGGGGAAGCAGTGAAAGAAACAGACATTTATTTACGGACTGGGCGTCCTATGACTTTACCGTCAGTCCCCTTGCCCTGGATGAATTTGAGAAGAAATATGGTTACTCGATGACGGCAGAAGATTTTGTAAATAAGGGAAAATTCCATGTTACCCACATGCCCGGAGACAAAAAGAAAGCCGATTGGATGAAGTTTATAAACGATTTTGTAATTCAGTTTGGAAAAAAGCTGGTGAAAATCGTCCACGACTATGGTAAGGAAGCCTATGTGTTCTACGATGACAGCTGGGTTGGAAATGAACCTTATGGTAAAAATTTTGAAAAGTTTGGATTTGATGGCATCATCAAAGCGGTTTTCAGTGGTTTTGAATCCAGACTCTGCAGCGGGGTTAGGGTAAAGACCCATGAACTGCGACTTCATCCCTATCTGTTTCCAACAGGAGTGGACGGTTCGCCCTCTTTTCTGGCTGACGGTGATCCAAAGGCGGAGGCACAGAGATACTGGAAAGATGTACGAAGAGCAATTTTAAGGCAGCCGGTCGACCGTATCGGGCTGGGCGGCTATCTGCATCTGGTTGAGCGAAAACCGGAGTTTGCCGATTATATGGAAGAATTGGCAGATGACTTCCGTAAGATCCGGGAATTACATAAAACAGGGGCACCGATGAATTTCAGACCGAGAGTTGCTGTTTTGCATTATTGGGGGCGACTTCGTTCCTGGACGCTGTCGGGGCATTTTCATGAGACTTATATGCATGATCTGATCCATATCAATGAAAGTCTGTCAGGTCTTCCCTTTGAGGTCAGCTTTATCAATTTTGAAGATGTGAAAAAGGGAGCACTGGACCAGATAGACGTTCTGATCAATGCAGGCGCGGCAGGTACGGCATGGAGCGGCGGAGATGTCTGGAAGGATTGTGAAATTGTAGAAAGACTGACTAAGTGGGTCCACGATGGAGGCGCATTTATTGGTGTAAATGAGCCTTCCGCTGTGGATGGATACGATACTTACTTCAGAATGGCGCATATACTGGGAGTGGATAAAGACACAGGGGCAAGGGTGTGCCATGGAAAATGGAAATTTACAGCCGAGGAAATTCCCGGGCTGATCCCCGAAGGAGCCGGCATAAAATCCGGGGAAGGAATGTATCTCACAGATGGATCAGCCAGGGTGCTGTTGGAAAATGAAGGTCAGCCGTTATTAACGGTTCATTCATTTGGAAGGGGCTGCGGAATCTA
>NZ_JNGB01000069.1:0-23286 GCF_001029355.1 Robinsoniella sp. RHS
TTAAAGTAACATAGTCAGCACAGGTTACAAAGTAAGCTTTTTTCGCCGGTGTGGTAAATGGGAATAGTGGCTCATATTCTTTATATTCCAAATCTGTTCCTACATAAGTCTCCTGTACCTCGTAGTTGTCTTCGCCCAGTACTTTATCACAAAGTGCCTGTGCCAGATAATAAACCGTTCCATCTTCTTTCATGGATACTTTGACATAAGTCTCCTTCGGATTTACACAAAGTGCCACGTTTGAAGGCAGGGTCCACGGAGTGGTTGTCCATGCCAGAATATATGCTTCTTCGCCTTTTACTTTAAATTTGGCAATGGCTGAACGTTCCTTTACATCCTTATATCCCTGGGCAACTTCATGACTGGAGAGAGGTGTTCCGCATCTTGGGCAGTAAGGTACGATTTTATATCCTTTATATAACAGTCCTTTGTCCCAGATCTGCTTTAGCGCCCACCACTCGGATTCGATAAAGTTATTGTCATAAGTTACGTAAGGGTGCTCCATATCTGCCCAGAATCCTACGGTTGCAGAGAAGTCTTCCCACATGCCCTTGTATTTCCAGACGCTGTCTTTACAGTATTTGATAAATGGTTCCAGACCATATTCTTCAATCTGCTCTTTGCCGTCCAGACCCAGCATTTTTTCCACTTCCAGCTCTACCGGAAGACCGTGGGTATCCCAGCCTGCTTTACGTGGAACCATCTTCCCTTTCATCGTCTGGTATCTTGGGATCATATCTTTGATTACACGGGTTAAAACGTGGCCGATGTGAGGTTTGCCATTTGCGGTAGGCGGCCCGTCATAGAATGTGTAGGTCTCACATCCCTCACGGTTATCAATACTTTTTGCAAAAATTTGGTTGTCTTCCCAGAACTTCTCTGTCTTCTTCTCCCGGTCAACAAAATTAAGATTCGTAGAAACTTTGTCGTACATGATTATATTCCTCCTTAAATTTTATGCGTTAGAGCGTGTTTGAATTGCTTTATTCCAGCTGTGCGTTCCAGTTTGTGGAATGAATGTGCACAAAAAAACTCCCATCCCTGTAAAAGGACGAGAGTCATACACTTCGTTAACCACCTGTTACAACATACTATCATACGCGTTCCTGTTAACGGTGGAAAACCGTCAGCACCTACTATTATTCAGCCTGAAACTCTGAAGTGATATTCCATCTATCCTACTCTTACCGGACTTCCACCACCACCGGCTCGCTGTAAATTTCGTTGATTATCAGATATATGTCCGTATTTCCCAGACACACTGACAAAATAAATGTACTGTCTTCGTCATCGTCTTTTCTATATATATTGCTAATTTTCATTATATGTAGCACGGAATGAAAAGTCAAGGAGAAAAATTTTTTAAAAGATCTGTGAAATTCCCTAAGTTTATGCTTTATTTATTTGCATTTTTCCCTATAATCCTATATAATTTGATGTAAACAAATAAATCGTTAAAAGAGGTAGTTTAGAATGGGTAGATTTTTTAGTATGGACAATAAGTTCTTTACTTTTATGTCCAGGGTAGCAGACTTGATGATGTTGAACGTTGTATTTCTTATATGCTGTATCCCGATTGTTACTATCGGTGCTTCCTGTACGGCTATGTATTATGTGACGCTGAAAATGGCGCGTAACGAAGAATCTTATATTATAAAAGGTTTCTTCAAATCTTTTAAGGAAAATTTTAAGCAGAGTACGATTATCTGGCTGATTATGCTGGTAGCCGGAATTATCCTGCTGATGGATTTCCGGATAACAGGACAGATGAAATCTACACTGACTACTGTCATGCGTTATGGTCTTATGGTGGTTGCCGTTGTATATGCATTTGTATTATCTTACATTTTCCCGATTTTATCCAAATTTGTGAATTCTATTAAAAATACTTTTAAGAATTCACTGTTTATGTCCATCAGACATCTGCCATATACATTTTTAATATTGATTGTTGCTGTTGTTCCTGCCGGAGCTACTCTGATGATCCCTATTGTATTTGCCTATGGTTTAATTGTATGGATACTGATCGGATTTGCACTTATCGCTTTTATTAATTCTTATTTCTTTGTTAAAATATTTGACCGCTATATTCCTGAAGAAACGGAGGAGGATAATTCTTCCAGCGATATTCCCGAGATTATGGAACCATCTGCTTTTAAGAACCTTTCTCCTACAACGAATTCTTCCAATGAAAAATCAGAATAATTACATACTTATATACAGTATGTTTACAACAGCCAGTCCATTTAATAACCGGACTGGCTGTTGTTACACTGATAAGGTGCTGCAAACTTCATGCTGTACTATTGGAAATATTAATACTGCTTTGAACAGGTCGCCATCTACGCTGATGCGAAATTCTCCACCCTGCATTTCTGTAAGGGATCTTGCAATTGATAATCCAAGACCGCTTCCTTCTGTGCTTCTGGATTTATCCCCCTGTATAAAACGCTCGGTCAGCTCTTCGGCTTCCATATTGAGAGAATATTCCGATATATTTTTAATGGAAAAAATCATCTTTTCATTTTCGGTGCGTATTGTGGCATAAACCCTGGTACCAGGCATGGCATATTTTACAACATTATTATACAGGTTTTCGATAACACGCCAGATACGTGTATTGTCTGCACGGATTATAATGGGATGATCCGGAACACTCGTTACCAGTTCCAGTCTTCTAGCTTTGAACTGGTCATCAAATTCTCCTGCTGTCTGCAGGATAAGTTCTTTGAAATTAATATTTATATACTCTAGAAGGATGTTTCCCGAACTTATTTTAGATGCTTCCAGCAGGTCTTCCGTTAAATATTTAAGCCGCTGTGACTTCTGGTCCAGTATCTCTAAGTAGTTCTGTGCCTTTTGATCTGATAATTCCAGTCTTTTTAACAAATCCACATAATTAATGATCGATGTCAGCGGTGTCTTGATATCATGTGATACATTTGTAATCAAATCTGTCTTCTGTCTTTCACTTTTGGTATTTTTCTCTATGATTGACTCCAGACTGTTACTCATTTTATTTACGGAATCTGCCAGCCTTTTATTTGCCGGCAAAAATTTTGACCCGTCTATTTTATAATCAAAATCTCCTTTTAAAATCTGATCTATTCCTGTTGATATCTTATCCTGCTGCACTGACATCTTTACTAAATTAATTCCGATAATTAATTCCAGTATTATTGTAAGGGGCATTCCCCATACTCCCAGATAAGTGATGGAAAGTATTCCCAGAATATTGACGATTAAAAATCCTATATACCAGACAAGAATTCTAATCGAAATTTTCCTCTTATATATCATATGAGATAACTCCCGCCACAGGTTGTAAATGGTGCTGTATTTTAAAAATACACCTCCCTTTACCCGGCGCACCATGCTGCCATACCACACAATAAACATTCCATTTGCAAATCCTGCAAGGGAAAATAGCACTCCGGCAATACCTGGAAAAATCCCTAGATGCTGATAGCTCAGATATGCCAGATGACCACCCAGTGCGAATACCATTCCGCTTATCAGCGTCAGCACCTCTATTGGAAATGCGTCCAGTTTCATCAGTGCGAATTCCCCTTTTTCCAATCCTGCGATATTGGTGTAATATCCGATCGATGACAGCCAGATAAATATAAAAACACCGCATACAACTGCAGCCGCACGGCTCCATGGCATCCAGTTCTCATATCGTTCTTTCATATCATAAAATTCATCCTGCACCAGGAATGATGTATCGATTCCAATCACGATACGGCTGTCAATACAATTAGGCGAAATTCCTCTACCCAGATTACTGTATATATTTTTCTTAAATTTAAGATTGGCATCGTACTCCAGTTTTTTATAATCCAGCACTACATAGGTACCCAGATCTAAAATCTGTTCCTCTGACAATCCTGTATTCCCATAGACCTGCTTGTTATTTTTATCCAGAACAATGTATTTCAAATTGGTATTCTTACCGTTAAATTCCACTTTCAAAGTATTATAGTGCCATACATCGTCCCAGATTCCTGCTATTGTGCTCTTCACATACAGATATAGTTTATCTCTGTCTTTTCCCGTCTTCCGGGCATATTCCTCAATATCTTTATATCCTATGGGGGAATAGGCTTCCTCATTGTCCAACTCTGCCCCCTGCTGAGCCCATTGCAAAAGATCGTGAAGACGGTAAGATAATCCTCCTTCACTTTGACCTGTAATATTCTTATGTAATGCGTAATTTTCTATATCAACGATTCTATCCGGATCGTAAATCCCATCCGTTTCAAATTTATTGCAGCCCTCCAGAAATTCATGCAGCTGACCGATCTTCTCTTCCACCTGTGTCTCGTATTTAGCCGTTTCCGGATACGGCTTTCCAAATGCATTTTGAAAATCTTCCAGAGAAGTCATCATGCTGAGACTGATCATAAAAGAGCAAATGATAATAATCAGTGACATGTATTCCACGGTCAGTGTTACAATCTTTCTCGCTGCCCGAAACTCATCCTCTTTACATTTTGTTTCCTGCCCGTTATTCTTCATCTGCTATGCTCTCAACTTTATAGCCAATCCCCCATACTACTTTTAGATACCGGGGGCTTTTGGGATTGATCTCAATTTTTTCTCTGATATGTCTGATATGTACAGCCACCGTATTGTCGGCACCGATTGCCACCTCGTTCCAGATGCTTTCATAGATCTGGTCTATGGAAAAAACCTTGCCCTTATTTTTCACCAGCAAAAGCAAAACATTATATTCAATAGGCGTAAGTTTTACAATCACTCCATCTACTGTAACTTCTTTTTCTTCATCATTAATTACAAGGCCGCCCGTACGATAGAGAACGGTTATATCTCCTTTTACATAATTCCCCAGTTTCGTATATCGCCTGAGCTGGGATTTGACCCTTGCCACAAGCTCCAGGGGATTAAAAGGTTTTGTCAGATAGTCATCCGCACCTATATCCAGCCCCATGATTTTATCCGTATCTTCTGATCTTGCTGAAAGGATAATAATCGGAACCCCGCTGTTTTTTCTGATTTCCTTTGTCAACGCTATTCCGTCCAGCTTTGGCATCATTATATCTGCAATCACAAGATGGATTTCTACCACTTTTAGGGTCTGCAAGGCATATTCGCCATCCAGCGCTTTATAGACTTCATATCCTTCCTGATTCAAATATATTTCAACAGCATCCATAATCTCCTTGTCATCATCGCAAACTAGTATATTAAACATGTTAACTCCCTATTCCTTCTGGTGCAGAACGTGTTTGAAAAATGCCTGTACCAAAATATACGATCCACTATTTTAAATCAGCCGGTTTAACCATTGCAGAATATCCCGGTAAACCTGTTTTCTATCCAGTTCATTCAAAATTTCATGACGGTCATCCGGATAAAGTTTGCAGGAAATATCCTTCATTCCTGTTTTTCGGAATGTCTCGACAACTTTTTTTACGCCTCTGCCCTGGTCGCCTACCGGATCATCCTCCCCCGATACAAACAGGACAGGCATCTCCCGGGGCATTCGTTCTAAATATTCTTCAAAAGTTAATTTATATAGTCCATGAAAAAGATTATGGTAAGCATTCAGTGTAAATAAAAACTGGCATTTTTCTTCAGCAATATAAGCATCCACGACCTTCTCATCCCGGCAAAGCCAGTCCCTGTCTGTCCTTGCCGGTTTATAATTCCTGTTATAACCACCAAATGCCATTGCATCTACGAGCCTGCTGCGGTACATCCAGCCATGTCTTTTCGCCAGTATTGCAGTCAGTACGATTCCTGCCTTCACTGCAAATCTCGGCTTATACCCGGTTCCCATAATAATGGTTCCGGCCAGCCCTTTTCCATGACAGCAGATATACTGTCTGGTCAAAAAAGATCCCATGCTGTGCCCCAGAATAAAATAAGGTAGGCCTGCATATTCTTCTTCCGTGATACACCTTAGTTTATGCATATCCCGTATGAGCGTCCGGTTCCCATTCTCTTTTGCAAAATAACCGTAATACTCTTTGGACTTAATGGAGTCTCCATGCCCCAGATGGTCATTTCCAACCACCAGGAATCCATGGTCTGCCATATAACCTGCAAATTCGTCGTACCTCTCAATGAATTCAACCATTCCATGAGCAATCTGGAGAACCGCCCTGACCTCTCCGTCCGGCATCCATTTTACTGCATGAATTTTTGTTTCCTGATCATCCGATAAATAATAAAAATCCTTTTTTACTGACATTCAATCCACCTCACCTGTTTAATTAATACAATATATATCATTCCAGTCTCTAAATAGCTTAATAAAACAGTTTTTCCTATAAAGAAAACACATTCTTCCATTTCCATACAATAAGCCCATAATATAATATATTATAGCATAGAATAAACAAAAAAATTTTTAAGAATTACGAAAGATCATTTTTTAGTCTGTCCTAATTACTTTTTCTATGATATACTTAATATAGTCATTAAACTATAATGGAGGATATTATGATAACAGGAAGCAAGGAATTAATCCGTGATATTAACAGCCATCTTGTTTTGGAATCGATTGTTAACAACGGTCCCATTTCAAGGGCGGACCTCGCCAAGGCACTTGGGCTTACAAAAGCCACTATTTCAGCGATTGTCCAGGTTTTGATGGATGAGCACCTGGTTATTGAAATTGGCAGTGCCAAGACAGACAAGGGCCGTAAGCCAATCCTTCTGGATCTCAACCAATCCGGCGGCCATGTAATTTCACTGGATGTTAGCGTAGATTACATAACGGTACTCACCTCTGACCTGAAAGGAACCCATTGTTTTGTCAAACAATATAAAAATTCATCCCATGACCTGGAAATTCTTCCTATATTGATCTCTATTATCGAGAAAACTATAGAGGGGCTAACTCCTACTGTTCACGGGGTCGTTGGTATCAGTATTGGTATTCACGGAGTAGTGCATAACAATCATGTGATGTTCACCCCATACTATTCCATAAAAGAAGAGAACCTTTCTGATTCCTTATCGGAACACTTCCATGTACCTGTCTATATGGATAATGAAGCTAATCTATCCGTTTTGGGAGAACGCACTTTTTATTTTGATTATCCCAATATTATTAACCTGAGTATACATTCCGGTATTGGAATGGGAATTCTGATTGATGATCAGCTTTATACCGGGTATAACGGTTATGCAGGAGAGTTCGGACACACAATCATCGTTCCTGACGGGCGCGCCTGCCCCTGCGGCAATCATGGATGTTTTGAGCAATATGCTTCAGAACGGGCAATCCTGAAGGATTACGCAAGGCGTAAAGCCAGTACGGAAGTTTCCATTGACGCATTGATCCGTTCTTATCAGGCGCAAGACAGTGATGCCCTGGAGGTCATTCAGCAATTTGTCAAATATATGGCAATCGGCATTAATAATATTCTGAATACGTTTAATCCTAATCTGATCGTAATTAACAGCGCTTTTACTATGTATATACCGGATATTACAAAGCAGATCCAGGAATCTCTCTGCAACCGTATGGATAAATACTGTACCATCCTCCCATCCGGACTGCAGGACACCGCTATTTTGCTGGGCGGCGCCTGCGTAGTAATTAAGAACTTCCTGGGGATTGATAAAATGATATTGAAGCCATAATAAAAACCGGGAATAAAGAAGACTTTACGTTTTCTTTATTCCCGGTTTTTATATTAAATTCATTTGATGCAGTTTATTCATTTGATGCAGTTCATTCTTTTGCCGAAATGATGTTACTGAGCCTTGCAAACTCACTCAGCGTAAGCGCCTCCCCCCGGATAGTGGGTGAAACCCCAAGTTCCTCAATCGCTTCTGCAATGATCTCCTTGGAAATCGGAATCTCAGGTGAGTTATTCAACCCATTTACCAGCGTTTTTCTTCTCTGGTTAAATGACGCACGGATGATCCGGAACATCAGACGCTCATCCTTTACATCGATGGGAGCTTCTTTGTATGTTGTCAGCCGTATTACTGCACTTCCTACTTTTGGACGGGGCATAAAGCAATTGGGTGGCACATTTGCAACAATATACGGCTCGGCGTAATACTGTACCGCAAGTGAAAGTGCACCGTAGTCCTTGCTCCCCGGCCCTGACTGCATTCTCTGTGCCACTTCTTTTTGTACCATGACGGTAATACTGTCGATGGGAACATGGCTTTCAAATAACCCCATAATGATTGGCGTAGTAATATAGTACGGAAGATTCGCCACTACTTTAACCGGTCTGCCGCCGTTTCGCTCCATCACAAGCTGCTTGATATCCAGTTTCAGAACGTCTTCATTTATGACTGTTATGTTATCATAGGAAGCCAGGGTATCCTCTAAAATCGGAATCAGCGCTTTATCAATCTCTACTGCCGCCACCTCTCTTGCAGCTTCAGCCAGATACTGGGTCATTGTTCCGATGCCCGGTCCGATTTCCAGCACAAAATCATCCTTTGTAATATTGGCAGAACGAATAATTTTATCCAGTACGTGACCATCGATTAAAAAGTTCTGACCAAACTTTTTTTGAAAGGCAAATTCATACTTTTGAATGACCTCTATAGTTTTCTGGGGATTTGATAATTTTTCCATTCGTTACCTCTTCTTCTCATGATTTTATCTGGTACATTTTCAATGCATTTTCACAGGTCTTCTCTTCTACTAATTCTTTTGATATCCCTTTGATACGTGCGATTTCTTCTATTATATAGGGCAGGAACAGAGACGAGTTCCGTTTTCCGCGATTAGGAGCCGGTGCCAGATAAGGGCAGTCTGTCTCAATCAGAATCTGTTCCAGAGGCACATATTCTGCAACCTCTTTCATTACTTTGGCATTTTTAAAGGTGACAACACCGCCGATTCCAATATAATAGCCCATGTTGACATAATCCCGTGCCATTTCCCTGGAATTGGAGAAACAGTGGATTACACCGCCTGTGCTGCCTGCGTGTTCTGCCTTCATAACATCTATGGTATCCTTTGCCGCATCCCTGCTGTGGATAATCACCGGCAGACCTGCTTTTTTGGAAAGGGCAAGCTGCCTTGCAAACCATTCCTTCTGGACTTCGTGGGACTCCTTGTCCCAATAATAGTCCAGACCAATCTCTCCTACCGCAACGATCTTCTCCTCTTCACACAGTTTCTCCAGCCAAAGCAAACGCTCTTCATTCAAGTCTCCTGCCTCATCCGGATGAATTCCAACTGCTCCATATATAAAGGGATAGCTCTTTGTGAGCTTTACCGTGTCCTCCACGCCCCGTAAGCTTGCACCTACATTTACAATATATCCAATTCCATTCTCCTGCATACTGCCAAGCAGGCTCTCTCTGTCTTCGTCAAACGCCTCATCATCATAATGGGCATGGCTGTCAAATATCATACTTTTCCCTCCTGCATATCGCAGGCCTGCCTGCGACAATGACTTAATAAGTAGTTTGAAAGCGCTTTTCTTTCAAGCTTTTCCTCCATGCATAACGCAGATTGCACTGCGAAACTACTGCTTATTTGTATTCTTTATTTTAAGCTATTGCTATATGCTGTTATTTTATTCTGTTATTTTAGCAGTATCTGGGGTTGGTTGCAAGTAAAAGAGGATGTTGCGGGGAGAAACTTGGGGTTTTGTTGATTACTGCGCTTTATAGATTGAGATATCAAAGCATCTTTATCAGCAAAACACAAATTAGATTTCTCATTCTCCATACATATTTGTCCCCATAGACTACATATCTATAATGATAAAGGCAAAGCAGTATCGCAGTCTGATCCCCGATACTGCATGGGGTCATATGTCGTTATTTCGCATATCCGTTATCCGCTCTATCGGAAATCATCTCAAGGAGGCGCATTCATGCAAATGTATTACAATCTTTCAAAAGAAGAAGTCAGACAACAGATAAACGGCTCTGACCCGTTTCTGACTACCCGAAAGGCAAAGGCAAATCAGGAAAAATACGGTAAGAATATATTAATTGAAGGTAAAAAGAAAAATCTGCTGCAGATATTCCTGGAACAGTTTATGGATTTCCTGGTGGTTATCCTGATTGTTTCTGCCGTAATCTCAGGTGTTATGGGGGATATTGAAAGCACGGTGGTAATTTTAGTCGTTATTACAGTCAATGCTATCCTGGGAACAGCCCAGACAATTAAAGCCGAGCACTCCCTTGCAAGCCTGAAAACCTTATCTGCTCCTCTCGCTAAGGTAAAAAGAGACGGCACCATCGTAGAAATTCCTTCCAAAGAGGTTACTATCGGTGATCTGGTTCTTTTAGAAGCGGGAGACAGCATTCCTGCTGACGGGCGCATTATGGAAAATGCCAGTCTCAAGATTAATGAAAGTGCCCTTACCGGCGAGAGTGTCAGCGTAGAAAAAACCGACCATCCTCTGGCTGGCGAACTTGCTATCGGGGATCAGACTAATATGGTATTTTCAGGAAGCTTTGTCACATACGGCAGAGGCAGTTTTCTTGTTACGGCTATCGGAATGGATACCCAGGTTGGTAAGATTGCAAGCCTCCTAAAATCTACTTCCGAAAAAAAGACACCCCTCCAGGTGAATCTGGATAATTTCGGACAAAAACTGTCTGCTCTGATTATGGCTATCTGCACCCTGGTTTTTTGTCTGGATATCTGGCATGGTGCCGATATCGGAGATTCTTTTCTCTTTGCGATTGCCCTGGCAGTAGCCGCAATACCCGAAGCACTTAGTTCTATCGTCACAATCGTCCTGTCCTACGGCACCCAGAAAATGGCTGCGGAAAATGCAATCATCCGAAAACTCCAGGCAGTGGAAGGACTTGGAAGCGTTTCTGTCATATGTTCCGATAAAACAGGTACTCTGACACAAAATAAAATGACGGTAGAACATTATTATACAAACGGCAAGGATATTGCAATATCCAGCCTGGATCTGGATAATTCTGCTCAGAATAAACTTATGACTTACAGTGTTTTGTGTAATGATGCGTCCGGTACCGATGGGAAAGAAATTGGAGATCCTACGGAAACTGCGTTGATACATGCGGGAGAATCTTTTTCTTTCCCTACTGCATCCATACGAAAGCGCAGCCCCAGAGTCAGTGAACTTCCTTTTGACAGTAACCGAAAACTGATGTCCACTCTTCATTCTATAGACCGCCATATGGTTATGATTACCAAAGGTGCCGTGGACGTACTGGTAAAACGCCTTTCTTATATTGAAAAAGACGGACAGATCCGTAATATTACCGTGCGGGATACGGCAAAGCTGAAACAGATGAATGAATATTACTCCAAAAACGGACTGCGGGTACTGGCATTTGCCTATAAAACGGTAGAACGCCCCATGCCCCTTAAAATGGCTGATGAAAATAATCTTACCTTTCTGGGTCTTGTGGCTATGATGGACCCTCCGCGTAAAGAATCGGCCGAAGCAGTTGCCCGGTGTATTGAAGCTGGAATTACCCCTGTTATGATAACCGGAGACCATAAAATTACGGCTTCCGCCATAGCCAGAAGAATTGGCATCTTAACCGATATGTCTCAGGCATGCGAGGGCTCTGATATCGAGAATCTCTCTGATGAAGAGCTTGAAAAATATGTAGAGAAGGTCAGGGTATATGCACGGGTTTCTCCTGAACATAAAATCCGTATCGTAAAAGCATGGCAGAACAAAGATCATATTGTCGCCATGACCGGAGATGGTGTCAATGACGCGCCCGCCCTGAAACAGGCTGATATCGGGGTTGCTATGGGCATCACCGGAAGCGAGGTTGCCAAAGATGCTGCATCTATGGTTCTCACCGATGATAATTTCGCCACAATTGTAAAAGCCATTGAAAACGGCAGAAATGTCTACTCACATATTAAAAACTCGATTAAGTTCCTGTTATCGGGTAACTTTGGGGCAATTCTGGCAGTACTGTATGCATCTCTGCGATGCCTGCCGGTTCCCTTTGCACCCGTGCACCTGCTCTTCATCAATCTTCTGACCGACAGCCTTCCGGCTATTGCACTAGGTCTGGAACCTCACAGTACAGAAGTTATGAAGCAGCGTCCCCGCCCACGGAATGAATCCATATTAACAAGAGGCTTTCTGTTGGGAATCGGCGTGGAAGGACTTTCTATCGGAGTTACCACCATGATTGCCTTTGTTCTGGGATATCATGCCTCCGGAGCTGAAGTAGGAAGCACAATGGCATTTGCCACCCTCTGCCTGGCCCGACTGGTTCATGGATTTAACTGTAAATCTGAAAGACCGGTGCTTTTAACTAAAAAATTCTTTAATAACATTTACTTAATCGCAGCATTTGTTATCGGTGTTGCCCTGATTAATGCCGTACTTTTCATACCGGAACTGCACAGCGTTTTTAAAGTCGCTCCTCTGGAACTTTCCCAGATACTGACGGTGTACGATCTGGCTCTGATTAACCTTCCTGTAGTACAGCTTATGAAATACGTACGAACACATATGAGAAAGCGGAGCAGGTAATCTGCTTTGCCAAAATTTTACTTGTTTATTTGACTTTATAGGAGTAAAATATAGAAAACTTTATAGATAAACTCTAAAATTTCAAAGAACACGAAGGAGAAAGCTATGATTAATCTGACAAATGTTTCCAAGACTTACGGTAACAGTGGGAAGAAAGCTGTCGATTCCTTGAACTGGAACATTGAAGATGGCAAAATTACCGGATTTATCGGACCAAATGGTGCCGGTAAGACTACAACTTTGAAAATGATTACCGGTATCACCAGGCCTGATGACGGCAGCATCACTCTGAACGGACTGGATATATCCCGTAATCCTACAGAGGCAAAAAAACAGTTTGGATTTGTTTCTGATTCCCCTGACAATTTTCTCAGACTGAAAGGAATTGAGTATTTGAACTTTATGGCAGATATCTACGAGGTACCCTCGCAGACGAGATCGTCCCTCATAGATAGCTTTGCCAAACGCTTTGACATGGAAGAGGCGCTGAACAGCCGGATTATGGGATACTCCCACGGAATGCGGCAAAAGATTATGGTAATGGGCGCCCTGATCCATAATCCTTCAATATGGATTCTGGATGAACCCCTTACCGGTTTGGATCCAAATTCCGCATACGTACTGAAAGAAATGATGCGGGAACATGCATCTACCGGAAAATCAGTCCTTTTTTCCACACACGTACTGGAAGTAGCTGAAAAACTATGTGATCAGGTGGCGATCATTAACAAAGGCAAGCTGTTATTCCTGGGAACGCTTGACGAGTTAAAAACAATCCATCCTGGCGAAGATTCACTGGAAAATATCTTCCTGGAGATAACAAGGAATGCATAAATTTTTTATACTTACAAAGATTCTTTTAAAAAGTGGCCTGGGAATGACGCCTGTCACCAAAAATGGCAGTAGTCAAAAGAAGAAACGGTCTGCAGGAGGCAACAGTCAGCTCCTGCTTTTGGTAGTACTTGCAGTTTGCTTACTGCCCCTTGCCGGTTCTTTATTCGCTTTTGGACGAACCTTTTATCATACTTTTGCACAATTAAATATGCCGGAAACTCCGGTTCAACTGCTCTGCTATGCAGCTTCCTTTACTGTATTGGTATTTGCACTGCCTTATGTGGTATCCGTGTTCTTCCTGTCTTCTGACCTGGAAACGCTGCTGCCCCTGCCATTGAAGCCCTGGCAGATTATTGGTGCAAAATTTACCGCTGTTTTAATTTATGAATACCTGATCATCGCCCTGTTTATCCTGCCTCCATTTATTGGGTATGGTTTTGAATCACAAGGGGGCGTTCTATTCTGGCTCTTTATGATCCTGGTTGTTTTGGTGCTTCCGGTTATTCCATTGATTTATGCGTCACTGATTGCAATTTTGATGATGCGGGTATTTAAAAATATTAAGAACAAAGAGATGATCAGCACCGTATGCTCCTTTTTAATGATTTTTATTATCTGCGGTGCCAGCATGATGGTAAACCGTACGCCGGATGCAGCTCAAATGGCAAATCTGGTGATTGCTAACAAAAATCTGCTTGACAAATTGAATATAATATTTCCTAATTTAACATTTGCAGGGGATGCTTTAGTTCATTCCAGTATTGTATCCATGCTATTATTTATTTTACTGGCGGGAGTATTTCTGGTTATCTTTTTATTTATTGCTGACAGAATTTACTTTGGCGGAGTTATGGGGATGCAGGAAGTAACATCAAAGCGCAAAAAAATGTCGCAGACGGAGAAAGAATCCTACAGCCGCAGTAAAAGTCCGGTAAAAGCCTATGCCATTAAAGAGTTCAAACTGCTCTTCCGTACACCGGTATATTTTATGAACTGCCTGATGACACCGTTAATTTTCCCTCTTTTAATAGGCATACCGATCATTATTTCCTTAGCTGGCTCCAAGGTAAGCCTGTTACCAATACTGACTCAGCTGGCTTCCACCGCCGGGAATACCGTTACCGCAGTTTTATTGCTGCTTTCCTTTGTACTCCCGATTTTTATCGGCGGTTCCTGTATGGTAACCAGTACCTGCATTTCCAGAGAAGGACAGGGATACATCTTTATGAAATATATTCCTATGTCTATCCGGGATCAGCTTCGGGCTAAGATTTTGAATGGTTTTTTGATCTGCCTTGCAGCGACACTGCCTTACACAATCATCTGTACGGTTCTGGGCATGGTTTTGCTGAATGCAAATTTCCTTGTGATTATTTTATGCCCGGTCATTACGGTGCTTACACTGCTTATGATTAACTATGCCGCACTGTGGGCTGACCTTACAAACCCGAAACTCATCTGGGAAAGCGAACAGGCTGCCGTGAAACAGAATTTCACTGCAACGATTCTGCTGTTTGCAGTGTGGATCGTGGGATTCGCAATGGCAGGCGGAGCATTTGCCCTTTATATTATTTTGGGACTTCCTTCTATATTAATCGCGTTGTTCTTTTGTATTGTTCTGGGGATTTTGCTATTTGTAATTAGAAATGGGGTTTATTCTTATGGTGCTAAGAGAATTGAAGAATTAGATTAAGTAGGTATTGCAGATGTGAGATTGCTTTTAGTTTCCGAGATGCTGGGCCATGGTGTAAAACAGCGTGGTTTCTTATCACGGTGCACTACAATAGTACACCGTGACACCGCAAAGCTATAACTTTAAACCTTATTGATTCTCCCCAGGAATCTGATACCCCCAGGACCTCCGCATATCATCCATAATCTCCAGCACCCGGATAGTTTCTTCATGAGGCATCTCACTGCACTGGGTTCTCCCTTCCTGTATCGCCCTGCGGCAGGCTTCTACCTCATATTCATATCCGGTGATCTGTTCCGGAGGCGTGTAATCTGCTAATTCTCTGTAATTTTCGTCGAAGACTCTGATGTGCTCTATGTTATTTACATTTGTGATCTCTATGTAGCCTTTTTCACCAAAGATGCTTGCCCTGCGATTCAGTGCGCCAAGCATACTGCTGTGCATCACAGCCATTTCCCCGCCCTCAAATATCATGGTGATGCTGTCCGAATAATCTACTCCTTTTTCAGACATCACTACACTGGAAGTTACTTTGCTGATTTTATTTCCGAAGACCATCATTGCGAAGTTTACCATATAGACTCCCACATCCAGCAATGCCCCGCCAGCCAGGGACGGTTCTACCATCCTGGTTACACTTTTCAGAGCGTAGCCCAGATTGCCTGTCAGTGATGCTGCCTTACCTATGACTCCGCTGTCTATAATATCATTTACCATTTTCCGGGACGGCATATATCTTGTCCAGATTGCTTCTGTCAGAAGGAGTCCTTTTTCTTCTGCCATTTGCAGTACTTCCCTCGCCTGCCTGGCATTTACCGTAAATGATTTTTCACATAGAACATGTTTCTGATGTGCCAGGCACAGTCTGATATGCTCATAATGATGAGAATGCGGGGTTGCTATATATACCAGATCAACTTCTTTATCAGAAAGCATTTCTTCATAAGAGCCATATGCTTTCGTAAAGCCGTATTGTTCTGCAAAAGACTGTGCCCGTTTGGCATCTCTTGCTGCGATTGCGTATGCCTCTACCATTTCCATTTTTGTTATAGTCGCAGCCATTTTATGTGCAATCTGGCCTGCTCCCAGAATTGCCATCCTCATTCTTGAACCCTTGCCTGCCGCAAGCCTGCTTGCGGAATTTCCTGAATCAGCAGTATGATTTTCCTGTATTTTTTTCTCCATTTTATTCCCTTTCCTGTTATTTTTGCCCATAGTAGGCATTTGGTCCATGTTTATGCATGAAATGTTTACGCATGAAATGTTTACGCATGAAATGTTTATCCTGGGTTACCTGGGGTGCAGTCAGAACTCTCATGCCTCCATCTTATCTAATATTTTGCCCATTCTGTTACGGGCATCCTTCAGATCGTCTTTCCACTTCCCGCTCCCTGTATACCAGAATTCTGTTACAAATTTACGCACACCGATTTCCCAGGCGGCAGCAATCATTTCTTCGAAATTTACATGCCCTGTTCCAAAAGGAATCTCCCGAAACTTTCCGGGCACTGTCTCTTTTAAGTGAACAGATGTAATATGCCCGGCACCTGTTCGTAAATCTTTTTGAACATTGGTGTCATAGCTGACCGATGCATTTTTAATATTACCGCTGTCCGGATATACCGTCAGATAGGTAGAATTTATATTTTTGACATAGTTCATTGCCTTTTCCACGGTGTTCATAAACTCCGTTTCCATGGTTTCAAATCCTAATGTAATACCCAGACTTGCCGCCATCATTACCGCTTTTTTCAGGTTTTTTTCAAACCGCCGGACTGTTTCCGGGGTGGATTGTTCATAGTATACGTCATAGCCTGCCAATTGGATAATCCGAATTCCCAGGTCATCCGCAAGGCAAATTGCTTTCTCCATTATTTCCATTCCTCTGCCTGCAATTTCCGGATTATTGCTTCCAAGGGGATATTTGCGGTGCCCGCTCAGGCACATACTTCTTATGGGAATGCCCGCTGCAAACATGGTATCGATCAGTTCCAGCCTTTCTTTTTTTGACCAGTCAAGCCTTGCCAGCTTTTCTTCCGTTTCATCTATGCTGATTTCCACAAAATCAAAACCGGCAGATTTTGCAGCCTGAAGCTTTTCTTCCCAGGTAAGGTCAGGAGGCATTGCTTTTTCGTATAAACCAAGGGTATATGCTTTCATTTTTTATCCTTTCTTTTTTCAATTTTTAAAATATTTCCAGGTCCCGCTCAGCCCATTGATTACCGCACGATAAGCCGTATACTTTTCTTCATATATCTCTTTGTATCCCAAACGGGGCATCACCGTTTTAGTGATAGTGACCGTTCGTCGGATGGCATCCTGATAATCAGTGTAGATTCCTGCTGCTATTCCAGCTGCCATTGCCGCTCCCTGTGCCCCCAGTTCTTTGTCTTCAATCACATCAACCGGTATCTGCAGTGCATCGGCAAAAATCTGAACCCATACATCAGAATTAGCTGCACCCCCGGAAAGCCGGATGCTGGATGGCATGGAACGGTTTTGCAGTAATTTTTTAACATGGGTCAGATGTGAAAATACAATTCCTTCGTACACTGCCCGCAGCATATGTTTCTTGTTGTGGTATCCGGTAAGGCCCACAAAGGTTCCCTTTGCCAGTGCATCTTCATTGGAGCCGTTTAAAAATGGCAGAAAGATCACGTTGGACTCCTCCGGCTTTATTTCTTCCACCCATTTATTAGTAATATCATAGATGGACTTCCCGTCTTCTTTTGCCGACTCTTTTTCAAAGTTCAGAAGATTTCGGATGAACCATTCCATGTTTCCGGCAGATGTCGGGCTGCTTTCTTCTATCAGAAAATAACCCGGTATGCAGAACATGGAGTTCAGAGCAACTGTTTTGTTGGTTACCGGAGCTTTTCCAATGAATTCATTGATACTCCAGGTTCCTGCTATCATGCACATCTGCTCTTCATCTGACAAACCGGAAGCGATCCCGCAGGCATCTACATCAAACATACCCGCCGCAACCGGAATCCCCTGTGGCAGAGTGGTTTTTTTACTAGCCTGGTCCGTTATGTAACCGCAGATATCCGCAGACCCCCGAAGAGGAGGCAGCTTTTCATATATTTCCTCTAATCCGAAGAGTTTCAGATGCTCTCTGTCATACTGTCCGGTGTTTAAATTTACCAGATTGGCTCCCGTAAAATCGGATAACTCTGCAAATGCTTCTCCAGTTAGACGATATCTGATATAATCTTTTACTGCGAAAATAAACTTTGTGTTTGCAATCACATCAGAATGGTAATCCTTCAACCATGCCAGAATACTCACCGGCTGACATGCCAGTATCTCCTGATAAGATTTCTCGAATACCTTTTCTCTGGTGCCGTCGCGATTCCATTTTTCTACATACTCCCATGCCCTGGCATCGGTAGACAGGATACCGTTATAGGATGGCTTGTCATCATACCCCACCATATACAACCCTTTTCCATGTCCGGAAAAAGATATACCGGCTATATCATCGGGATTTATTTTGCTGTCAGAAATTGCCGCACGAATTGCTGCTGCATTGATTTCCCAAAGTTCTTCCATATCTCTTTCCGTATAACCGGGCTTTGGTGTAATGGTCACGGAAGGGACGCTGGCTACAGATATCTGTCTTCCCTCCTGGTCAAAGATTGCTGCTTTTGAAAAAGTACCTCCATTGTCAATCCCCATCAAATATTTCATCTGCTATCTTCTCCTTTCCATATAAAAATCCCCGAATACAAGCTTGATTCCTGCATTCGGGGACGTAATTACTTGATTTTACAGGCAGCGGATCAAATGGCAGTAACTATTTGCACATTTGGCTGCTGACGCAGGATGCCGGTACTTCTTTTGGCACATCCGGATGGTTTGGACCAAAATGTTTTAGTAATACCAATGGCTCTACCTTACTCTCATTCGTGATTACAACACCCTCTTTTGCAGTACCTTCAGAAACGAAGAACTCATCTGAACTTTGCTGACCAAAACGCAGCAGGGTCACCGCTTCTGCATCGTAAACACCCATTTTCCCATGTCCCTGGATAAAGATACATCCATAAGCCGCCCCATCTTTTATCGTTACTGTCTGCCCTGGATAAATGGTTAATTCTTTTGCCGCTACATAATCATTTGCGTAAGTCACCCATTTTTCAATGTACTGTTCTGTCTCACTCGCTGTAACAGGCGGCCTGAAATAGGTCTGTTTGTAATGGGGATCCGTATTCTTTTCCCAGTCCAGCAAGCCAAAAATATAATCTATGTCATCCTTCTTGTCATCCGGGCATTCCTCTACCAGCATATCCCTAGGATATATTTCTCCGGAAACTACATTTTCCTGTACGGAATTTACATCGGAATTCCACTGTGGTTCATAAGTAAGATATGATGCCGGAGCATGAATGACACCGGCCGGAGTATACCAGCCCGTCCCAAGCTGAACCCGGTAAGCCCTGGATAATTCAGTAATTCTGGTATCATCTTCATTATAATTACGCAGTCTTCTCTTTACCTCTTCCGGATCTGTATCCGGATCAAAACCAAAGTAAGTGGCACCACATTCTCCCTGGTAATTATTTAACTGCCTGGGGAAATAGTAGCACTCCGGCTTGCCAAGCTTACCGACTCTCGCCGCATCCTCAAAGGTAAGGTGGACATGATGGAACAAAGGATTTTCGAAATCAAAGAATTTTGAATACATGGGCCATCCCCCATACTTTTTCATGAGTTCTTTTCCCACAATTTTCTCACCCATTGTATCAATAGCTTCCTTTAATGTAAATTTTTCATCTGTTTCATAAGATACGGCTACATAACTCATTCCCTCGTCCGGTGCTGCCAGCGGTCCGTTATTAGCTGGAATTGTGGAGGAAAACCATCTTTCCTTAATAGACCCTCTCTCAATTCCCAGTGCATAATAATCATCAGGGTGTAATTTTAATCGGTGTCCTGCCTTTCCAAATCTTCTTGGTACAAAGGTAGGATTTAGGCGGAAAATCCCGCCTCCTTCTTCAAATACTTTTTCTATTAATGATTGGTTTGCCATATTTTTCTTCCTTTCTGGCTTCTATCTACTTTTTCTGTAATTTTCCGTTTTTTATATTTTCAAATGCCTCACGGCCGAGCCGTTTTCTATTGCATCTGCAATGCCGTCAATGGTTGCATTTGCAGGCTCCAGTCCCATGACGTAATCTCCGGCACCCATCATTTTCCATTGCACAAAATGATCCAGTTTGTGGGAGAACACGCTCTAGAGCGTGTTTTAAAATTGCTTTCTGGCACCTGTGCGTCACAGTTTGTGGGAGAACACGCTCTAGCACACACCTTTCTGCAATACAATATTTGCGTAACGTGCTGTTGTTCCGGTCTGTACAACCAGATATGCCTTCTCGGATTCCTCATAAAAGGGAAGGCGGTCTGCAAAATCAAATTCTTGAAATGCCCGGTCAGTATCATGTTTTTTTAATATACGTTCATAGACATCCCATATTTCAGGTATGGGCTCAGTTGGCAGATTGCGCATGAGCCTGACCGGATGTTCGATAAAATTATCCAGTGGAAAAAATGGTAAAATTGCTTCCAACAGTTCCGGAACCTCCACTCCTTCCAGCCGTATCAGCCGTTTTGCATGTGCCGCTGCCGGATAATTAGCATCGGCTATAATCAGTACATCACTATGTCCCATTTCCATCATTACTTTCATTAACTCCGGGGAAATAATCTTTGGTATATTCTTAAGCATACTGCACCCTCATTTCTACCGGCGCCTCCGGCAGGGTAAATGCTGACGGAGGCTGCCGCTTTTTATTAATTCATAAATTCGTCTACATTATCTTTGGTAACTAACTGGAATGGAATTCTGATATCATATTCCACCTTTTCTCCTTTTGCCAGTGCCAGAGCTGTATCAACAGCTGTGGCTCCCTGACCTTCCGCATCCTGGAAAACCGTACATGCCATTTCACCATTTTTCACTGCCGTCAGGGCATCAGAAATGGCGTCAACACCTGTGATCATAATATCTGTTCTGCCTGCTGCTTTACATGCAGATAATGCACCAAGGGCCATATCATCATTTTCGCAGATAATTCCTTTTAATTCGTCTCCATAGGTAGTGATCCAGTCTTCTGCCAGTGCCAGAGCCTCTTCTCTCTTCCAGTTTGCAGTCTGCTCAGCCAGCAGTTCATATTTATCAAATAAACCGGCTTCTTCATAACCTGCCCAGCGTCCTACCTGGCCTGCCTGTCCCATCGGTCCCTGGATAACACAGATTTTGGATCCTTCCGGCAGGTTTTCTAATACATAGTTCGCTTCAATCAAACCGGATTCTTTGTCTTCACATCCTACAAAGGACTGGTAATCCTTATTTACCGTATCACAGTTACAGTTTACAATGGGAATGTTTGCTTCATTGGCTTTTGTAATACAGGGGCTGCTTCCATCCATATCCTGAGCATTTAAAATAATTGCATCCACCTGCTGTGTGATCAGATTCTCTGTAATTTCTATCTGCTTGTTAACATCGCCTTCCGCATCATTCATCAGCAATTTTACACCCAGCTCTTTTCCTCTTGCCTCAATTGCATCTGCAATTCTCTTAACAAATGTGTCTGAATTGTCCTTCATAATTACGCCAATGGTGAAATCCCCGTTATCTGCTGAAGCGGCTGCGGCCGCCTGTGTGGCTTTCTCTACTGCTTCTGTGCCTGCATCGGCAGCTTTTGTCCCAGCTGATGTCTCTGTATTTGCCGGTTCTGTTGTCTCTGCCGCATCCGTTGTCTTTGCTGCCTCTGTTGTCTTTGCTGCCTCTGTTGTCTTGCTGCTGCCCTGTCCGCATCCTGCGAGAACTGAAGCCACCATTGCCACTGCGAGTAAACCACTGATCATTTTCTTCTTCATACCTTTATCCTCCTTATTTTTTAATAAATAGGTATCTTAGTTGTTATTCCCTGCTCTTTGTCTTCATGTCCATTAATACAGCCAGCAATATAATGAAGCCTTTTACAATCTGCTGCCAGAATGAGTTGACATTTACAAGGTTTAGTGAGTTACTGATTAATCCAATAATGATAAAGCCGAATATTGTTCCGCGCAGGCCGCCGATGCCGCCGCTCATACTGGTACCGCCAATTGCCGTTGCCGCAATGGCATCCAGTTCAAATCCCTCTGCTGCCGTTGGCTGACCGGAACTGATGCGGGCCGATAATATCAAACCAACGATACCGCAGCAGACACCGGATAATATGTAAACCATCATTTCCACTTTACGCGTCTTCACACCTGAGAGTTTCGCGGCATTCTTATTGCCGCCGATTGCAAATACATATCTTCCGAAGGTGGTACATTTCAAAACAACCAGACCAATGATACAAACGATCACCAGAATGATAATCGGTGTTGGGACTCCAAATACATTTCCCTGCCCGATTGCAAGGAAGGATTCATTTGTAATGGTATATGGCTTTCCATTGGAATAGACCATTGCAAATCCCCGACCGATTGTTGTACTGGCTAAGGTTGCAATAAATGGCTGAAAACCAATATACGCTACCAGGTAGCCATTTAATATGCCGAATGCAACTGCTGCCAAAACACCAGCCACACATGCCAGAAATACATTTCCATCATTCATAAGCAGCGAACCGCTGATGACACTGGTAACTGCAACAAGCGATCCTACCGAAAGGTCAATTCCTCCTGTCAGGATAATGAAAGTCATTCCCACTGCCAGGATACCGTTGATGGATACCTGCCGAAGAATATTTAAAATATTTCCGCTGGATAAAAATACCGGTTTAACAATTGTCATAAGTACCACTATGAATATGATTACGAATACCAGTCCAAATTCCCGAAGTACCTTTCCCAAATTCTTCTTATTATTCATTTTGTTCTCCTCCTAGAGCGTGTTCTAAAATTGCTTTCTGGCAGCTGTGCGTTACACTTTGCGGGAGATTTGTCCCGGATGAAGGGCACGTAGCGGGCCACGTAACCTGAATTCGGGGCAAATATTCCGCAAAGCGGGGTGTGCAGATGGCGGGAATGAATTTTCAAAGAAGCTCTATAGCGTCTTTGAAAATGCTACAGGCTATAATGCTAATTTTAAAATTGTCTGCTGTGATTTCGTTTCATCTCCCTGAAGTTCTCCCGTAATCTTGCCTCTGGACATTACGATGATACGGTTACTCATTCCAATCAGCTCCGGCATTTCAGATGAGATCATGATAATAGCCATGCCCCCTTTTGCAAGATCTACCATCATACGGTAGATAGCCGCTTTCGCTCCTACATCGATTCCTCTCGTGGGCTCATCCATAA
>NZ_JNGB01000007.1:0-52612 GCF_001029355.1 Robinsoniella sp. RHS
CGAAGCCCAGTATGACGGCTTATATGCAGTATGTACCGACCTGCTTGATGACGATGTTTGTGACATTCTGAAAGTAAGTGAGGGCAGATGGCAGATAGAAGAATGTTTTAGAATCATGAAAACAGATTTTTCAGCCAGACCTGTTTATCTGCAAGACGAAAACAGAATAAAAGCGCACTTTCTCATCTGTTTTCTGGCCCTTCTCTTTTATCGCTTACTTGAGAGGAAAATGGATAATAAGTACACTTGCGAAACAATTTTAGAAACATTAAAAGCAATGAACTTTGCTGAAATCCAAGAGCAGGGATTTATGCCCCTGTACAAGCGTCAAAAGATCACGGATGACCTTCATAATGCCTGTAATTTCCGCACGGATTATCAATTCATCACAAAAAGTCAGATGAAAACTATCCAGAAAAAAAGCAAGGGCAGAGAATAAATTACTATAGTCTGTGACACGCAGTAAAACGGCTGCATCCCTCATAAAACAAGGGGATACAGCCGTTCTTTACGTATTCAACTGTCAAAGACAGGATTTTATCACAGGGTATTTTGATTTACAATATATCCCAAAGATATTCTGTAACGTAAAATTGGGATTATCGGGGCCAGCGCTTTTCTCTGCAGGGCAAATCAGGAAGAGGACGGTGCGGTTCTGACTGATACCAATATGCCACACTGGAGAGATCATCCTGCCTTTCAAATAAACCATTGTGAGAGACTCCGATTTGCTGGACTGTCACCCGCAGGTCATCTTCGAAAAAGACTGGATCAGGAATGTGCCACCGGTAAAATCCTCTCATCGGAGGGCAGTCATCATTATGATATGGATTGGAAAGCAAATCGTCATGCCGGGAGTAATAAGGGTATCCCAGATACGGCGTACAATAGGTAGTTTCTACTGTTTTCTGGTTCACTTGAGTAGCAAAACTCCAGGACCCTCCAAAGTAGTCTTCCATCCCTGTTCCGCAGATTGTGGGATATTCCCTGTCACCGTCTATGTAGAATTTCACCTCACCTTCTCCCCACCAATACCGCTGTAAAGCGGATAGTGCAAGATAGGTCCCGATATAATGTCCCTGTCCTTTGATTTCATCTGCTATGACATAGTCCATTCCCGTCTCCGTAACCGGCTGTCTTCTCCAGCTGGCATGAAAATAGCTGCATTCACTTGGCAGTGAATCATAGAGACAGTAGTCTATTTGATAGAAAAAAGCCGGTATCGGATTCACATGCTGGTTCTCCAGGGTAATGCGTGCTCCCTTATGAAACGGCATCTGAAAATATGAATTAAATCCCCTTAATGGCACCACCACAACCGGAAGTGAATTTACCATACATTCCTTCCCAAAGCCACAGCAGAAGAAATCCCCCAGGGGCACCTGCACAGAGGGATATTCTTCCCCGTCCCAGTACATGCGCAGTATCAGATCCCGAAGTACAAAGCAGTCTCCCGGTGATGTTTTATTATCCACCGTAATCCAGATATGACTGATGATGCCGCACCCCTTAATGTCTCCAAGAACAATCGTCTCGCCGGATGGAATATTTTTAAGACAGGGACTTCCTTTTCTGGAAGGCCCCAGGGGACTTGCCGACATACCGCCCTTTCCCTTTTCCCCTGTTGGATTTTCCGCATTCACAGCCCTAGATTTTCCACGCCGGAAAAAGGGAATTGCGCTTAATTCTCCCGGAATGCTTCCATATCTCTCCATATCTATATCACCCCTTATATTCTTTCTTTACTTTCTAGGTTTTTTTATGGGTTCCTGTAACCATCATTCTCCATACCTTGTTTGTCTTTTCCCATCAATCAGTTTTTCCTTCCTGATTTCCAGATATTTTTATCCCTTAGTAGCGCCCATAGTCATCCCTGATGTTACCCATTTATTTAACAAGAAATAAATCACCAGCGGCGGCAGAATTGATATTACGATAGCCGCAAAGGTAGAGCCCCAGTCTACATTTCCAAACGCACCTACATAATCTTTTAACCCCATAGCCACGGTTTTCGCCTTGGAATCGCTGATAAAAGTATTGGCGAAAATAAAATCATTCCAGATTAATATGCTATACATAGATGCAATGGTGATGACCGTATTTCTGGCTAAAGGAAAAACAATCTGTCCAAAGATGCGGTATGATGAACAGCCGTCTACAATGGATGCCTCAATCAGTTCGTTGGGAACAAAACTGTAGAAGCTGACAAACATCATAACGGACAGCGGAAGGGCAAATCCTACCTGCGGCAGAATCATGGAAAAACTGGTATTTAGCACCCCCATTTTGCTGTAAAATATAAAGAGCGGAATCAGGGTAATCTGAACCGGAACCATAATACCAAAAGTAAAAAACGCATAAACTCCCCGGTTAAATCTTATATTAAATTTAGAAATAGCAAAACCGGCAGTCGCACTTAATGCCACAATTAAAATCAGGGATATTCCTGTAACTTTTAAACTGTTCCACATATAACCCCCGATTTTTCCGTCTGAAAGTACCTTTATAAAATTTTCAAAAGTAACTTTACTGGGCAGTGCAAATGGTGCGCTGGCAAGCTCCACAGAAGGCTTAATACTTGCGATAAATAGCCAGATCACCGGATAAATCTGAATAACCAGAAATCCCAGAATGAATATGATAAAAATAATTTTCCCGACTTTTCTTTTCATCCCTTTGCCCTCCTTCGCTTTCTTCTTTCTTTTTCCAACGCTTTCATTTCCCGATCCTCTTTGCTGGTAAACAGTTTCCGGAGTGTAAATACCACTAATACACTTTCAATGATAATAAACACTGCAAGCGCACTTCCATAGCCGTATTGGTTGCTGGAAAATGCCTTCTTATACATATAAGTCGACATGAGCTCACTGGTATTTCCGGGTCCGCCGCTGGTCAGTAAGAACGGGATATCAAATCCTCTGAGTGCCCCCGTCAGGCACATGGTCAGGGTAAGCAGCAGAATATCTTTGATCAGCGGAATTTTGATCTTAAACAGAATCTGAAGTTCTGATGCCCCATCCATCTTGGCTGCTTCGTAGACAGAAGGGTCAAGAGATACCAGGGCTGCATAAAAGATCACCATGTACATACCCGTAAACCTCCAGCCCTCCGGTACCGAGACAGCAGCCAGTACCGTTTTGACATTCGCCAGCCAGGATGTCGCAAGTCCGCCAAGACCCACGGAATTCAGTATTTGGTTTAAAAGTCCCAATGGGCTCCGTGGAGTAAATGCTTCGGAATAGCTGGGTTACCGCCACGGTGGTAACAATACACGGAACATAATACAGCGTCTTTACCAGCGTTACTCTTTTCGTCATATAGGTCAGCAATATGGCAAACAGCAAACCAATCGATAACTGTATTACCACTACAATCAGCAGGTAAACCAGATTGTTTACAAATGCCGTGTAAAATACCTTATCCTTAAACATGGCTATGTAATTATCAAACATTACAAAGGTTTTATTCCCAATCCCGTTCCACTTCATAAAGCTCAGCCTTATAGATTCCTCAATTGGGTAAAACACCGCAAATATGTAAAACAATAATGCAGGGAGCAGAAAAACGGCATAAGCCTTTTTATCGCGTATAATTCCCATATCTTCCTCCTTAAATTAAGTTGTCCAGGGAGCGCCGCCCCCTGGATCTCATGCCGGGTCAGAAATTAATTCCCCGCATTTGCCGCTACAGAATCGTCCACCAGTTTGCAGAAATCTTCTGCCGACATATCTCCCGATGCTAATAACAGCATGTTGTCCTGCATCGTGGTATTGGTATCCGCATCCAGATAAGTATCCCAGGGCTTTAAGAAATGTTCTCCGGTAGACTGCATATCTTTTTGTATTCTCAGATATAAGTCCGAATAACTGACTTCCGCCGGCAATTCTGTTTTAATGGGAGACATCTGCTGTCTTCCTGCATAAAGAGCACCATAATTATCAATTACATACAGAACAAAATCTTTTGTTTTTTCATCAAAAGTTTCCGTGTTAAAAGCCATTCCTATTCCGGAGTTTACACAGAATTCATTTGCTCCGGTCTTTGCCCCCTCTGTGGCGGGCAGATAAAAATAATCAATTTTTCCCGCATCATATGCTTCCTGCATTGCTCCAATTTCCCAGTCACCGATATAATACATTGCCGATTTCCCATCTAAGAACATAGACTGGGCGGTGGCATAATCCGTTGCCGCAAAGCCGTCGTTAAAATACTGACCGATATCCTGCAGGAATTTTACGCCTTTCATTCCCACTTCACTGCTCATAGACTCTTTCCCGTCACGCAGGCCGATAATAAAATCATTTCCGCTTTCCCGAAAAGGCATCATCGCCAGATAACGCTGCACAGGCCAACGGTCTACGCCATCCACGGAAATGGGTGTGACTCCATTATCTTTTAAGGTCTTGCATACATCCAGCCACTCGTCCATAGTCTCTGGTACCTGCAGGTTGTATTTCTGGAAAATCTCCTTGTTATACCAGGTCATTTCCACATGATATTCCAGGGGAAGCGTATACATCGTACCATCTGTAAATTCCTGATATTTCAGCGCCGTGGGATAAAAAGAATCGTATTTTCCATTGTCCTCCAGGAATTTCTTCACATCTACCAGCATTCCGGCTTCCACCAGTTCCTTACAGTAGGGATCCGCATCAATATCTATAATGTCCGGCATATTTCCGCCAGCAATCAAAGTCTTTAATTTTTGCAGATAAGACGGGCGGTCTGCTGTTGTCTCGATTTCAATCTGCCAGTTTCCCCCCTTTTCCTTACTGTACTGCTCTGCAATTTCCCTCATTGTCTGATCAATAGCACCGTCTACCGGCCTGGAAGTTAACCACTTTACACTGGTTACCCCCTCCCCGCTATCCTGTGCTGCTTTATCTGCAGTCTCACTTCCTGCCTTCTTTTCCGTTTTCACTTCCGTACCTTTACTACTCCCGGCTCCACATCCCACCGCAAGTACCGCTGCAGCTGCCATCGCCATCAATACAACCAATGTTTTCTTTTTCATAAGAATACCCCTTTCATTCCTTTTACAATTTATTAGTTTTCACACAGTAATTTATTAGTTTCACACTGCCCTGAATCACATAGATTCCGGCTTTTCCGCCCTTATAACGATACATCCTGGTAGACATCGCTACCTCATCATTTATATATACCACACAGATATCATCCTCCCGGATCAGAAATAATTTAAACCGTTTTCCCTGTGGAAGCTTCCTTGCCGTTTCGATCTGATACGGAACATCTCCTTTAATCTGCCATTGGTAAAATCCCTTTTCGGATCTGGGCCACATATCCCATGCCACCTGATTGCGGCTCCTGTTCATACGCAGGAAATACCCCGTTTCCAGTCCTTTATCCGTATGTAAGGCTATACCGAATTCATGGACATTCGCAGCCTCAAATTCCAACTCCACAGAAAAACAATCTTCCGGTATATCATACAAAATTGCCCCTAAGGTTTCACTGGAAATATCTCCCTCCGGTGACAGACTGCAATTATAGCAGTCCGGGCTTACCGGCTCTGCTGCTGTTTGATAGAAATCTTTCAGAGCCTTCGTAGGCACAGTACGGAGCAAACCGGATTCCGGATCCTGGATCAGCTCGTGAAATGCCATGGTACCGCCCCATTCCCAGGGCCCAAAATCATCCGCTCCAAACTTACTTGCAATCCAGCCGAATGCATAACGTCTCTTCCCGTCAGAAGCTGTCTTAATAGCATAATTTGCTCTGGTGTCAAATACATCATCCTCCGGAATCAGCCAGGGTCCTGACAAACTTTTTGAATAACGGTAATGGGTGGTAAACTGATCGGAAAACGTGGAAAAAACCAGGTACCAGTACTCACCCATCCGGAAAACTTCCGGACATTCCATTGTAATATACATTTTCGGGCTGTAGAAAGGTTCTGCATAAGACCAGTTCACCAGATCTGAAGATTTTGAAAGACCGATGCAACCGCCTCTTAAATCTCCGGAGTCTTTCAGCCTGGCAGCTAATAGCATGTAATAACAGCTTTCCTCTTCATTCCAGAAAACAAATGGGTCACGCCAGTCAAATTCTTCATATATCTCACCATCCGCCGCAAAGAGGAAATCCTTTTTTGTTACCAGATGTTCCGGATCCTCTCCCAATGCCTGCATTACGGTCTGCACGCTTTTTCCATTTATTTTGATATCCGCATTATATGCCGTATAAAATGCATGGTATATCCCCTCTTGGTCTTTCATTACCGATCCGGTGTATGCATTTTTGTTCGGTTCCTCATCTCCTCCTCTTGCGATAGCTTCTCCTTTGTATTCCAGATTTACAAAATCCCGGGTTGTCACCAGATGCCAGGTAGTTTCTTCTGCATACTCTTTCTCTTTCAAACGAGGATCATGAAGATAATAACCATAATAAATTCCATTCTCATAATAAGGTATTAAATCACCTACCCAAGCATTTTCCGGTTGGTAAAACAGCTTTTTCATATCGCCTCTCCTTTCGTGCATAATCTATTTATGCACTGGTGCATTTTGTTTTGTTTGTAACTAAATATTATCATAACGCCTCATCATTTTCAACCTTTTTGCCCCATTTTTTGTATATTCTCTACAATTTACTAGTATTTTTTTATGCATTTTGTGTATAATTTATATATTTATTGTTTATTACCGTGCATTTCGTGCATATTAGATTGATTTTTAATTTTATTGTGCTATAATGGGTATTAAACAGGAGGAGTATCTATGAAATGCACGATTAAAGATATCGCAAAAGAACTGAATTTATCCAGAAATACTGTGGCGAAAGCCCTAAAAGGAAGCAGCGAAGTTTCTCCCAAAACCCAGGAACTGGTTCATGCAAAAGCAAAAGAAATGCACTATACTAACCACTCAGAGTTTTCTCCATCCGCGGCAAAGCCTGCTAATAAAGGTTCCATTCTCTTTTTAACCCGTACTTATGCAAATGATTCCGAATTTTGGAGCAGCGTACTGAAAGGAATTGAAGCCATTCTCTCTGCGGCAAACTACCATCTTGTTCTGGGAATTATGTCTGACACCGATTTAAAAACCCTTCAATTTCCGGGTTCCATCTACGATCCCAATATAAAAGGCATAATCATTGTTGAGATTTGTTATGAATCGGTATGTAAAGCGCTTTTGCAGTTCCACCTTCCCATTGTAACTGTGGATATGCCAAAGAACTACCACGACCTGATTGGAAAATTTGATATTATTACAATGGAAAACAAGATAAACATTTTTAATATTACAATACAGCTCCTGAAAAAAGGAGCAAAGAGATTTGGATTTATTGGAGATATTTACACATCAAATGTAGGGCGGGGATTCCAGGAGAGATATGATGCCCTGAACGAATGTCTCAAAGAACATAATTTAAAATTGGACCAGAACTGTTCTCTGCTCCACGAAACAACAGATGACTTTCGCAATTTTGGGTTAGTAATTGAAAAAATCCAACAGATGTCCGGTCTTCCTGACGTCTTCATCTGTGGAAACGACTGGCTGGCAATCCAGCTTATTTATGCCCTGCAGTTTTTGGGTTATAAGGTTCCCCGGGATGTCAGTGTTACGGGTTTTGATAATATTCCCGCCTCCGAACGGATTGTCCCGGCGCTTACCACCATCAGCACCCCCAAAGAATATCTCGGCATAGCTGCCGCCAGGCAGATTATTGAGCGAATCGATCATCCGGATGCACCCTGCATTTTTGCCCAGTATGCCACTGAACTGATTGTCAGGGGATCTACTGTTTGATTTTGTTATTTGATTTGTTATTTGATTTGTTATTTTATTTTCATTGTTGCTTTCTTCGTCCTGAAACGTATATAAATATAGGGGGAATAAGATCCAAAAAATTGAAGATAAACAGATCCAGCTAAAAAACGGCTGTAAAATATTTATCAGCCGTAATCTGGTACAAAATGTAATTCAATTGTTTCATGAATGGCAGCCTGTAATACAATAAAGCAAAGTGTGGAAATCAGCATTATTATAACAAAATCCCCCTGCAATCTGAATTGCGGTATACAGACGGCAATTCTCCCACCTCATTCTTAAATACCTTTGTAAAGGTACGGTAATCCTGAAAACCTACCTGCAGCGCAATTTTCGCAATGCTTTCATCGGTTGTCAGCAATAATTTCTTAGCCCGCTCCATTCTCAGTCTGGTCAGATAAGCGTGGTAATTCACACCTGTTTCATTTTTGAAAATCCGGCTGATGTAAGCAGAATTTAAATAAAATTCATCCGATAATATTTGAAGGCTGATGTCTTCCGACAGATGATCCTGTAAATATTCCGTCATTCGGTATATGAGCCGGTTGTCAGAATCCGGCGTTAGCTTTTGCTTCTCCTTTTCCATTTTTTCATGCAGAAGCTTTACTTTTAAGTCTTCAATTACCTTTCCGAAACCGGCGAAATTAACCGGCTTTAAAATATAATCCGCCACCTGCAGCCGCAGCGCTTCCCTGCAGTAGGAGAATTCATCATAGCCGGATACCACAATGTATGCGGTATCCGGTCTGTGCTCCTGTATAATGCGGATTGCTTCCAAACCTGAGATAATTGGAATATTGATATCCATCACGACGATATCCGGTTTATATGTTTTCGCATAGTTGACCGCCATCATGCCATCGGTTGCTTCACAGACAATCTCACAGCCATACAAACCCCAATCGAATAATTTCCGAAATCCTTCCAAAATGATTACTTCGTCATCTACAAGCATTACTTTCAGCTTCCGCATATCTTCTCCCTTATTTCATCTTATAATTTCATCTTACAATTTAATCTTTTCATTTCATCTTTTCACTTCATCTTTATTAAATTATATTTTAATCGAATTATCAATTGGTAATGATTTATTTTTCTCTCATCAGGGTAACTTTTACAACCCCATAGGAGTGGCGTCCCTCCAGTGCGGTGTCAACGATCAGTTCCAGTCTGCTGCCTTCAAACTGGTCCGGATTAAACGTAAATTCTACACCGGCATTTGATCCATGTAGATTATTAAGGGGCAGTAATGCGCTTTTTGCTCCCAGAATCTCCACTCCGGAAGGGGTATATAAGGTAATCCTTGCCCACTGCTGCTGGCACATCGCCTTTACATTTGTTACCATAACTTTGATGCTTCTATTTTCCCCATGCTTAAAATGAACAGATCCCTGATAGTCCACCATAACATGAAAAGCCGGAAAGGACTGGCGAACCACATATGGCGAGAGAGCACAGAGGCTTTGTATGGGCAGAAGTTCATTTTTCCCGCCTCCAATACCATTGATAAGCGGAAGGTATTCATCTGTTTTCCTGCAATACAAGTCCTCTCCCTCTTTGCAATTTATATCCATGCCGCCCTCTGCAAATATATCACAAATCTCCTGCCCCAGGAAAGAAGGCATAACCCTCATAACACGGTTTGACAGTTCCGTTGCAGTCTGTGGAACCCACAGCATATGACTGGTTTTGTCAATGCACAAGGTTGCTATTTTATCATCCAGAGGATCCATCCACTTTTCAGGAAGATTGGAAACACCTTTTATAATACCCAGAATTGCCCCAAGCGTAGCACAGGTACAATCCGTATCTTCTCCAAATGCAACCGCCTTACACAGACAGTCACCAAAATCTTCATTTCCATAGAGCCAGCCCGCGATAGTAAATGCCACATTTTCAGGTGCATCAAATCCAGGAGCTCCAACTTCCATCCCTTCATTATCCGGAGTGTTTATTTCACTTAATTTCATTCCCTGTATTCCAAAAGTTCCCGGTGCGGTATTATGAATTTCTTTTCTTGCTTCCCTCAGGCTCATGCCATTGTCGTAACAGGCTATTGCTTTTTTTATTGCTTTTGCGGTAATGCTTTCCTCTGGAATATAGGACAGCCCGATATCAATTAGTTTCCTGGTGCTGCATTCCACAAATGCCGCACTCTGAAGTGCCGCAAAAAAGATTTCTCCATACATGCCTTCACCCGCATGGTCAACAATAGCATCTTCATAAGCATAACGCGCCGCTATTTCCGGATGTCCTGGCGCCAGACATGCCCAGATCTCAGAGCGTATATAGCATCCACAGCTGTCTTTATAGGTATTGTCTACCTGACCGGAAAGGGGCGGCTGCAGTCCTGCACGCAGATTTGCCTTCCCCATGCCATACTCTACCCAGTTGGGAATAATGAATGACAGCCAATATTCCCCTAGTATAGATGCGTCAACGCTGCGGCCGTAACGTTCCACTGCAGCAAGCCATACAATCTGCAGATCCAGATCGTCATTGGGCGGCGGTCCCATGGATAAATCCTGTGTATAAAAATCAATTTCATTTATCTGACGCAAACCCTCAAAAGGTGCGCCTAACACTCCTCCGATATTTTTACCTGCCCAACATCCCATTACTTTGTCCTTATACTGTTCAAAATTTAATTTCATTCTGTATCTCCTTTACTATTTTTAATATAAAAAGTTACCGTAACCCCACCTTGTGGGTTTTCCGTATAAATCAGTCCCCGCTCCCGGGGATAATACATCATCAGCCTATTCTGCACATTTTTGATACCAATATGCCGGTCTTCCCTTTCATCAGTAACAACGCAATCCCCTTCGCTTAAAAGCTGCTCTACCATTTCCCATGCTTCTTTTTCCATACCAACTCCATTATCGGATACCGTTATCTTGACGTAATCCCTGCGGGTCTCGTCCGCTTGTACCGAAAGGCTGATCATCCCCGTATACCCTTTATTGCGCAAACCGTGCATCACACTGTTTTCTACAATGGGCTGCAAAATAAAATTAGGAATTTCAGCCTGTTCCAGCATCTGATCAATTTCATAGGCACACCGGAGGTTGGGATACCGGCAGCTCATCAGCCCCAGATAAGCCTGTACTAATTTCACTTCATGGGCAATGCTGACGATCTGGCTGTCTACTTTCACACTCAGCCGAAAAAAATCTACCAGCATCAGAATCATATTGGCTACTTCCATATCCCCGTTCAGTTCCGATTTCAGCCGGATTGTATCCAGGGTATTGTACAAAAAATGCGGATTGATCTGATTCTTCAAATAAAGCAGCGACATTTTCTGCTGTAAAAGCTGTGCCTCCTTTAGCCTTACTTTTCCTTTATACTCCGATTGGATTAACTCATTGATTCTATCCATCATCTGATTAAATGCTGCAATCATCTGCCCAACCTCATCCTCCACCTCTACTTCAAACCTGAGATTTAGCTTGTCCGGATCAAAGTTTTCCAGGGAATGGGAAAGCGTTAACAGCGGCTGCAAAGTCTTTTTCGTAAAAAAGTAATTAAAGAAAACCGTTACTGCTACCAAAGCAAAAAATAATATACTTAATATCTTTATAAACAACATTGCATTTCCGGTAATAATTTCCATGGGCTTTCGTATAATCAGGGTCATACTGCTATATTCTGAAGTCTGGTACGAAACCAGATACTGCCCCTTTTTGCAGATGCCATTCCTGGCAACCACTCCTGTTTCCTTTACACGATACCGGTCAGAATGAATTTCATCGATATTTTTTCCAATATAGTTCTGACTACTGTCACATACAATATCCCCTTCTTCCGTAATCAGGGTAAATTCCGAATCACCATCCAGATATTCCTCCAGTACCTCCTGCATCACCTCCACCTGGGCGGTTAAAACAATGTGCCCGATCCGCTTGTTTGGCGAAAACCCCTTCACTTCCCTTACCAGATACAGGCAAGTATTCTTTAGTGGGTTTTTTAACAGCGGCATATAAAACCGCATGAATTCCGGCTGTATTCCCAAACGCATGACACAGCCGTTGATCTGTCCTTCCTGTCCCTCCCACATTTCCATTTTTCTGATAAAATTTTGTATATCATAGTCCAGTTTCCGGGCAGGATTTAAAGTGTCATTTGCCATAATTAAAGAATCTGAATTGAAAATATATATGCCGTCAATGTCCTCCCGAATAGTAATCAGGGAGGTATACAGCGCATTCAGGTATTTTTCGGATGCCAGCTGTTCCCCATAGGTATCAATGCCATAATTTTTCAATATGTCCTGCGTCTTTTCATCAGAATAGCACATCATGGATACACGCGCCATATCCTTTAATTTATTGTCCGCAGAACTCAATGAGTTGGCAAGATACACACCCATTTTCTGTTCTTCACCGGCTATCGACTGCCTGTAGTTGACTACGCCCAAAACGATACCCATGATTACAAATCCAATCAGGCTGATCAATGTATTTACCGCCGTAACACGTGTGCTTAAACGCCTGCCCGCTCTCCTCTGCACTTTTGGTTGCCCTTGATTTCCCTGCCCTTTTCCGGATGCAGTCACCCTTTCACTGCCCCGGCAGTCATCCCCGCAATAAGGAATTTTGAGCCAAAAATATAGAATATTGCGATTGGCAGCAGGCAGATCACAAGAGATGCATACATGACTTCTATGGGGAAATTCTGGGAACCTGCTGTTTGTACAAAGCGCAGAGGGACTACGGATATAGGCTGAACGGAAGTATCATTTATAAAAATCATTGCCATCTGTAATTCATTCCAGGCTCCAAGAAAAGTCTGTATCAGCACAAATGCCATGCCCGGTACCGCGATGGGCATCATCACCTTGACAAAAGTTTTAAATACTCCCGCACCATCAATTCGTGCAGCTTCCATTAGTTCATTTGGCAATCCGTCAAAATAATTCTTTAAAACCATCAGGTTAAAACAACTGTTCAGTGTTGCATATGGAAATATCAGGGAAAATGCCGTGTTATTAATATGTAAACCCTTCACAATCTGGAATAATGGAAATATCAACGCTGAAGTAGGAATCATCATCCCTGTTAATAAAAGGTAATACAAAACCTTTTTTCCCGGGAACTCCAATTTTGAAAAGGAAAATGCACCCATTGCAGATACCACCGATACAATCAGCAATGTTCCGAATACTACAATAAAACTGGTCAGAAAATTAGGAAGCAGATTGACTTCTTCAAATACTTTTGTATAATTCCCGATCCCATTTCCTTCAAAAGACCTGATTAACATAAGAATTAAAGGAAATAGGAACAAAAATGTGAATATCACGCATATAATCTGTCCTAATAAACTGTATATCTTCGAATTTCTCATCAACCTGCCAACTCCTTATCTTTATCATTGTGGTAATACATTTTTAATTGAATCAATGTAATTACCAGGGCTATCACAAACATAATCACAACAACCGCTGACCCCTCTCCCTGCTTGAAAAGTGCAAATGATTTTTTATAAATGTATGTTGAGAAAAATTCTGTGGCATAATTAGGACCGCCTTTTGTCAGCACAAACGGCAAATCAAAACATTTGAGTGATCCCAGCATCCCCATGATAAATAACGTATAATGCGTACTTCTTAGCAGCGGGAAAGTAATCTTCGTAAACTGCTGGACCTTGTTCGCCCCGTCAATTGTTGCCGCTTCATACAGATCACCGGATATATTCAGCATATTGGCATAGTACATCAGCATACTGTATCCCGTCCACTGCCAGATATTAACGAACACAATACACGCCAGCGCCCACTTTGGATCTGCCAGCCATTGCTGACAAAGGCTCTCCAAACCTGCACTTCTTAAAAACAGATTCAAAAACCCCCTGTTTGTTTCAAAGATTTTCGAAAAGATATTCCCCACAATCGCCGGGGTTGCCACTACCGGTAAGTAAAAAATAATCCGGTAGAAACCGCTGAAATGAATCTTTCTGGAAAAAAACGATGCAAAAACAAGGCCCAGGAATGCCTGAAAAATAATCGTGCACAGAGCAAAAATCACAAAATTTTTCCCAATCTTCAGAATAACAGGGTCCGTAAGTATCGTGGCATAATTCTTGAATCCAATAAATGTCTTCTGGATATCAATTCCATTCCAATCGTAAAAACTAATTATGAAATTATAAATTATGGGATACACGATGAATATACCAAAAAGTGCTGTCAGCGGCAGAATAAATACATATCCGATTAATTTTTTGCCTTTCACATGGTGAAACCGCTTTTCTTTCACATTTTCCCCTCCCGTACTATCTTTGCTGGGCTTTTGAAGCAGTTTCTATGGTCTCTGCCGCCTCTTTCGGAGTTACTTCGTTCAATGCCAGCGATATCAATGTATCCGTTATACTCTGCTTCAATTCTGCATAAGACATTTCCCGGTAACCGGCAACATTGGTCTCTGCCTGCTTTTGAATATAATCCATATTTTTCAACCCATCCTCGCTCATTCTCCCCACATCTAACTTCAGGTCTGACCTGGACGGACAATACTGGAAATATTGATTGACCAGAATATCCTGCCCGTCATGCAGCATATAATCAATAAACTTCCACGCCGCTTCCGGATTTTTGGTATTTTTATTCATACACAGGCACACGTCCACACCGGCAGTTACCGGACTTACCTTGCCATCATTATTCCAGTCAATCAGAAAGATATCATGATCTGCTCCATCCCCGTTAAAGACTTTGTTTATCTGGGGATCTGCCGTATTCAGATAAGCAGCTCCCGTCCATGAGCCGTTTAGTATCATCGGAATGCTTCCTTCTTTTTCGAAAAGGTCTGTCGTATCACTGTACATATTTACACCCAGTGAACCATCCTGAAAAATGCCCCCGGTAAACAGCGACTGCCAGATCCCGAAGGATTCCACCAATTCATCATCTGTAAATGGTACCTCCCCCTCTATCGCTGCATACAGCTTCTCAGAGTTGATGTCATTAGCTATACTCATCCAGGTGTCAATATTAATCCAGGCGTCTTTTGCACCGATTGCCAGTGGATACTGCCCCTCTTCCCGCAGGACTTCTGCATTGTTTTTCAGGTCATCCAATGATTTTGGTACATCCAGGTTGTAGTCTTTTAGCATGTTCACATCTGCCCAGGCATAGCCTGCATAGGTGAGCCCCAGCGGGAGCCCGTAATAATTGCCGTCCTGTTTGTCCTTCAGCAAGTCTTTGCAATAGTCCAGAAACCCGGATTCCCAATCCTTTCCCCAGGCTTTCTCAGCAAATTCTGTCAGATTCATTTCGAAATCCTGAAATTCCTTAATCGTGGTTCCGGTCTGCATTCCAAATACATCCGGTCCCTGACCGCTCGCCATATCAATCTTCATCTTTTCCACGTGATCCGAATATGGCATATAAACATAGTTTACTTTAATGTCGGGATTCTTCGATTCAAAATCTGCAATCAGCGTTTCAATTGCCTCTCCTTCCCCTGGATTCCAGGTCTGAAACGAAATTTCCGTTACACCTTCCTTCTGGACTTCCTTGTCCGAAGCAGCCGTCTGTCCGCCGCTTTCCTTAGAAGAACATCCCGAAAGCCAGGCGCCCACCACACAAACTGCCAATCCACTGTAAATCCATTTCTTTTTCATTTACGATAACCTCCTTTTCTTTGTGATTACAAGGTACATTATATCTGTTTGCAGTCTGGCATTATACCCGTTTTTTTGTTCATAATGTGTCAATATTATACATATGACACAAAAACAGATATTAAAAAAGACGGATTTGAAATTTATTGATAATTTCAAATCCGCCAATACTGTTTAAATTTAAGTTTACTTTCCACCAACATGGGTGTTCACTGTTTTTCCTTTATTTTCACAAGTTCCTCCACAAACCGCTCTCCCTCATTGACCCGGGGTCTTTAGACAGAGTCTTTAAATACTAGTGCCTCCCGGCGTAAATACGTCGATATATAGTGCCTGATATCTGTGTCAGGTGTGCGTCTGTGAATCGACGGCGTAGCGGGCTACGACTAGATTCACAGACGTGCAGCTGGCGCGGATAGCGGGTGCTGGCATTTTTCTATGCCAGTTCCCCTGCTAATGCCGGTAAAGCATCACCTGTAAGACGGTAAATTGTCCACTCATCCATAGGTATTGCGCCCATGCGTTTATAGAACGCAATTGATGAAGTATTCCAATCCAGACAGCACCAGTCCATACGGCCGCAGCCACGGTCTGTGGCGATTTTCGCAATGCATGCCAGCATCAGCTTGCCATATCCATTGCCTCTTGCTTCCGGCAGAACAAATACATCCTCCAGATACATACAGGCTTTCCCCTGGAAAGTAGAGAAACTGTGAAAATATACCGCAAAAGCTACTGCCTGCCCGTTTTGTTCACCAAAGACAACCTCTGCCTGATTTTTTACAAATATGGAATCATAGAGAATCTCCTCTGTAGCAACCACCTCGTCCTCCATTTTTTCATATACAGCCAGAGCCTTAATGAAATTTAGAATTAAAGGTGCATCTTCTTTCTCTGCAAACCGTATTTTGAATGATGGATCTTTTGTTTCTAAATAATTTGCCATGTGTTTCCTCCATTTTGATGATTTTAACTTTTTCAGATGTGCTTGTATCTTAATGCTTTCGCATACTATACTACCGTCTTTTACATAAAATGTCAAAACCTTGTTTTTAGTATTATAGCGAGCAGTTATATTTGGGTTTAGCTAAGGAAAGACGCTTTGTATATGATAGGTAGTGTACGGAAAGAGAAGGGGCGAGCCAGGACATTGATTTGGAAGGCTTACCTCAGAACTGGTATTTTCTAACCTTCCCAGAGCCCTTTTTGGCGGCACGCGGGCATTCACTCCGAAATCCTGATGCATTTCGCAGCTCACTGCCCGCTTACAATCCGATGTGAGACAGTCGAATCGTATCCGCCAAAAAGCACTCTGGGAAGGTAAGTAAATACTCAGCTCTGCTATACGCCTTCCAAATCAATGTCCTGGCTCGCCCCTTCTCTTTCCGAGATAGCATTCGTTGATACAAAGCTGGTTTTCTCAGCGTGGTGGGACCCTGGGGTTGTGGCATGCTGGACGCTATTGGCGTAAATCAGCTTCATCTTATCACTGTAGTGGGATTCTTCATTCTAATACAGTATATTTATGGTTATAGTACTTACATCCAGTTACTTCTGTGATAGGAAAGCAAGTAAAATTAAACTTTCTCCCAATTCATACTAAACTGTCCAAACACACTCTGCTGAATCCAAAAACGAACAGCTGGACACAGCCCCAGGGTCTCCACTCGGCTGAGAAAACCAGCTTTGTGGCGACAACCTGGATCTCGGAAAGATGGGTGTGGGAAACTGGTATGGACGGAGGAAGCGTAGAGCAGAGCTGAGTATTTACTTACCTTTTCGAAGTGTTTTTTGGCGGATAGTATTCGACTGGCTCCCATCGGATACTAAGCGGGTACTGAACCGAGAAATGCATCAGGATTTCGCGGTGAATACCCGCGTGCCGCCAAAAAGCGCTTCGGAAAGGTTAGAAAATACCAGTTCTGCGGCCAGCTGACGGAGCCCATGCCAGTTTCCCACACCCATCTTTCCGTACACTACCCACATCTACAAAGCGTCATTAATCAGCTAAACCCTAATTTAATCAGAATTTCTACACCCTAAATAACCATTCCATTATTCGGACTGATGATCTGCCCGGTCATCGAACTTTGAACAAGAATACTGCAAACCAGTTCTGCAATATCTTCCGGTGTGGAAATACGCTGTAAGGGCAACTTTCCGCTAAGCCGGTACATCTTTTCTTCTTCCCCCTCCCACCATCTGGTGGATATGGCAGCAGGCGCTATACAATTTACCCTGATATCCGGCGCCAGTACATGTGCCAATGATTTCGTCAGACAGTGCACCGCTCCCTTGGACACCGCATAGGACAGGGACGAGCCGGTACCTGTAATCCCTGCAATACTTCCCATATTCAATATAGCACAGTCTTCCTGCTTACCTTTCTGCTTTTTCATAATCGGCGCAACAGCCCGGGCACAGTAGAACATTCCTTTGACATTCACAGAGAATAAATGATCCCACACCTCCTCTGTGACGCTTTCCATATCCGACAAGTCTATCTGCTTTGTGATACCTGCATTATTTACCAGATAGTGAATTGCTCCCAACGCACTTTCGGCTTCCCGAACCATTTTCCGTACGGCATAATCATCCGATACATCAGCCTGAAGTGTAATTACACTGCCTCCCATAGCTTCTATGATTCTTGCGGTTTCCCGGGCTTCTTTCCCGGAATTTGCATAGTTTAATGCAATTGCAGCTCCGTATTCAGCCAGTTTTATGCATACAGCTCTGCCCACTCCCGTTCCTCCTCCTGTAACAAGAACTGCTTTATCTTTCCATTTATCTTTCCATGTGATCATTTCATCAACCTCCTTACTCTTTTGATTTATTATACATTTATCCGGTTATCGTGTATAATAGTTGATAGTGATAAGATCAATCAGATAAAATGATGAGGTGAAAAAATGGAGAGTTTAGAACTACGAATATTCCGAGAAGCTGCCAAGTCGAATTCAATTTCTAAAGCTGCTGAAAATCTGAATTACGTACAGTCAAATGTAACTGCACATATAAAGAAATTGGAAGAAGAACTGGGCACTACATTATTTATACGCCATGGAAAAGGTGTCACACTGACCGAAGACGGCGAAAAGCTGCTGCATTATGCGGATAAAATTCTTGAAATGCTGGACAATGCTTTATCCGCATTTCAAAAAGAATGTGATAGACTGCAAATCGGAGCAACACAGACACTGGCCGCCTCCCGATTGCCCCTCTGGATATCCGCCTTCCGGAAAATATATCCGGACATCCGATTATCAGTTGTCACCAGCAGTCAGGAGGATCTGATTCAAAATCTGGAAAAGCACGCACTTGATTGTGTATTTGTAGAATCAGAATACATATCACCTTGTGGGAAATCCATCTTTCAATTTTCAGAAGAATTAAGCGTCATCGCTCCTTTGAAGAGTTCGCCGCAATCCCTGCCTTTTCGTCCGATTGTTGTAAATGCTTTGACTACCTGCCCTTTTCGAAAACAGCTGGCCGCCTGGTCTTTTTCTCAAAATCATTCGGAACCGTCAGTCATCGAATTCGATACGGCAGAAGCAATCATGAATGCTGTGTCACTTGGTATGGGGATCTCTCTGCTGCCCTCTAGCCTTATTGCCGGAAAAAATAATCTTACCGCATTTAGAATTCCGGAAATAAAAGATTTTGATCTGCATATGATGACTCTTGGCGGGCAGCAAAACAGACAGGTATTTCAATTCAGAGACATTGCAGCCACTTTTTATTAAAATACAAAATACCCCTGAAAAAATGCCTGTGCAGCAAAATTCCTGCACAGGCATTCTGATCCCGGGAGAGTTTATCTGCCCGGACTTAACACACGGATGGTGTAATGTCCTTTTCCCATATGTTTTGATTGATAAAGAGCTTTATCACCGTATTGATAAAGTCTATGATAATCCGTCGTCCCCTGATTATAAATACAACAGCCAATACTGACATTTACAGGAATATAATTGATACAGGCAATCTGAAGCCCCCGTATCTTTTCATAGAGACAGTCAAGACTCTGCCTGCAGATGGATTCATCCGCACATTTCAAACTGTACACAACGAACTCATCTCCTCCCATTCGGAAAAATACATCTTCTTTTGAAAATTGAGCCCGAATAACTTTTGCAATTTCTTTCAAAACTTCATCACCACTGGCATGACCATAAGTATCATTTATGGACTTAAAATCATCAATATCTAAAATGCAAAATGCCCCATACTCTTTGCGCTCAGCAAGATGCTTTATCTTTTCCTCACCGATACCCCTGTTATAGATTCCAGTAAGCACATCTTTCTCAGATTTCTCCCTGAATTTCACATAGTTTTCCACATTCTCAAGCCTGTCATCCAGGATAAAAAAATTAACACCGGCTGCCAGAAAATAAAATGCCACTAAATCAACGAAATCTTCTAAAAACAACTGAAAATCCTTAGCCAGATAGTTACATATACAGTAGATAACAGCAATGATTGTAATATAGAGACATACTCTCCAGGGTTTATCCAATATAAATAATGGCAGGACACAGATAAAAATCATTATTGTTATGGAAGGCTGGGTCGGGTCCAGGAATGTTCCCAGCATAATTGCCATGATCATAACCGGCGTTATCACTGCATAAAAGGCAAATATGATATGTTTTATCTTCTTCTTATGTAAAAATTCAGCCAAAAATAACATCGCAACATAATAGACTGCCATAATTAGAAACTGGGTATTAAACGTAACAATGTCTCTCAATAAAAGACAAAATAATAAGACTGCAACGGAAATAATAACCCCAACAACGGAAAAGTCCCTTAAGCTTTTATAATTTCTAATCCTGATCTCTTCTGGATATAAATCAACTGTTTTACCTAAAAAATTAGTTTTTACTTTCTGGAACATTTCGTATCTCCTTTGTGTCTCTTATAAATATTGAAGCATGATATAAATTATGATTAGTTATCTCATATATTCAATATAGGATTACAGTATAACATAATATCGAATAAATTACAGCATTACATATGCTGTAAATCTAATTCAAATCGAATTAAAATCAATTAAATTGTGACCTTACCTGCCCTTACAAATATAAAAAATGCCGGCTGACCTGTTACTAATTACTAACTTCAGCCAGCTGGCATTTATACTTTATAATGTTGATTATAATTAAGATTATTTTCGTTGTACTTTATATTCACCATATCGCCATTGTCAAGCGTCTCAGCTTCCATCAATTACCATACAGATCCATGACTCTCTGAACCATAGCTTCAACATCAGATTTTGACACTGTCTTTTCCGCTCCATCTATATCACTTTTTTTGAGAACGCCTACCCGTTTCAAATTTTCTACATCTGACATCGCCCATTCCGGCACAGAACTGATATCTACATCTTCTTTCTGCTTTTTACTGGCTTCCGGCTCAGGCAGTGTTCCAAACGCCCTGCTCACAATCACCAGCATATCCATACCGTCAGCCTCTTCGTTCTCACGATCTTCCAACCCTTTCAAAAGAGAATCTCTTTTTATTCTGTTGCCATATTTAGCAGCAGTTTCAACCATAAGATCCGATGCCTGTCCCAGAGTCATGCTCCCTTCCGATGCCTGGGAATCCTTCGAATCCTGTTCTCCCTGAGCTTCTCCGGGTGCTTGCGTTTCCCCTGTCTTTTGCGTTTCCCCTGCCTTTTGTGTCTCCCGGGTCTCTCCAGCATTCTGTGTCTCCTGGACCTTTTTGGTTTCTCCCGTTGTCCCACTTTCTTTTGCTGTGGGACTGCATGCTGTGATACCAATTGCACAGCCCAGTAAAATTCCAGTTAATACAGCCGCTTTTTTTGCTTTCAAATTAAATTCCTCCTTATATTTAGCTTCCCTAACATTTATTATATGAAATTTGTAGGAATAATCAAGTAAAACCTTTCTTTTCTGGCAGAGCCCGATTTTTCATATGTAAAATCAAAATAATTATGGTTACATGATGGCTTTAGATATACACCTAATCTGTCGGACACTTGCTGATTGGCGCAGGATTATTATTCTGATGATGTAAATTATTTCCCAGTCCAGGAATTCTGATGAAAAGAACATTTAAAAGAACCTGCTATGATTATCCTCATAACAGGTTCTCTTCTTAATTATCTTCTTATTTATCTACTTACACTTATCTATTTTCCACACAAAATAATTTACAGCCAAACTTTACACAATAGCTCCTCCCCCATCAACAACAATAAACTGCCCCTGCACATAACTGGAAGCGTCACTGGAAAGATAGAGCACGGTACCATTCAGTTCCCCTTTTTCTCCCGGACGTCCGGCGGGATTCATCATGGAATATCCCTGTAAGAACTTCTCGGATTTAAACAGCGTCCCGCCAGTCATCTCTGTTTCAAATAAAGCAGGACCGATTGCATTTACGGTAATTCCAAATTTTGCATAAGAGCACGCCATGCCTTTGGTTAATCCAAGAACGGCAGATTTGGAGGCATTGTAGGAATGGCGGATAAACATATCATCTTTATCTGCGATAACCGCATTGACGGAAGCAATATTGACCACTTTTCCATATTTCCGTTCTTTCATCTGAGGAACAATGTATTTCGACATGAGGAAGATACCCTTTACATTGGTATCAAAAGATTTATCCCAATCTTCTTCGGTCATGCTGTCCACCCCGCCTCGTACCGCAATACCTGCATTATTTAACAGAATATCAATATGTCCGAAGCTATCCAATACCTGCTTCACCGCAGCTTTAACGCTTTCTTCATTCGTGACATCACAGCCCACAGCCATTACTTTTCTTCCTGTATTTTCAATTTCCTTTTTTACCTGATTCAGCTTTTCCACACGCCTTGCCAGAATTGCCACATCTGCTCCTGCCTTTGCATATGCCAGTGCTGCGTCTGCTCCCAATCCTGAGCTTGCACCTGTTACTACTGCTGCTTTACCTGTCAAATCAAACAAACTACTCATATCTGATTGCCTCACTTTCTATATATTGTTATTTAAATGCGTCCAGTTTCCATAAATGTTGTCCTGTCATAACGCCCCGTCAGCAGATAAGGAATAATATCATCAGCATCTAAATTTTCTACCAGATTCAGTTTATGCACCAGCAGGCTGTTTTTAGAATAGGCTCCGCCTACGATGGTATGAATCGGAAGTTCCGACCAGGGATCGTCAATACTGGATTTCATATTCAATGAAACCATTCCCGGTTCCCAGGATTGATAATTGTATTCGCACAGATTCATCAGAAGTGCTCCGTTGCAGAAATGGGACACCCCATTTTCATCCGGCTCCCTGTCAAAATGATAATAGAATCCTCCGCCATAGGTCTTCTTTCCTGCTTCCGGCGCCTGGTACAGCATATGAGTCAGCGGGCTGTTGTATTCGCCAAGCTCCATAGCTGCCTCAACCAATTGTGTCCCTCTTCTGGTAACGCTGGCTGTTACAGAATTCCCATTTCGCCGGATGACAAATTCTCCTCCCAGCTTTTTGGGAATGCTTCCATTATCACGTCCGCACTGGACTGCCATTTCTGCTCCCTGCCCTCCAAGTACCAGACCAAGCGGATAAAGTCCTAAGGTTTTCCCATACGTAGCATAGACACCCAGAATGGCTTCGTAATAATCGTCAGCAAATGTAGGATTCTTAACATGGCAGATGGACAGGGTTACCACCGGAATGGAAAATGGTTTCAGCGGCGGCGGCAGCAATCCTGCAATCGCGGATGGATCTGACAGATAACTAATGTACAGTCCCTCCTGATTATCCATTAGTGATACTTTTCCAAATTCAGGAATCTCTTCAGATGCCACCCGGAAACTTGGCACCTTTTTCTTTTCTGCAAACAGTTGACGGCCTGCTTCGTATCCGGTGCGGACAGCAGGTGCAATGGTTCCATCTTTCACCGCACTTCCCACTACCTTAAGCTCAATATTCTTTTCCTTCAGTCCCTCTGCAAGAGAAGCATCCGGGCGGAAACCCAGCGAGAGCACGACTGCCTCTGCAGGCACATGCACTTCCTGATGATCTTCTGTTTGTTCCAGGATAACACCATCCGGACGAACCTCTTTTAAGGCATGCCCAAGCAGATACTCTGCACCATACTTAGTCAGACGTCCGCAGACATCCGCCACATTTGTATGATTACATCCGGGAGCGACTTCGCCCAGCATATCCACAATTTTCACTTTATTTCCCAGATCACCCAGATATTCCGCTGTTTCCAGACCGGTCAGTCCTGCTCCGATTACCACAACCTGCTTATCCGTAATCTTTGCATTTCCGTTTAGAACCTCTTCTACGGTGTAGACATTTTCTCCATGAATGCCCGGTATTTTTGAAGGAACTACGGACACAGAGCCAGTTGCGATAATGACCCCATCCGGTTCACATTCCATAACATTCTCTATGGCCGCCTCTGTATTTAATCTTACTTCCACACCCAGACGCTCAAATTCCTGCCGGTAATAGTCTGCAATCCACTGCATCCGCTCTTTCAGCGGCGGTTTTTTTGCCAGATTAATGGTTCCGCCCAGTTCTGCCTTCCGATCCATCAGGACTACCTTCACACCACGCAAAGCCAATGTCTGTGCGGCACACATTCCCGCAGGTCCTGCACCTACAACCACAACCCGGTTCCCCCTGGTATCACGGGGAAGACCGCTGTACTTACGCTCTCTTGCCAATCTGGGATTCAGAGCACATTCCGGCGGAAGCCCGGCTGCATTATACTCATTCAGGCTTTCAAAGCAGCGCAGACAGGAAATGCACTTACGCAGTTCTTTTTCTCTGCCTTCCTGCACCTTCCTTCCCCATTCTTCATCCGCCAGCCACGCACGGCCAAGAGAAACAAAATCTTCCACCCCTTCTTCCAGGAATTTCTCTGCCACTGCCGGTTCACGAATAGCGGATACCCCTATAATCGGTATTTTTACATGACTCCTAACAGCAGCCAGCAAATCGTGCCTCCAGCCCTGGGCAAATGAAATCGGCTCGATACAGGTCATTCCCGTTTCATAAAGGCCGCAGCTTACGTCCAGGAATTCAATCCCGGTCTTTTCTAATGCCATGGCGATTCTGATGCCGTCCTGGATATGAATATAATCTTCGGTCACACCGGTCTGATTCAGAAACTCTTCCACCGAAAGGCGGACACCAACCGGAAAATCCGCACCACAGGCTTTTTTGATACCTGCAATAATCTCAGTCACAATACGCAGACGGTTTTCAAAGCTGCCCCCATACTCATCCTCTCTTTTATTGGTATAAGGAGATAAAAACTGCTGTAACAGATACCCGTGAGCCGCATGAAGTTCCACTCCGTCACAGCCTGCTTTCTGCACCCGTACCGCACCATCGATAAATTGCTGCACCAGTTGCTTTATTTCTTCAGTCTTCAGGGCACGTGTCTCCTGCCGCAGGTATTTGCAAGGTATGGCAGATGGTGCTGCTACCGGCTGTCCGCCCATCAGCGCTGACACGGTTTCCCTTCCGGGATGATGAAGCTGTATAAAGATTTTAGTGCCATGTTTATGTACCGCATCAGCCAATTCAGACAACGGTGCGATGTGGCGGTCCTTGGTAACCGACAGCTGCCTCATAAGTCCTGCTCCATGCCCGTCATTGATTCTGGTAATTTCCGGAATGATAAGTCCGGCTCCTCCTATTGCCCTTGCCTCATAATATGCGATCATATCATCGGTAGGGGTTCCGTCCAGATTCGCCAGTCCAATTCCCATTGGTGACATGACCAGGCGGTTTTTCATTTCTACATTTCCGATACTGCCAGATTCAAATAGTTTTTTATACATACCATTACCTCCTGAATTAGATTCTATTCACTTTCTAATGAATTAACCTTATACCAGAAGCCGGTGTTTTTCAACGTGCACCATGTATGATAAATATTTGACAATTTGTGCATCGTACACTATACTGAAAACAAAGCATATATCTGATCCGTTTATTCCTTTTCAAAAGTTTCCCTAAAGTGAGGTAATCCTATGACATTTCACCGTTTAATTGACCAACTGTCTTATGAATTTTCCATCGATATTGTATCTTCCAATGAGGAATGGGAGATACAGGATATCGCCCTTCTGGATGTGCGGCAGAAGGATTTTCTTCGCAACACTCTATACTTTGGTTATGATCACCAAATGAAAAACTGTAACATATCCTCAATTCAGTGTATTCTTGCCCGAACCGGAAATGATTCCCCTTCCCCTGCTGTTCCCGGCAATAGTGCCTTAGTGGATGAAGCATCACTGTTTTCCGTTTTTAACAATGCTAAAACAATCATTGAATCTACCCGAAGCAAAGGATTGTATGAAGAACTGGCAGCACTTGCAGATAGAACCCGCTCTATGGAAGCCGTGTTAAATGCTGCCTCCATCCGGCTTGGTAACTCACTTGTGCTAAATGATATTAATTTTAAAATCATTGCTGCTTCTGCCTCCATTCCTGTTATTGACCCACTCTGGAAGACGAATATCCGCCAAGGCTACTGCAGTTATGATTTCATAGGTGCCGTACGACTGCTGGAGCCACTGAAAAACGCGGCCCAGACCACTGATGCCGTGGAGGTCAGCTGCACTGAATCCCCATACCGGAAACTGAGCAGCAAAGTTTTTCATAATGGAGTGCAGGTCGGATTTATACTGATGATTGGCGGTGAAACCGCGATTCTTCCTGTCCACCGGGAAATGCTCAGCACCTTAAGCCAGGTAATCAGCTATATTCTTGCTCATTATATGCCGGATTTGTTTCCGGTTACCAGCCCCCACCAGCAGCTGCTCTACGACCTTTTGATTGGAGCGCCGTCCGAAGATATCGCCCCCAGGCTAAGCGGAATCGCTTTTCCCCCTAAAATGTCTGCTCTGTGCATCAATCCCACACAATATCTGGGCAGCCGGCACCTGAAAGACCACACAGTGAAAAACCTGAAACTCCTATTCCCCGGCACCCATGTTACTTATCATAAAAAGAACGTTGTTGCAGTCATTCCTATAGAAGAAGCTGCAGATATCACCACAGAGCTTTTGGAAAAACTGACGAAATTTTCCGATACGGAACACGTCAGAATTGGAATCAGTAACACCTTTACCCATATCAAGAATTTTATGCTGCATTATGAACAGGCAAATTCCGCCCTTGAACTGGGATTGAAACTGGCTCCCGGGGAAAATATCTGCCGCTATCTGGATTATCAGATTTTTGACCTGTTTTCCAACATAAAATCCCCCGAGTCCCTGGGGCGGTTCTGCCATCCTGCGCTGTCACTTTTAAGACAATATGACCATAAAAATAATACACAGTTTTATCAGACACTCTGTGCATATCTGGATTGCGGATGCAGTATTAAAATCACTTCTGAACAGCTCTACATCCATCGTAATTCCCTGGTTTACCGTTTAAACCGGATCACCGATGTTTGCCGGGTGGATCTGGAAGATACACAGACCTGCTTCTTACTGCGTCTTTCCTTTTTGATTGACAAATATAACGGGTTGAATCAGGAGCAGTTGATATCCAAAATGTTTCATTGCCAAACCTCAAAATGTGCGTTATAATTACTTTAATTGCTATTTAGACAGAACCAGGAGGTGAGATGTAGGTATGAAAGACGACCAATATGAACAACTAGCCGCAGTTCTTCGTCCAATGCTGAAAAAAAACCTGATCCAAACATACGAAGCCTACATCAATTGCAGTAGAGCAGGTCACTATATCCGGAAAAATATACTTAAATTAAGGCACGATGATCTCACCTTAGAGAAAATAATTGCCCACGCAGTAAAGGAAGCCGCCTCTGAATCGATTGATGTGGAGGAGGGAATCCGTAAGCTGCGTGAATTGCGCCGGGTTTATAAGCGAAACTGGTCGGATACCATTCGCGAAGAGGTCATGGATCCTGAGAATTTGAAACCGCGTAACCCCCAGCTGCTACGTAAAGAAGCGGAAGCAGCTTATGACATCAGCATTTATAAGAGAACTGACCATCGTAAATCGGTGGAGGCCCGCATGCGGGAGCGTTATGAAGAAATTGAAAACTGGAGGGCGGACGTAACCGCTCTGATTACTGATTTCCATTTTTATGGAGGAAAACCAGCCAAATCACAGGCAAATGCTTTTATTCATGATATTGCTCTTGAATCTTTGATCATTGTCAACCGTGAATTCAATGGCTCTTTAGAAGGGTACACAACGAAATTCCCAATGGTCTACATGCAGGCGCCGATCTTCAATTACCGAAGCACAAATCTGGATTTTGAAGTTGAAATCCTGCAGAATGAAATCCGTCTTTTCAACAGTTATGACTTTGAAGGCGGAAATGTCCGCGTGGAAATGAGTACGGAGAATCTGGACCTTCCATCCGTCACTTCCGCAGACACTTTAGACGAAATCAAATCTAAATATAATATTAATACTATGACTAAACGGGATCTGGATATGAAGGACCGCGAGATTCTGAACTGTCTCTATACGATGATGTCCGCAGAAACAGTTCGTACAAGATTAATTACCGGGAAATTAAAGAATCTGGCCCGGCTGGTATTTAACATTGAAACTCCGCGTAAAAAGCATCTGGATGATATCAAAGAACGGCTCTTTAAACTACAGGACTACAACTATTCGGTAACTATTACCGATAAGGAAACCGGTAAAGAGGCCGAAAAGCTTCAGTTGAATATGATTGTAACTGCCCGTGTTTATGAAGACCACGGTGTAGTTTATTTTGAAGTTCAGCCAAGTGACCAAATGATTAACACTTATATTCAGAAAAAATATGTCAATATTCTTTCCCAGAGTTATCGTTTGATTGATTCGCCGCAAACAAAAGCAATCTTGGTTATGCTTCAGTCCGAACGATTGATGTCTTACATGAATAACAGCCTTGATGCGACTTTTACTTTGAATTACTTCCGTGCACATATGAAATTACCGCGGATGAATCCGGCGGCATTGAAAAAAGAACTGGACAAGCATCTAAAGATATTGAAGGATAAGCAAATCGTTGTGGACGAATATTCAATTAAACGTGCGGAAATCGATGTTCATTTTACACCTTTAGAGGACCGGGAGCTGATAGCTTACGGTATTGAACGCAATCTTCTGGCTGAAACAAATATTATTGACGCTGAGTATACCGTAAAAGCTTAGAGAGTGTCTTACTATAAAGAGGTAACCCCATGAAACATACTGAAGAATCTGATAACAGAGGAGGACGATCCGTACGCCGTGCTCCTAACAGCTCCCGAAGAATATAATTTCTGCATACGATACAGCTGCTGGTGGAATCTATACAAAATGCTGTATATTCCATCGACAGCAGCTGTCATGTAATCACAAAGCTGTTCATTGCTTCTCCTAACAGAAAATAAGAAAATGCGGTTCTATATATACTTCTCGAGAGTAGTCAGCAATTGCTGATAGTCAATTGGTTTTGAAACATGCTCGTTCATCCCTGCCATCAATGCTTTTGCAATATCCTCGGCAAATGCATTTGCCGTCAATGCAATAACCGGAATGCTGTCAGCCTGGATATGATTACTGTTCCGTATCATCCTGGCTGCTTCGAAACCATCCATTACCGGCATCTGAAGGTCCATCAGAACAGCCTGGTATGTACCTGGACTGGATTTCTTAAATACTTCCAGAGCCTTCTTCCCATTTTCCACACCGTCAATTACCAGCCCCGCCTCCTGTAATATAGTTTTTGCTATTTCCATATTCAGTTCATTATCTTCAGCCAGTAAAATCCGTTTTCCTTTAAATTTGATCAAAGCCTTTTCCAAGATCATTTCTTCCTGACTGCCATCTGTATCATCTTCATCTATAAATTCTGTTTCGAGACCTGGATCTGCTGTTTTCAGATAAAGTGTGACAATAAAACGGCTTCCCTCACCCAGTACACTTTCTACCTGGATATTTCCCTGCATAGTCGCTACTATCCCCTGTGCAATCGGCATTCCAAGACCCGTTCCCTGTATATGCTGTACCTCTACATCCTCTGACCGGGAAAACGGATCAAAGATACGCTTCAGATAATCCTTCGACATTCCGATCCCATTATCTTCCACCGTAAAGACAAAACATCCAAGCTCTGAAGCTCGTGCGGTAACCTCCTGTATGGTTACACATATTTTTCCTCCGTCCGGCGTATACTTCACAGCATTAGACAGGAGGTTCAATAATACCTGCCTGATCCGGTTCATATCCCCAATTAACAGCTTATGAACGAGATCAATATATTTAAACTGTAATTCATGGCCTTTTTCCTCTGCAGCCGAACGAATGATAGAGCTGATACTCCTCATAAGTTCTTTCAGATGAAACGGCTCTTCTAACAGTACCAGTTTCCCTTTTTCAATCTTTGACATATCCAGAATTTCATTGATCAGTCCCAGAAGATGTTTACTGGATATATTAATCTTTTCCAGACAGTCTGTCACCCTGTCTGCTTCATCTATATGAGAAGCCGCTATAGCCGACATCCCTACAATTGCATTAAGGGGTGTCCGGATGTCATGGGACATCTGCGCCAGAAAATTACTTTTTGCTTCGTTAGCATTCTTCGCTGCTTCATATGCGGCCAATAATGCCTTCCTGTTTTGAGCTTCCTGCTCTTTCTCTTCCTCAACACTGTGCGCTGCAAGAATAATTTTAACCGGGATCCCATTTCTGCTCTCGGCCAATATAATATGTAAACGCATCCATCCAAAATATCCGCCGTAATCTCTCCGGTACTCCAAGTCGTAGATAGGTTCTTCCTGACCGACCCTGCTGCGGATTTTTTCTATGGAAAGCTCTTGAATGAACCGATTCCGGTCTTCTTTTTGAATCAGACGTTCACTATAGACTCTCATGAGAACTTTATAGTCATCACTGTCGCCAATATAGTCGGCAATATCTTTACGCTGATTGAAAGCCTGATATGTCCCGGCTGCAAGATCCACATAAAATACCGAATGATAGAAAGAAGACAGCCCCCTAATAATATTCTGATATTCAAAATATAATTTCTTCTGCTGCTCTTCTGCCAGCTCCTTCTGTTTTTGTTCATTAATATTCATATTTGCAAAAATAACCCTGGTTACCACACCATCCTGCATCTCTGCAATACTGAAACGTGACCGTACCCACTCCAGATGATCCTGATACATCCTTCTGAAATCAATATCAAAAACCGGCTGTTCCAAGGTAAGCGTCTGCCGCAAAATATCCGGATTTCCGGCTCTTCGCATTTTTTCCTGATCATCTTTATACACTTGTGTCTGTATAAATTTCTCATAATACTTATTCAGTTCTCCCTTGGGAAATTCATGACTGTTGCGAATCATATCTTCCTGCCAGATAGCTTCCTCGATGTTATTTTCTAAATCAAAAATGTATATGGAATAATAGCACTGGCATAAATTGGACAATACATTTTCCCTCTGCTCTGCCTCCTGTTTTTCGTCTATATTCCTAATTGTAAACAGGATACGCTCTACCATATCCTGTCTGATTATGGTGGAATAATATTTGTAGTAGTGGAGAACCCCTTCACTATCCCATAAACGAAGCCGTCCTTCCATGTAGTTGTTTACCTGATATTTACCTGCATCTAAAATCTGATCCAGTTCCTTCTTATCCTCCGATGGCATTTTCCCAATCATCTGTTGGTAAAAATGTTCAAAATCCCCATGATGTGATAAATGAAGAAGATCACCTGAGTAATGGATACAATTATACTCTGTTTTTTCCAAATCCATGCTGACAACCAGTTTATACATCTGGGATACTGCTATCTGAGAAGTTGTCTCATCCATTCTCTTGGCAACTTCCCCGTCCTGCTCATCAAAAGCAGCTATGATCCATGGATACTCGGCTGAATACCGCGAAGAAGGAACTAACCGGATACGCCGCCATCCTCCATCCACGTTCCGGTACAGCCTTTCTAACCATTTATCCCCTTTCGACAATATATCCCTGACCTTGCTTAAGTCCACCATATCCAGCACAAGTTTTTTATATTCCGGCGCTACGATCTGTTCTGCATAAAAACGGAAATATTCTTTATAATCAGAGTATTTCAATGCAAGTTTTCGAAACTCCTCCGGCGCTTTCACAATTTTATAGGAATCATCCTTCAGGTTACACATGAAAATACCGCTGTAGCTTTCACTCAGCGTCTGTATCACCAAATCATGCTCATGTTCCAGCATAACGGTATCCGTGATATTCTGATGGTATCCCCTCAGACAAATTCCTTCTTCATAGCTCCAATCCCTGACACCGCCGCAGCGAACATATATTCGTCCCCATTTTGGGTGTGTCCAGTTATATTTCACTTCTGCCCTGCTATCAGAAATTATTTTATCTACTCCCGTCTGCACTACATGATAATGCTCATCTGCAATGCGGTTATACCACACCCGGTAGCATTCTTCAGGTGTAGGCGCCTCTTCGAATCCCAGCAATTCCAACATGACATTATCCACATACATCCTGGGTTCTTTTTTCTGATCCAATTCGATTGCCCATAATCCGGTCTGGGCCTCTCGTAGTACTGCCCGCATCTTATCTGCTTCCTTAAATCGTTCCAATATCGTTGCCCTTTCTTTTGCAAGTTTTAATTATATGGCTTCACTGCGCATAACCAAATAGTTTATATGCATAACCAAGCAATTTCTGCGCATAACCAGACAGCTTCTGCGATAAATCACTGCTAAGAATGAATTAACCGTTTTGGTTAATCACTTTATAATTTATTTTAACATTATATAACTTACTTTGCCAACCGTTTCCACGTAATAATATTGTATACAATAAATACAATTCAGTTGATTCATCATAATTTATACAGGTACCTTACTTTTTTTCAAAAACATGTTGACAAATTAGAAAGGTACCTGTATTATATAAATCAAGGTACCTTTGTTTTTTCAAATACACAATCAGATACAGAAAGGAGAACACCAATATGAACGATCAAATAAAAGATCTAATGGAACTATTTACAAGAGCAGATGCATTGCTGCACCGATATCAGGGGGCATACTTCCGAAACTTCGGTCCTTTCTCAAGCCCTCATAAGGGACAGGGCCGCGTACTCTCCCTCTTGAAACTACAGCCTGAGATCACGCAAAAGGAACTCGGATATTTATTGGATATGCGGAATCAGTCACTTGGAGAACTTTTAGGAAAATTAGAGCGAAATGGGTACATTACACGTACTCCCTCAGAAAAAGACCGTCGTGTAATGAATATCAGACTCACGGATGATGGATCAAAAGCGGCTGAAGAGCTGGGCGGAAAACAAGATGATGTAAACCAAATCTTCTCTTGCCTGAGCGATGAAGAACAGGCAATGTTGAGTGATTATCTGGAACGGCTCATCAATGCATTAGAAAAAACCTTTGAAGAAATGGGTATTCCGGAACATGACCACGGACATCATGGGAATCGTCCTCTTGATCATCCTCATGGACATCCTCATAACCATCCGTATGATCAGCAGCAGGGACATCCTCATGACCATCCATATTGCCAGCAGCAGAGACATCCGCATGATCATCCGCATGACTATCCATATTGCCAGCAGCAGGGACATCCTCATGACCATCCGCGTGGACAGGAACGTAATTTCGGCAGACCACAGGACTTCGGCAATCCTATTGCCGATAAACACATTCACAGGACAAATTTTGAGGGACGACCGGATTATTCTGGATACCCAAAACATCCGGGACATCTGGAAGAAGCCTCAGAAGGTTTTACCGAAGACACAGAACGTCCTGAATTCTACGAAGGTATGGATTGTCCCAAACATCCCGGCTGCCACGGAAACCGCTGCCGGAAATGCGATTTTGATAATAAAAAGGATTCGCATACCGGGATCAGCGAAGCAAAACAAGAACAGGAAAATAAGTTGTAATTAAGATGCAGCTTCGGGAGGGAATAGCTCCCTCCCATTTTTGCACTCAAAAACAGGTAAAAGGAGTGATAATTATGTTTACAAGTATCGTGTTATTTTTTTACGGCATTCATCTTCTGATAAAAGACCTGGTAAATGGCTTGCAAAGTAAAATAATTAGATTAGCATAATGAATTTACAAAATGCTTAGCTTTTCATTCCAGTCATCACCAATAAACATTATCACGCTTTATTGATAAAAGAAGATAAAAGCAAACCAATCTGTCATGGGATGGTCCGGTTTTTATCTTCTCTTATATATCAGGACGCTCTGTCTCCTGTCATATGATACACCCTGTCCGTAATATTCATGGTAGACTGCCTGTGGGATACAAGCAGTACAGTCCTCTCTCTGCAGGCTTCCTGCAAGGATTTCAGTACAATCCCTTCATTCAGGCTGTCCAGGCTGCTGGTAGGTTCATCCAGTAAAATAAATGGCGCGTTGTGCAGAAATGCTCTTGCAATTCCAATTCTCTGCCGTTCCCCTCCGGACAGCGTATCTCCAAGCTCTCCAACCGGTGTGTCATACCCTTTTGGCAGCTTTTCTATAAATTCATGAATGGAAGCTTTCTTTGCGGCCTGCATGATCTCCTCTCTGCTGGCATTGGGGTTGGCAACTGCAATGTTTGCTGCAATAGAATCATGGAAGAGATAGGTTTCCTGCGTTACATAGCTTTCCATATTTCTCAAATCAGAGGTATTAATATCCCTGACATTTTTATCTGAAATTTTAACACTGCCCTTTTGCACATCAAAGAAACGCATCAGTAATTTTAAAAGTGTTGATTTACCGGAACCGCTTTTTCCAAAAATTCCGATGATTTCCCCTTCCTTCATTTTCAGGGAATAATCCTTCAATATTTCTTCTTTTCCATATGCAAAGGAAACCTGTTTGCAGCATACACTGGAAAATCCGGTTGCTGCTTTTCCGGTAACCTCTTTGATCTCCGGCTCCTCCTCTAAAAGAGATAAAACCCGCTCACCGCTTGCCAATGTCTGGTTCAGATTATTGGAAAGGCTTGATAGTGCCGCAGTAGGTCCAAATGATCCCATCATGGCAATGGTACAGATAATTACGCCGGTAAAATTGCTGTATCCCGCAGTATATGCATACAACATTAAGAACAGCATACTGAAGGAAAATAGAAGGATCACCAGATTAGTAGCAGCTCTGGAACCGCCCTCCATTTTCTGTAATTCTTCCTGTTCCCCGGATAATCTCTCCGATTGTTCCCGCATACGCTTCTTTTGTTCATTTCCGCATCCATATTGAACGGTCTCGTGAAGCCCCCGAAGATTATCCAGAACGAAACTGTTCATTTCTCCCAAATCATTGCGGTATTTCATTCCTTTGGAAGAACCACGTTTTGAATTCCAAAGCGGAAGCCAAACCCCTACAATAAGGTAGCCCACCAGTGCCAGTATTCCAGCCGGAAGATAAAAATATCCAATAAAGCATGCCATAAACAGGGAGGTTAAAAATGCAATGGCGATTGGAGAAATCGTGTGTGCATAAAACACTTCCAGCAACTCTATATCACTGGTGATAATAGAAATCAGATTTCCTTTATCCTTGCCTTCCAGTTTCGCCGGAGCCAGTTTTCTAAGTGCAGAAAATACTTTGTGACGGATAATTGCCAGTAATTTAAATGCAATGTAATGATTACAAGCCTGTTCCCCATAGTGGAGAATTCCCCTGCAGATGGCAAACGCAATAAGCAGGCCAAAGGTAACTGTTAAAGACAACAGATTCTTTTCACCCAAACCATGCAGGATCCCCACACCTGCCAGTATAGTCAGAAATATTGCAAACAGATATCCCACAACACCAAGCAGGATTGCCGCAGCCATCACATGCATTAATGGTTTGATCAGACCGATCAATTTTCCCATAATTTTAATTCCACTTCTACGATGCATATTCTGCTCCTTCCTTCTGTCTGTATTGTTCCAACTGCTGTTGATTTTCATAAAGTTTTGCATAAACACCGGCATTGCCGAGTAAATTCTCATGAGATCCCGATTCTGCTATTTTCCCATTCTGCAGTACATAGATGTAATCCGAGGAAACTACATTTTGCAGGCGGTGGGAAATCAGAAGCACCGTTTTGTGTCCCGCCAGTCCATAGATGACTGACATAATCCGTTCTTCACTTTCAACATCAATATTGGAAGTCGCTTCATCAAATATATAGATTTCCGAATCATGCAGTAATGCTCTGGCCAATGCCAATCTCTGCTGCTGTCCTCCGGAAAGGTTGGACGCCTTTTCCTGAAGCTGTGTATTCAGTCCCTGACCGGCATATAAAAATTCATATAAATCCACATCCTTTAATACCTGATCCATCTGTTCTTTAGATGCAGAAGGATTCCCCATCGCCAGATTCTCCTCAACGGTACCTTTAAATAAATAACTATTCTGCCCAACCATGGTAATATGTGACATAAGGCTGGCTTCTGAAATGTCCGAAAGTTCTTTTCCTCCAATGGTAATACTGCCTTCATAGCCTTTGTTCCTGCTGGTCAGGATCGCCGCCAGCGTACTCTTGCCGCATCCGGAGTTGCCTACCAGCGAAACAATACTTCCCTTGGAAATCGTAAGATTAACATGATCTAAAATCTTACGTTCGCTGTCATAACAAAATCCCGCATCTTTAAATCTGATCGTATGATTTTGCTCCGGTACCTCCTCTTGCCCGTTTTTCGTTTCCTGCAGATCCAAAAGGCGGAACATCTTATCACTGGCTGCCATTCCGTTCATAGCAATATGAAAGAAAGACCCCAGTACACGGAGGGGAATAAAGAATTCCGCTGCCAGAAGAATCAGCGTAACAGTACCTGCCAACCCAATATTTCCTGCTATATATTCCCGGACTGCAACGATCATACCAATCGCCGCTCCTCCGTAAGCCACCAAATCCATAACACTGATGGAATTCAGCTGCATGGTTAATACACGCATGGTTACCCGTCGGAACTGTTCAGACTCTTTATCCATTTCTTCCGCTTTTTTCCCGTCAGCCTGATAAATCTTAAGTGTGGTAAGACCCTGTAGATTTTCCAGAAAGCTATCTCCAAGTTCTGTATAAGATCCCCAGTATTTATTCAGAAGCTTTTTTGCAAACTTCTGTACTCCCATAATGGATGCAGGAATCAGGGGAACGCAGATAAGCAGCACAATACATGCTTTTAAACTGATAAATGATAACACTACAAATAAAGTCAGCGGTGCAAGCAGGCTGTAAAAAAGCTGGGGCAGGTATTTACCAAAATAGATCTCTAACTGCTCCACACCTTCTACTGATACCTGGACAACCTCTGCCGTAGAGATTTTTTCCTTATAGGAAGCTCCCAATCGCAGCAGTTTTTCGTAAATTTTCTCCCTGATTGTAATTTTTACATCCCGGCTTGCAAGGAAGGATGCTTTTGCAGCAAGCCTGTCACAGCCAAACCGTATCAAAACAGATACCGCCAGGATGCAGGCACTGACTGCCAAAAGCTCCGTTCCCAGCATCCCCCGATATGTTTTTTCAATTAAATTTCCAACTGTCGCAGCTGCTGATATATTTGCAATCAGAGCCACCCATTGCCACAAAACATTCTGTATTATATATTTTTTAGAATCAGCCAGCAAGCCGACTAATCTTGTTTTAATCATGGCGTTTTGCCTCCTTCTTTTTTTCTTTCAGGGTACACCACATATGGTGTATTGCCATAAACGGGTGATAAAAAAGCATTCTGGGACCGGAAAACCGCATCACTTCCCGAATCTTTTCCCGCATTTCTGACTGGTAACAATGTACCCGGCAGTTGCTGCAAAACGTCTTATTCTCCATAAAAGGACATCTCTGAATTTTTTTTTCAGCATAAGCAAGTAAATTCCTGCATTCCGGACATAATTCCTTCCGGTTGTTATCCTGTTTTTTATTTTGATTACTATTATGGTTTTTCCTGCAATATAATTGGATCATCATGCTGACTGTTTCTTGTTCCTGGAGACGCTTTAACTCTCCCTTACTACGTTCTGCTGCCATATTAATCTGTTAACTCCGTTCTGTCTGCTGCATATTCCATATTTTTCTTACCACCTGGTATTGTTGCAATTCGAAAAAAGAAATAATAATACTTAAACAACACAAGCAGCACGATTACCACCCGTCCTGGAATATTGTGCATCATAAAAAATGCAAGGGTCAGCATCGCCGATACCGGCAGCAGGATAAAGAGTTTTGTCTTCAGTGTCATAGCCCGGTTACGGACAAAGCTGTCCAGGTGCTTTCTATAAAGTCCGGTATTCATAAACCAGTTATGAAACCGCTTCGACCCCTTTGCAAAACAAAATGAAGATACTAACAAAAACGGCGTGGTGGGCAGAATTGGCAATACCACCCCGATTGCTCCTATTCCCAAGCTTAGAAAAGCCAGTATCAGCCACAGTAATTTAAATGGATTCTTTTTCATATACGCCTTCCTTCCTTTTTCTGATCTTTTAACGGATAAATGCTTTCCGAATTAGCAATAGCTAACTTATCTACGCTATAGTTATATATTACGAAACGGAAACTGTCAATGTGAATAAAAAAGTGTTGCACATGCGCAACGTTGTGGTATGAATCCGAAAATTGCTGATAATTTCTATACCTAATCGTTGTGCCAGTGCAACACTTCATAAATTAATGATAAACTTTATCAATTTATATTATATATATAGCACCAATATTGCCGTACTTTCCGGCATCCCGGCCTCTTCTTCATTGCAGGTCATGGTCAGAAGTACCGTTCCCTGGAGGATATTGCTCTCCTGAATATAAGTAAAAGTAATGGCAGACAAAGGAATCCGTACCTTGTTATTCTTAATACGCGCCAGCTTACAGATTCCGTCTTCGCTGTACTTCATAGTCTGCATCCGTCCTCTGAGAGACACGTCTGCCATATGGGATACGGGCATCTCCACATCCAGCGCGGTTAGCTCCAGATATCCGTCCCTCTTTCTGCAGATCATGTTTCCCGGGTGCCGAAATGCCTGATTAGCCATTGAAATCCTGCCTGGTATGCGGTCTTTTTCCCGATAGAAGGTAAAGGAAATGTCATAATCACCCACGGCTAAATAATCACTTAGTTTTCTGCCATTAAAAGTCTGTACGTGCTTATCACTTGCCTTCAGGGAATCACAGGCTCTATGTAATATTCCAAGTCTTCTTAAAATCTGTACCACATCCTCGCTGCATGCTTCTATGATACACCTGGCCTGATCTTCTGCCCGGATGGAATCCATGCCTTCTTTTTGCAGCCATAAACTGATCTCAGCCAGCTTGCAGCGGTAATCCTTTAGTAAATCTTCCCCAAACGGGGTAAATTCATATTCCTCTGTCAGTATACTCTTAGAAACGCACTCCCCATAAAAACGTGATAAAGTCGAAGCATTTACCGAAAGCTCTTCTCCCAGTCTTCGCAGTCCCGGTCTTTCCTTATTCAGCAAATGTTTATGTAATACCTGCAAATATTCATACTGCTTCCCGGTCAATTTGCAATCTGTATTTTTATCATTCCGGTTCATGTGTACCCCCTGCCTTTTTTTCTTACATATATAATATCATACCATGGCTGCTGTTTTTTACAATATCTATATTGATACTTTTTCTCATATATGTCTTTTATTCAACCTTTTATACTCAACTTCTGCTTTATCTTCTCATGCTTTCCTCTGCGTTCATTCTTATTACGCATTCATCTTCTGCATTTATCTGATTACATCTTTTGCTCATCTTCAAATAATACTCTTCTTATAATTTTTACAAACTGCAATAAAGTAAATACCATATAATATAAAAAGCAAGCCCACTGCACTGGCTATCGCTCCCCAAATCCATCCATGCCCCTCAAAAACAGGAAAACTATAGGACTGAGGCTGCATAATATTCATGGAATTGAACACCAGACTGCTGCTGATCACAACAGCCGGAATCACCGGCAGGAGAAAAAATGCAGCCAGCTGCTTATTTACAGTTTGATTTACTGTCTGAGTGCTCATACCAATATGCCTTAATATATCATATTGCTTTTTATGTTTTCCGCAATCACTGAGAATCTGAGTTACTAAAATCGTAGCACCTGTGATGACAAATATAAGCGCCAGATAAAAAAGCGCTATCATGATCGAATAGACATCCGCATAATTCTTCTTAAATGCCGATCTTCCGGATATATAGTCTTTGCCGGCATCCGGTATACTTGTACCATAAGCACCCATATCACTGCTGGACACCATTAAATTCCTGTCTAGAATCTCCAGGCGTTCATCCTGTGCACACAAATTTTCTAACGCTATACTGCTGACCGGTTCGGAGGTCTGCGCCGTATATACCTGGTATATCACAGGCAGTTTATCCGCCATTTCATCCGGTACGACAATAATAAAATCCATACCGTTACCATAAGAATCTGCCTGGTTAAAAGGTGCTGTGTTAATGCTGTTTAACTCCATCGTTTTACCATTCATGACAACCTGACGATGCATGTATTCGCTGTAAGCATCTTGCAGTGCCGGAACGCAATGTATGATATATTCATTTTCTTTTATCTGAGGAACATCTATGGCAAGCATTCTGCACAACGCACGGTAGTCGCTGTATTTCATGTAAGTATCATATTGGTATTCCACATATATCTCTTGCGGCAGATCGCTGTAACTGGCAGCAGCCTTAGCCCGGATATCCCGAAATGTCTGATCCTCATTATGATAGATATGATATAAATGATCTGCTTCCACCGGTACAGTCTCTTCTATTCTGCTGCGGTAACCGGAAAAATTACTGTTTGGGTTTTTACTGAGAATAACAATATCAAACACATTCAACTCTATCGATCTGCCGGCTATCTCATTTACGGAAACTGCAACGCCCATAGCAGTCAGTGCCAGTGTAAAGAGTACAGATATCATGCACAGTGTCATACTTAGGGATGCTATCTTAGAAGTAAAAGAACGGAGTAAAAAAAGCCTGTTTTTGCTGTATTTTATATTTTCCCTGCTGCCGAATACCTTTGCAAGAAACCCGGGAACACTCTGGAAAAAACCAAACAGAAAAAGTACGATTAATACCAGTCCCAGCAAGACATCATACCCTTTCCCAAGGGGCATATACATAAATAAACCAATTCCGCCCGCGCCGAAAACAAGTGATATTACAAAAACCACAGCCATCCAGCCGGTTTTTTCCAAACTGGTATTCTCATTTCTTTTCTCATAATAAAGCAAATCGTACAACTTCATTTTCCGGATAGATCTGCCGTTTTTCCAGAGTGCGAAAATAAAAATCATCAGAAAATACAAGCCTGTCAGTGCAATTGCCGGTATGGAAAATGAAATAGAGAACTGATAATCTATACCAAATAAATTTAAGATTATAATTTTCAGGATTTCAGAAATCAGGTATCCAAATAAAGTGCCGCAAACAAATGCCACTCCGCAGATCAGAAAATTTTCTTTGAAAAATAATTTGGAAATATTTTTATTGGAAATACCCAGTATCATATAGGTACTTAACTCTTTACTCCGCTTCTTTAACATAAAATTAGTCATGTAATGAACCAGCCATCCCAGTATAAAAACAATCAGGAGGGAAATCGTAATTATCATGTAAAATAAAATTTCAAGTTCAGGCAGACTGGCAACAATATCTGAAAAAATAAGCGCATTAAAACCATACATGAAAGAAACGGTGCAGGTAATTGTAATGAAATAAATCATGTACTCCCTTGTCTGCCGCTTTGCATTCCTTATGGACAGTTGTTTTAGCATGGAACATCACCTCCCAATAAGGAGAGCACATCCAGAATTTCATGATAGAATTTTGAACGCGTTTTCTCACCTTTCCATATTTCATTGAAGATCTTTCCATCTTTTAAAAATAAAATACGGTTTGCATAACTGGCTGAGAAAGCATCGTGGGTAACCATGAGAATAGTGGCTGTCAAATCCCGGTTTAACTCTTCCATCACCTCCAACAGCCTGAATGCCGATTTAGAATCCAGAGAACCGGTAGGCTCGTCAGCCAATATCAGTTTCGGCCTGGTAACAACAGCTCTTGCACATGCACATCGCTGCCGCTGTCCACCGGATACCTGATACGGGAATTTAGGCAGAATATCCTCAATCTGCAGCTTCCCTGCGATTTCCATGACACTTCTGGTAATTTCTTTAGGCTTCATCCCTTTTATCGTCAGGGGCAAAGCTATATTTTCCTCAATTGTCAGGGTATCCAGCAGATTATACTCCTGAAAAATAAACCCCAGATTATCCCTGCGAAAGGCTGTGATTTCCTCTTCTTTAATTGTCGTAATGTCATCCCCGTCTAACAGGATTTTACCCGATGTTACCGTATCAATGGTGGAAATACAATTGAGCAGTGTCGTTTTTCCGGAACCGGAAGCCCCCATTATACTTATAAATTCACCTTTTTCCACACAAAAGCTGACCTTATTTAAAGCCTTAGTAATATTCGTTTTCGTACCATAATATTTTTCGATATATTCCACCTGCAACAACATATACTTACTCCTTTTCGCTTTTTTCCCGAATCATCTTTGAAACTTACTCCGGAATGCTGTCATTGTAGCAGTATTTTCCCCTCTGTTGTATACAGGAAGCTTTATTTTAACTTACAAATTTGAAAGAAAACAAACCATCACTGCCCCTGAATATAATTTCCTTTTGGAAAGAAAAGCCTGATAGCCGTATACTCCCCCGAAACAGACATGGCTGAAATCTCTATTCCCAGTTTTTTGCTCAATTCCCTGCACAGATATAGCCCAATCCCGGTAGAATTATGGTTCGCCCTGCCATTGCTGCCTGTAAATCCTTTATCAAATATACGGCTCTGCTCACTTTCTTTAATCCCTATTCCATTGTCCCGGATCGTAAGCGATACACCCTGCTCAATCTGTTTTGCCAATATATCGATCTGTAGAGAATCCTGCTTTCCGTATTTGATGCAATTAATGATAATTTGATTAATGATAAACTCGACCCATTTCTGATCCGTATATACCGCGAGATTTACCTGCTCTGCATTTACAGCAACATGGTTTGAAATCAACAGCTGCTTGTTTCTGGCAAGCACATTTTGAACTGCTGACTTTAAGCTCACTTCTTTGATCATATAATCCTTTTCGACATTTCCCATTCTGGCATAATAGAGCACTCTTTCCACATCTGTTTCAATCTGCTCTACCTGGGATAGAATTTTCCTTGACTGGTCCGTCTTATGGTTCTCACATATTAGTTTTGTTCCTGTAATCGGTACCTTTATTTCATGTATCCATTTTTCAATAAAATCCCGGTACTCTTCATTTTCACGCTGTGCCCGGGATACTTCATCCGCCATGGACTTCATTGCATTTTTCATAATCCGGAAATATACACCGCCTTCTCTTGAAACAGGAACCTTCGCTATTTCAGCAGTAAGGTATTTCTGTTCCAACGCATCCGACAGCGATATTAACTCCTCATAATATTTCTTCCGGTATCTGTAATCCGGAAGCAAGTAAAAAAACAATATGATCAGCCATAACATTATGATTACCATTATCTCCCCAATGCCATTTCCGATCATATACAAAAATATGGACAGACCACAAATGCAGGCAGCATTTAAAAGCAATGCGCCCGATCTGTCCGAAAGATAATCTTTTAATTTCATACTGATCCCCCCCTGAATAGCGCAAGCTGGCCTTTCAAACTTTGTACCCCATTCCTCTTTTCGTCTGAATAAGATCATTCACGCTAATCTGTGTAAGCTTGTCCCTGATTCTTGTCATATTCACACTTAAAGTATTATCATCTATATGGATTTCATTATCCCATAAATATTCGATTAACTCCAAACGCGAAACAACTTTCTGGCTGTTTGTAAAGAGATAATAGAGTATTTTCAATTCCGTCTTCGATAGTTCCACTTTCTGATCTTTATACTGAATAAATGCAGATATGGGAAATAACCTCACTTCTTTATATTCGATGAATTCCATTGGGGCACTTGTGCCCCCCGTTCTTCGAAGCAGCAGATTAATCCGCGCCAGAAGTATGGGAATATTATATGGTTTCGTAATGTAATCATCACCACCAAGAGTCAACGCCTGCAGCTCATCGAAAGCGGTGTCTCTGCCGGTAATAAAAATGATGGGAACCGAAGAAAAACTGCGGATGGAAGAACATAAACGAAAACCATCCTGCTCCGGAAGGTTGATATCCAGCAGGATCAGGTCCGGTTTGTATCTTTTTATATCCACCACACAGTTTTGAAATTCAAGAACTGCTTCCACCAGGTATCCCGCATTTTTTAACAGGATCGTCAATTCCTCCCTGATGATTAGTTCGTCTTCTATAATTAAAATTTTATTCATTTTTATCCTCCGATTGGTACTGCAGCGAACGATTTATAAATAACTCACTATTAAAGAGCTTCTTTGTACAATATACACCACATGGAGGACAATTTCCAGCTGATTCTTCGTTTGCGTTTATCTTTGATTCCCAGAAATATTCGTGTTTTATCCTTTCACAATCTGAAACTGATACACATTTACAGAAGCCGCCGGAATCTGTATTTTAAAGCCATCCGTTGTTTCCACCGGCATTTCTGCTTCCTGCGCCCTTACACGGTCCGGATCATCAAATGTATTGCATGCCTGAGGCGAGTCCCCTTTCAGCGTCTGACCTCCCACATACTTACAATCTTCCGGGAATTCAAAAAATACTTCCTGCTCTTTCTGCCATTCTGTATTAACAATATTAACGCTGACTACATCCTTTTTTACAGAGGCAAACAGAAACAGTTTATCAGGCTTTACTTTTGTATTGAAATTTAACGCCTCCCCGCCCCGATGCACTTTATACATCTGAAAAACGTCATAATTAGGAGTCCGCACACATTGATCCCCATCTGTCAGAATGAGAGAATTTAATACATTTACTGTTTGTGCCACACATGCCATCTTCACCGCCTTACAATTTCGGTGAAAAATGTCTAACGTTAATGCACTTGTGACGGCATCCCGCATTGTACATTGCTGATACAGCGCCGGACGGTGTGCAAACGAAGCCCCGTGCCAATTTCCCCATTCTCCGATAATCAAATCGACCTGTGGTTTCAGAGTCTTAAAAAAAACCTTCACTTTCCGGATAGTCAGAAATCCCATCCAAAACCAGTTTTTCCTGTTCCCGGATTACCTCTTCCAGTTCCAGGCAGCCATTAATAACCTCATACCATTCTGCTTCTAAAAAATCTGTTTCCTGTTGAGTGAGATCTTTTAAATTCCAGTTATAAAAGTGAATATCATATCCGTCCAAAGGCGGCTGGCGAAACTCTGCCATAGATTCAAAAAACTGTTTCGTCCATTCCACACGTTCTTCTTTTTTGTTGCCGTCCGGCCCACAGGCAATACGTTTCATCTGTATTGGGTTTTTCCCCTGTCCTTTAGAAAACACAGGAAATGCCGTAGCATATTTCCGGTATTCTGCTGCATAACTTTGAGGGGTGGCGTTTCCCCCGCCTGCCCACATTTCATTTCCGATCCCCCAATATTCCACCTGAAATGGTTCTTCGGACCCATTTTCCTTACGTTCCAAAGCCAGCGTGGTTTTCTCTTTCCGATTACAGTATTCCATCCATTCTTTCATCTCGGCTACACTGCCGTTCATTAAATTAATATTCAGCCAGGGCTTTGCACCCACATATTTACAAAGCTCCATAAATTCATGTGTACCAAACTGGTTACTGTCTAACTCAAATGTTCCGAAATTTTCATTATAGGTGACAGGCCTTTTTGATCTTTCACCAATCCCGTCTCTCCAGTGGTAAGTATCTGCATAACATCCACCCGGCCAGCGTATTACTGGCGGTTCTAATTCTTTTAACGCATCTGCCACATCCTTTCGGATACCATGATAATTGGGGATATGGGAGTCTTCCCCCACCCATATGCCATCATAGATGCAGGATCCCAGAAATTCAATAAACTGACTGTGAAGTTCCGGTTGAATGTGACCATCGGTTTCAAATGTATTAATAACTATTTTATTGATATTTATTTTATTATTCATCTTATTGTTATTTATCTTTTTCATAATGAATACTCCTTATATTTGGATTTCTATACATAAAAATACCAGAAAAAGAAGTTGGATTATACTATATTCTTAATGCTTTTGTCACATTTTTAATGACGGTCTATCCTTTTTTCCTTATCAGTAAAACTCTTTATCCCATATCTTCTCCGGTACTGAACCGGAGTCATATCACTCCATTTTTTAAACACTTTGCCAAAATGACTCTGGGAACTGAATCCAAAATAATATCCGATTTCTTCCACTGTATAATCGGAATAGATCAGAAGATTCTGTGAAAGCTTCACTTTACCCTTCATAATATAATCATTAACTGTAATTCCTTCTTCCCGCTTAAAAACAGCGGAAAGATACTCCGGCGTTACATGCAGTTCTTCCGCTATCTTATAGATCACAATCTTTTGGTGCATATTTTTATAGATCAGCCGTTTCGCTTCTTCCACAATCCTGTTATTTTCCCCGGAACGATTCTTTTCATAAACCAATTCAGCGTATTCCATTTTTGCTTTGTTTACCAGCGCCATTATCTGTCCCTGATCCTTTGCGGCATCCACCCGTAAGATGTAGCTGTCATTTATAGAAAAGGAATCCTCCGGCAGCATTCCTCCGTCAATTGCTGCTCTTGCCGCAATTGCCAGGGCAACAATCGCCAGATTCTTTGCCGCCTGAAGGGGATTTTGGGAGAGCACTGCGTATTCTCCCTCTACAACTTCCTCCATACACCGTTTTAATTTACCGGTATCACCTTCCCGGATACTGTTTAATTCCCGTATTTCATGTTCATAAGAATTATGTACCTTTTCGTTTTCCTGATATTGAAAATATACCCGGTTCAATTCCTTTTTAATGCCGTGCTGCAATTCATTATTGTCAAAATTGCGCTGTATTAAATCCGAAATTTTCATATCTTTTCCGGTCAGAACATGATAAAGCAATAACACCAGTTCGCAAAACAACTCAAATTCACAATAAGAAATTCTGATCTTTTTCTCCGGAATTCCATGCTGCCTTGCATAGGCTTCTCCAATTGGTATCCCTTCCTGGAACTGAACGGTAAAATCAATGCTCACCGGTCCAATAATATACCGGTCTTCTCCACCTAAAATCACACCATAGTATATCGGATATTTTTCTAAATAGATACAAGGACGATCCATATCCGCCATGCCAAGCAGATGGGATCTCCAGATTTCATCATGTAGTACGGGATCTGAACAGGATCCATCCCCCAGATACTCCCTTAACCGGTTTTCTCTGTCAAATATTCGAATAGAGGTATGTGCGGTACGCATGATATGCTTTAAGATAATATTTAGCATTATGATTTTTCCTTTTTATCTTTATTTCAGAGCTCATAAAACTAAGTATAATTTATATAACTTTGAAATACAATCGCAAAAAATATCCATACAGAATTAATTTCTCTGCATGGATGATATACATGACTGCTATTTTTCCTGTTCTACTTTCTTTTCCGCCGGCAGACCATAATGTTTCCTGACCTCATACTCTATTTCATCCAGCACAACTGGATTTTCTTCCAGATATTGTTTTGCACTTTCTCTGCCCTGTGCCATTTTTGATCCCTGATAAGAATACCAGGAACCGCTTTTTACCACAACACCAATATCGGCCGCCAGATCTAAGATATCCCCTTCTCTGGATATTCCCAATCCGTATATAATGTCAAATTCTGCCTCTTTAAATGGCGGCGCTATTTTATTTTTCACCACTTTTACTCGTGTTCTGTTCCCGATACGGTCTCCGGCACTTTTAATGATATCTATTTTTCTCACATCCAAACGGACGGATGCATAGAATTTTAGTGCCTTTCCTCCTGTGGTAACTTCCGGACTGCCAAACATGACTCCAATCTTCTCCCGAAGCTGGTTAATAAAGACGACTATACAATTGGATTTACTTACTACAGGGGTCAGTTTTCGAAGTGCCTGAGACATTAACCTGGCCTGCAGTCCCATGAAGACATCTCCCATTTCACCGTCTATTTCCTGCCTGGGCACCAACGCTGCGACAGAATCAATTACCACAATAGCAACGGCATTGGAACGCACCAGAGTCTCTGCTATCTCCAAACCCTGGTCGCCGCTGTCCGGTTGGGAAATGTAGAGTTCGTCCGTATTTACACCTATTTTTTTCGCATACACCGGATCAAGCGCATGCTCTGCATCTATAAAGGCTGCAATTCCTCCTCTTTTTTGCACTTCTGCAATCATATGCAGGCTTACCGTTGTCTTTCCACTGGATTCGGGACCAAAAACTTCTATAACTCTTCCTTTTGGAATTCCTCCCAGACCCAATGCTATATCCAGACTCAAAGCCCCGGTTGGCACTGTCTCTACCGACATTGCTTCACTGGCATCCCCTAATCTCATAACAGAACCTTTTCCAAAGTCCTTTTCGATTTTACTGACTGCCTCATCGAGTGCCTGTAATTTAGCAGGAGTTGTCATACGGTTACCTTTAACTTTCTGACGGCATCTGCTCTCTTCTTCTTCGTCAGAGCCAATTTCGCTTTTCTGATCTCTATGCGCCTTAAATCCTCCGCTTGTTTTTGTTCGATTCTTTTTTCTTCTTCTATCTTTTCCCGTTCTTCCTTGATTTGAACAGCCTGTTTATAACATTCCTGCTGCAATTTTTCATTTTCCAATACCAGACATTTTTCAAATACATATGGAAACAAAAATATTTTGGTTTCATTCATATCTGAAAACTGTATTTTAATCTTCAGTGGATTATTTTCTGTAATAACACCTTTCCCAAAACTTTTATGACATACCTTTTCGTTTTTTAATGATTTCATTTATACGTTCTCCATTTCAGCCCCATTGGCTTATTCTCTATTATCTTATATTAACACAAAAAAAATAAAATTGTCAGTGTTTTCTGCAAAACATTTATTTTTCGTTAAATTTTATGAATATATACTCTTTTTATATTGTGCATTTTATCATAAAATTTGTGTTTATATATTTTAACAGTACAAAAAAGTAGAACGCCTGCCCGTTCAGCCTGAAACGGCGCTGTATTCAAACCATTTAAAATCAGCTCCACGAACACATTTCTTTCCATTTCCGGAAGCATACATCGCAATATAATTCCCGGTAAAGACACCCCCTGTTTCCGTAGTCAGATACCCGGTTTCTCCTCTTCCGATTTCTTCATACCGGGTGCCATCCATGCTGCAGCGGAAAATATATGTTTCTTTCGTTGCCTCCACTTCCAGATATATCCGCTCTCCGGTGCAGGGGATTTTGTTTTCTGTCTTCCACAGACTTCCTATCTGTCTGCGGAATATGATGCAGTCTTCCCCATCCTGCCTTGTTACTGCGGCTTCATAGTGGTGGCGGTTATTCATATAAACCGTCAGCCCCGCTTCTTCTCCATCCTGTTCTCTGACAAAATGTACTTCTGTCCTGGCAATGCAGTTATGGTGCTCCTGCCTTCGTCCAAGCCATGCGATGCTATCCGCCTCCGAAAGTGCTATTTCATTGCCATAGAGAGTAAGCCCTCTCCCCGAGGCGATATCCCATAATTGCGGATAAGGATTATATATAAAATTCCAGGCATAATCCAGCTTTTCAGAATCAAAGGTATCTCTGACCGTGATCTCTTCCTTTTTTGAATCGTACATTTCCGTGCATGCAGGCAGACAATCTGTTTCTACTTCCTCTTCCACTACTCCATTATTTCCCATCACAGGCCAGCCATTATCATTCCAGGCCATGGGTACCAGCATGGTTTCCCGTCCCAGATTATGACGGAATGGATAGGAAACGGGACGGATTCCAAGGCATACGCCCCACCAGTTTCCATTCTGATCCCGGGTAATATCTCCATGCCCGATCGCCTTCAGGGATGTCCCTCTGCTCCTGTTTGTCAATACCGGATTGCCGCTATAGCCTTCATATGGCCCCCATATATTCCGGCTTCTGGCTGCCGTCAGCATATGCCCATATTCTGTTCCTCCTTCTGAGATAAACAGGTAATACCAGTTATTGATTTTATAAATATGGGGGCCTTCCGGACAACAGCCTCCGGTTCCGCCCCAGATATATGTTCTTTCCGTCTTCCTTTTTCCCGTATCTATATCAATTTCGCATAAATAGATTTCTCCATGGGTACCGCAGTAATAGACTTTCCCATCGTCGTCAAAAAACAGGGACGGATCGATCCCGGGACAATCCAGCCAGATGGGATCAGACCATTCACCACCCGGATCTTTGGTCCATATTATAAAATTTTGTTCATTTTCCCCAATGCCTGTACCGTTGGAAACATTTGTTGTTATGACATAGAAGATTCCCTTATGGAAACGGATGGTCGGGGCATATATGCCTGTAGCATTCGGTGTCCCTTTGGCAAGAACCAGCTGGTCATTCCTGGTAATACAATGTCCGATCTGGTCCCAGTGCACCAGGTCTCTACTGTGGAAAACAGGTATCGCAGGAAAATACTCAAAGGAACTTGTCACCAGATAATAGTCATCTCCTGCTCTGCAAATGCTGGGATCCGGATGGAATCCAGGTATAATTGGATTTTTGTATTTCATATAATCTCTCCATTTCATATAGTTTTATTTTCATTAATCAATGCAAACTCATAACTGCATAATTAGAAACAGAAAAATCATATCATAGCACTTGTACATTTAACACCAGAAAAATTACAGCTGTTTTACTGTATTTATTATACCATCTTTCTTATCCGTTTTGATCCACCCAGTCCCAGAGACTTCCCTGCTGGAACTTCTGAAATAGACCAACGTGCTCCAGCCTTTCATTTTCGTGCAGTCCGCCTTTGTTTATCTGTACATTTCCAACCTTCAGCAATTCCCTGTCACTGTACATGCGCTTACGGATGCTCAGCTGGTAGATCAGGCTGAACCTGTTTGTTATGGAACTTTGGCTTAAATCTGAGAGGCAGATTAACTGGATGTTGAAGGTCTTCGCAATATCAATCACTGCCTTTAGCAAATGCTCAGAAGATGTCCTTGCAAATGGATTATCCATTATCATTACCTTAGATTCCTGCATATTATTTGCTCTGGCATCCCTTCTGGTTACTTCTCGTATATAGGAGATCAGGGTAGACACCATCGTAAAGAATACGACGAATTTTTCTCCACCGGAATTCTGCGCCATGGCATCTTCCCACTTTTTCATGCCATTGTTTTTATCATTCAGATCAATTTTATATACATAAACCGGAATTTTATTGGTGCCGATCAGTTGATTCAGCAGTTCCCTGCTGGACATAAGCGCAGTCAGCTTATCTTTCCACTTCTTCTCCTGGCTGCCATCCCCAGCCTTACATAATTCCACCATGGTCTGAAGGCTGTGATCTATATAACTCTCCATACGGCCACGCATATCACTTCCAAGTTCATCCGGCACATCTATACGCAGCATCTGTACCGGCCGGCTCTTCCCGGTGAGCCTGATTTTGGAACTCTGTGCAATCAGCTTTACATCATCATAGATCAGAGCAGCATGACTGATGCACTGGTCTATAATCTGATTCCTGGTCCGCGCTATGTTCTCAAGCTGGCTGTCATAAAACGCTGACAGTTTCAACAGGTTTTCCCGTTTTTTCATGAATTCTTCCATATAAAAATAAACAATATCGAAACGGATCTGTTCATCATCCAGATTAAGTGTACTTAAAGATTCCAGAATATCGGTTACACACTGATTTTTACCCAGATAATTCCTTCTGATTTCCCGATACAGATTCTGACATGCTTTTCTGGACTGGTTTTCTGTTGTTCTGGCATTGCGGTAACTGTCCTTGAGCTTCGTGAACTGGGCTTCCATATCCTCTTCCAGCCCGAAATCACCGATTGGTACATATGCAACTGTAATAATATCCTGAATTCTGCCTACCAGGCTCTTGCAGATATCCCCAAGCCGGCTGGCAGCTTTTTCTTTTTCATGGAGCTGATCCAGTTCTGATTTCAAGTTTTTAAGCCGGCGGTCATAATCCTGCAGGATCCGGCTCTTCTCCAAAGGCTCTGTAAGCCCCAGATTATGCAGAGCCGCAGCAGCATAATCCAGCATTGTTTCCATTTTACCAAATGTAATCCTAAGATTGCCCAAGTTACGATCTGCCTTTATCTTTTCAGCCTCTAATACCGAAACTTCTGATTTAAGACGCTGCAATTCCTGTCTGTCATAGTGAAGTGTCTCATAATCCTTTTGATCCACTTCGATTTCAGCAAGTGCATCCTCTATCGTAGAGAGCTGCTGTAATTTTCCACGCAGCATTTCTTCCAGACTTGACAAAGCTTCTTTCTGGTTTTTCAGAAGCTGTTCATATTCCTGCTCCATTTGTTCATATGAATCATCCAGCAGGTTAGCCTCCCCGGCATTCTCATATTTCCGATAACTCTCCCGGGTTCGGTCAAACAGCGTATTCTTCTCGTAAAGAATACTCTTGATCCGTTCTGCTTCAGCCCGGCAGTTTTCCAGCTCCTGCCCGGCTTTTTCCCTCTTTTCTTTTAACGACATACTTTCAGCAGATGCATCCCCTAAGTTACGGTAATGTATCTGATATTGTTCATCATCTGCCAGAAATTTTTCCAGAAGCTCCTTCCTGGCATTAATTTCACGAAGGATTATTTCACACTCCCTGTTATTGAATTCCAGTGAGGTCCATTCTGCCTCCAGGGTTTTCAGTTTTTCTTCCAGCTCTTTCTTTTGCACAGAAAGCTTCTCTATTTCCTGCTCATCCGCTGAAACCGCCTTACTTAACTGCTCCGCATATGACTTCCCATATTGGAAATTATTCAGGTCATCCCATGCCTTTCGCACATTTTCCAGCTCCTTTGAAATGTGCACAGTCTGCTCTTTTAGCCTCTCTTCCTGGATTTCCAAATCCTTAAGATATTTTTCCCTCTGTATATCTACGAAGATTTCGTCTTCGTAACTGCTGATAAAAGATGCCTGCGTACCTGCCTGTACCAGCTGATACTGCTGCTCCATCACCGTATCCAGATGCTCATAAGATAATACAGGGACTACCTGTCTAAGCAGGCATTGTTTGAGTGGAATCTGCCCTATTTTGGAAATATCCTGCTTTT
>NZ_JNGB01000070.1:0-31693 GCF_001029355.1 Robinsoniella sp. RHS
CAATGGCAAACGGGAGACAACTGCGCATCTACAACCAATCCAAGCTGCATTACAGTATACTTGTAGAATACTTGAATTTAGAGGAAACTTTTGCAGGAGTAGCTATCATCATTCCAAATATCAGCGAGATCGTCTCATTGATCAATGGCATTACCTTATGTATCTTTTTAGCCGCAGTAATTATTATGATGATTCTCATCTATTTTCTGGTTAAGAAAATTACTACTCCCCTTTCAGAGATCAGCGCGCTGACAAAGGATATTTCCAACCAGAATTTCAGTCAGATAGAAATCAGGACAAACGATGAGCTGGAAGACCTTGCCTGCAGCATCAATGACATGAGCTGTAAACTAAAAGAATCCCAGGAAGCTCTGATTGAAAAAAACCGACAGATGGAAGCTCTACTTGGTAATGTATCCCATGATCTGAAGACACCGGTGGCCCTGATTAAAGCTTATACCTGCGGCATTAAAGACGGCATTGATGACGGCACTTTCTTGGACACGGTTATCCGCCAGAATGAAAAAATGGAAAGGCTCATTGAAGGACTTCTTGATTTATCCCGCATCCGGCAAAAAGACTATCCCAAAGAATCTGTAGAGATCAGCAGTATGCTCACCGGAATGATCGAAGAATATCAGCTGGAGTTAGAAAACAAGCAGCTCACTCTGCAAGCAGACATCCTGCCGGATGTAGTTATCACTGCAAGTCTGGAAGGAATTACTGCCATATTTTCCAATCTGATCTCTAATGCGGTAAAATATACTTCCAACAGCCATATAAACATACGGTTATATGAGGAATACGGCAGGATTATTTTTCAGACCTCCAACGGTGTAGCCCACAACCACAATATTCTTTTGGAAAGAATCTGGGATCCGTTCTATGTTGCCGAGAAATCCCGGAATAAAGAGCTGTCCGGTACCGGACTTGGACTTTCCATTGTAAGTGCAGCTGCACAGAAACAGGGTTTTGCATATAACTGCCAGATTGATGATGGGGTAATTACTTTCACGATACGCTTTTAATGCTAAGTTATTTGTAATTTATTTGAATCTAAAAAAAGTGCTCTCTTGTCCATAAAGAGAGCACTTTTTATTAAGACACCCTAAGACATATCTGCTATAATAAAAAAATCATGACCATCACGAAAGGGGGCATTACTATGAGTGATAAAAACGATATTGTTGTGGAGATTGTATCCTACATTGAATCCCATCTGCAGGAAAAAATCCATCTTGACGATATTTCACAGAATATGAACTATTCAAAATACTATCTGAACCGCATATTTTCCAGTGTGGTAGGCTGCACCATGCATAAATATATCCAGAGACGCAGACTGACAGAAGCTGCCAGACTTTTAGCAGAGACCGACATTCCCATTGCAGAGATTTCCTGTAAAGCGGGTTATGATTCCCAACAGGCTTTTACACTGGCGTTCCGGCAATTATATCAATGTACTCCCCAGACCTGCCGGAGCCTTCACATTTTTACACCCAGGCAGGAGCAATTTGTGCTTTTCCAGGAATTTTGTCCGGCAATTCAGGTATTCGCAGACAATTCTGCAAAAGGATACAATACCATTACCAGCTTTTGTATACAACTGTCTGAAGTCAGGGGGATTGCAGCATGATTATACCTTATGTAGTTGAACAGACCAGTCGCGGTGAACGCAGTTTTGACATTTACTCCCGCCTGCTGGATGACCGAATTATTTTTCTGGGTGAAGAAGTCACCGATGCTTCTGCCAGTCTGGTTACCAGTCAGCTTCTGTATCTGGAAGGCCAGGATCCGGGTAAGGATATCCAGTTATACATTAACAGTCCGGGTGGTTCCGTATCTGCAGGATTTGCAATTTACGATACCATGAATTATATCAAATGCGATGTTTCCACCATCTGTATCGGAATGGCTGCAAGCTTTGGAGCATTTTTATTGGCAGGCGGTGCAAAGGGCAAGCGTTTTGCCTTGCCAAATTCAGAAATTATGATTCACCAGCCTTCCTCCGGCGGCATAAAAGGCCAGACCAGTGACATTAAAATTCTTTCTGACTATTTGCAGAAGAGTAAGCAGCGTCTTAACCGGATTCTGGCTGAAAATTCGGGCCGCACCATAGAAGAAATTGAGCGTGATACAGACCGGGATAATTTTATGAGTGCTGAAGAGGCAAAAGCCTACGGACTGATTGATCATGTATACGTCAATCGGGTTTCAGAAATATAAATAAAATGTGAAGAAAATCATAAGATTACTCTTAAAGTCTTGATTTTGGGCAATGATAAGAATAAGATCTTATTAAAACCAGAATTATACCAAAGGAGATTGAAATATGCCAGGATTTACTTTACATTACTTATTTGGAGTGGATACTTATCGGTTGCTTTCCCCGGGCATCCTGCAAAATACCATTCATGCTCATACCGCTGCATACTGTCTTGGACTTCAGGGACCGGATATTTTTTTCTACTATCCTGCAGCCTACCTAAGAAAAGAAAATATCGGTTCCCTCATGCATGAAGAACACGCAAGAGAACTTTTTCAAACAATGTTAGATTATAGAGAACATCTGAAAGAAGAAGAAGAGAAAAATATCATTACTGCCTATTTAGCAGGATTTCTGGGGCATTACACACTGGACGGCCTGTTTCATCCCTACGTGTATGCCCGTACAGAATATCAGGTTGGAAGGAAAAACGGCAACCAGTATTATGCAAAACATTTTGAACTGGAATCCTGCTTTGATATTTTATATCTGGAGAAGAGAAAAGGGCTGCAGCCGGGTCAGTTTTACCAATCCCGTACCATCGCCCTTTCAGCCGCTGAACAATCTGCCATATCAGCATTGATCAGCCAGGTTGCACGAAAGGTCTACAAACAGAACTATTCTCCCAGAAATATCTCCCATGCCATATCCTGTATGCGGATGGGCACTTCTCTTCTGCATGATTCAACAGGTCTTAAAAAGAAGTTCTGGCATTGGTTTGAGACCCATATTTTTGGATATGAATGGTTCTCTCCAATGATTCAGACACCCCATGAGATGGATCCCGCCAAAGTGCTGAATGAACAGAAGGAAGACTGGGAAAATCCCTGGAACACCAGTCTGATTTCTCAGGATTCCGTGGAAGATCTATTAAATAAAGCCGTCAGTGCATACCATAAAACACTGATTCTGCTGGAACACAAAATCAGCAGCATACCAGGCAGTCAGGAACGTCTGCTTGCAAATATCGGGAACCGCTCATTCCACAGTGGACTGGAAAATACCTGATAGATGATCATTTCAGCTTAAAATTGGCTTTTGCTGATTGCTGATTAAGGACGCTTTGTGGATTGTGGATGGGAATTGTGTACAAAAGGACGGGGATCCGGCTTGCTATAGTGCAGTCGCCGGATCTTCTGTCATTGTTCCCCTAACAGAATTCGCTTTTTCCAGATTAATTCGGATTAACTTTATGATACTTCTTATACTGCTCCACCAGTTCCCCGATACTGCTCTGATCCGTAAAATCAACTGCTTTACCGTAAGTAGCTATAAATTCTCTGTCCTCTGATGTTTTCTCATTTTCCGGTTTCTTAACTATCATGTTATTCATCATTTTCATCATCAATTTATGTACTGACGTCAAATTACTATAATCCATATATCCGCGAAAATGATACAGCTTAGCCTGCTTCATCAGCTCTTTCGGTAATGCTTTCTCCATCCCCTCCCGAATATGTTTTACATTTTCTTCAACTTTTGTATTTGCAAGACCGCAGGTAAATAAAATGATATTTTTCCCTTTAATCCTCTCATAATTTTTTCCAATCAGGGAAATCCCTGCAATACCACCTGCATAAATTCCTCCACCGTAAATGACCGTATCATATTCCATCATTTTTTCTGGTGCTATCTTCCTTCTTTCAAATAAATCAGCACCCAAAGCTTCTGCAATCCATTCTGCATATTTTTTTGCTGCTCCATATTTTGACTGATAAATTACTACAACCTCACTCATAGTTAACCTCCTCCTCTTTGCTATCTATCCTTTACGAGTATATGTTACCTTACTTAAAAAAGCATCAAATGCTAAATCCAGCATCTTTCTTATCTCTACATCATCCAACTGCACTGACCCCGTAACCAGCATGGAAGAAATTCCATGGGTATAAATCAGCATATTCATATGTAATGCTTTTGCACACTCCGGCGTAATATCAAATTCCTCTGCAATTCTATCCGTAACCTTTTTATTGCTGCGCTTTTCATATATATCCTCAAAACTGTTCAAATTGTCCTGTTTCATCATAAATAGCAGCCAAAACAGATGGGGTTCTTTTCTGGCAAATTTAATCTGGCAATATCCTACACTCCTGAAGAATTCCTTCGGATCAGCATTTCTGGCAATAAAGTCTCCATAAAAAACCACTGCCTTATGAAACAAATCCTTTTTTAATTCCTCCATATTCTTATAATAACTGTAGATCGGCTGAACCGAACAACCTATCCGCTCAGCTATCTCCTTTGTAATTACACGTTCAAATCCCTGCTCTCTTGTTAATGTAAAAGCAGTATCCAGTATCATTTCTTTTGTTATTCTCTGTTTTGGCATTTTTTCCTCCTGTGTGTCAGTCATACACTATTTATGTGTAACGATTTTACATAACATACTTTATATAATATGCTTTATATAAATATAATTATATATTTTCTCTTGCTTTCTGTCAACAAATTTCTCCTTACCTGCTGATAATATTATTAAAAAAATGCAGAAGAAGAATTTGAAAACTAATTTCCCAAATTCTTCTTCTGCGTATCCTTTTATTCACTCCGGTATAATCTGATCTTTGACGCTAATTCCCTTGCTGCCACACTGCTGGATGCACTCCCTGCATAGACTCTGTTCATTTGGTCCATCATCAATTGCTCTATGCTCCTACACTATCTCTCCGTAATACTAATTGATTCTATCGCCACACTGCCGCCCCGCACTACTTCAATTGCAGAAAATTCTTTTGCAGCAAGCTTAACCAGATCGTTATTGCGCTCCTCCGTCTGTACACATTCCAGTACCAGACGGTCTTTGTTCATATCTACTGCCTTGACGCCAAAGACTTCCGCCATACGAAAGGCTTCATTTTTATCCTGTTCACCTGCCGTGTGGATTTTCAGATACATCAGTTCCTTCATATGAATGGGAACATTTGTAAAATCAACAACTTTTATAACTTCCACACATCTGTTCAGCTGTTTCTTAATCTGCTCAAAGGTAGCATCATCACTGTCCACACAGATTGTCATTCTGGACACTGTATTATCTTCCGTCTCTCCCACCGTCAAACTATGCAGATTATAAGATTTTCCGGAAAACAGTCCTGATATCCTAGCCAGCACACCCACATCATTTTCCACATATAACGATATCCATCTTTTCTTCATTTAACTATTCCTCCTTTAACATTCCATTACCATATCGTGAATTGCATTTCCACCCGGCACCATAGGCAATACCAGTTCATCCCGTTCAATAATAAATTCGATGATCGTCGGACTGTTCTGGTTCCTCTCAGCCTCTATAAATGCAGCCTCTATTTCATTTTCATCAAATACACGGATTCCTTTCGCTCCATAACTGTCAGCTAGTTTTACAAAATCCGGAGAGTATACAGGACATCCGTTGGTCTTACAGCCTTCACAGCTGCTTCCACAGCTTCTTCTTCGTTTCATACAGGTACTTGCATAGCGTTTATCGTAAAATAATTGCTGCCACTGTCTTACCATTCCCAGGTAACTATTGTTAAAAATACAGATTGTAAGCGGTATTTCACAGGTTACGGCTGTTGCCAATTCCTGAATATTCATCTGCACACCGCCATCTCCCGATACACAGATTACCTGTCTCTTCGGATTTCCCAGTTTTGCCCCTATTGCTGCCGGCAGGCCATATCCCATAGTCCCTAGTCCGCCGGACGTTAAAAGCCTGGTCTGTTGGTTCATTTCCAGAAACTGTGTTACCCACATCTGGTGCTGCCCAACATCTGTTACAATAATCCCGTCTTTTCCCCGTTTATTAATAACCTCAATGATTTTATCCGGTGAAAGTCCTTTGTGAGTACTTCTGGCAATCGGAAATTCCGCTTTCCATTCCCTGATTCGTCCTATCCACTCTGTTCTTTCACAATCCTCTGCCTTTTCCAGCATTGCTTCCATTGCCAGTTTCGCATCCGCTACAATTGGAACATCTACATGAATATTTCTGGATATGGAAGCCGCCTCAATATCTACATGGATTATCGTTGCTTCCGGTGCAAATTCACTGATTTTTCCCGTGATCCGGTCGTTAAACCTGGTTCCTATAGAGAACAGCAGGTCGCACTCGCTAATTGCCATATTCGAAGCATAAGAACCATGCATTCCAATATTCCCAATATAATAATCATGATCCGTAGGTATTGCCCCCTTTCCCATAATCGTAGTAATTACCGGAACATGAACCTTCTCCACCAATTCTTCCAATGCGCCTTGCGCACCTGCAATTGGAACACCACCACCAATTAAGAACACAGGGCGTCTGGCGCTTTTTAACATCTCCAGAGCCTTTTTAATCTGACCTTTGTGTACAGATAAATTAGGCTTATATCCCCTGATAGAAACAGGTTCATCAAAGCAGTCTTCAAACATCTCATTTTGAATATCCTTTGGAAAATCAACAACTACCGGTCCCGGTTTTCCTGTTCTGGCAATATAAAAAGCTTCTTTTATGATCCGTACCAGATCTTTTCTCTCCCTGACTGTAACCGCATATTTGCAGATACTTCTGGTAATTCCAACGATATCTACTTCCTGAAAAGCATCATTTCCAATTAAGTGGGTCGGCACCTGGCCGGTAAAGCATACCAGCGGTACACTGTCATAATTAGCCGTTGCAATCCCGGTAACCAGATTTGTTGCCCCCGGACCGCTGGTAACAAGGCAAACTCCAACTTTCCCCGTAGATCTGGCATAACCATCTGCAGCATGGATCAGCCCCTGCTCATGTCTCGGAAGAATTACTTCTATGTCTCTCTGATCATAAAGGGCATCAAAAATATCAATTGCATAACCGCCCGGATAACCGAATAACATATCAACCCCTTCCCGTTTTAATGCTTCAATAAAAGCCTGCGTTCCTTTTCTTTCCATTGCATTTCCTCCTTTACAAATTCCATTGATACATTCCGGCAATAAAAAAGCCCTAAGCTAATAAAATTAGCTTAGGGCGAATACGCTGTGATCCGTGTTACCACCTAAATTCAAAGAATAATCTTTGCACTCTGCCAGTACGGATAATCCTCCATCTGACATGATAACTTCTCATTTCAGTACGGAAAAATCGATACTGCTTTCCCTGTAACGGAGGAAAATTCCGTTGAAGCCTACTTAGGTAATCCTGTTCAGTTCACTGCTCAAAGGCTACTTCCATACTTCCTTGTTAAAGATTCGCACCAACCATCTTTTCTCTGGAACTCAGTGAGTATGTACTCCTCCTCATCATTGCATTTGTCATTTTATATTATATGCATTTCTGATATTTTTTATTATAACTGGGATACTCGCTGATTGTCAATACTTTTTTTCAGACAGTTTTCTTTCTCACCCTACTCAAACATCGCGACTGCATTCTGCAGTTCTGCAATAATTTCAATATGCTGTGGACACTGAGCCTCACATGCTCCGCATTGCAGGCAATCCGATGCCTTGTTTCCGCCGCCTGTTACAAAACCGTATTCATTTTTTGCATCCTGCAGGTTCTTAAATGTCGCATTTTTATTCATTGCCTTAAAAATCTCCGGTATCGGAATCTGTTGTGGACAGACTTCCATGCAGTACTGGCAGTTTGTACATGGGATCAGCGGCATATTTTTCAGCTTCGCTGTGACTTCATCAATCACCTTCTGATCTTCCGTTGTGATTTTCTCAAACTCAGCCATAAAGCTTAAATTATCTTCCATCTGCTCCATATTTGACATTCCGCTTAATACCGTAATAACGCCTTCCAGAGAAGCTGCAAAACGCAGCGCCCAGGATGCTACGGAATGTTCCGGTCTTGCTTCTTTAAATATTTCGTCCAACTCAGGAGTCAGTGATGCCAGTGTTCCTCCCTTAACCGGCTCCATAATGATTACCGGTTTGTTATGTTTTCTTGCCACTTCATAACATTTCTTTGCCTGAATAATGCTGTCGTCCCAATCACAATAATTGATCTGAAGCTGTACAAATTCTGCATCCGGATGTTTTTGTAATATTTCATCCAGACAATCAGCCGTATCATGAAAAGAAAATCCATAATGTTTGATCAGGCCTTTTTCTTTCTGCTCTTTTACAAACTCCCATGCTTCATATTCTTCATACTTTACGGCCTTATTCCGATCAATTGCATGTAAAAGGTAAAAATCAAAATAACCTGCTCCGGTACGTTCTAACTGGGTGTTAAAGATTTTAGCTACATCTTCTTTTGCATTTACCAGCCATACCGGGAGCTTCGTAGCCAGCTGATAGCTGTCCCTGGGATATCTGCTGGTTAAGGATGCTTTTACTGCTTCTTCTGAATGTCCGTCCAGGTATGGATATGCGGTATCAAAATATGTAAATCCCTTTTCCATATACAGATCAACCATTTTTTTAGTCTGTTCCACATCAATCGTGTTGTCTTCCAACATAGGCAGGCGCATCATCCCAAACCCCAATTTCTTAATCTCAGATCCTAAAAATTTTTCACTCATTACATAATCCTCCTTTATATTTGATATACAGTGTCTTATTATTCTGCTTCATAGATGCATTGATATATTTCTTTTAACGGTACTCCCTGCTGCATCGCCAGTTTTTTAGCGCTTTCATACTCCGGATAAATTCTTTCTTCTGCTCCTGCAGTCACCTTTTTTACTTCCAGTTCTCCATATCTCGTAGGAATAACCTCTTTTGCTCTAGGCAAAACAGTTCGGCTCTCTAATCTTTTACGTAAGCCGATAGTAGTGGTATGCAAAAATATAATCTCTTCTATTTTCTTCATATCTTCCGGAACACAAATTGCAGTCATGCGGTATGCCGGTCTGTTCTTCTTCATATATATTGGTGTAAAAAACACATCCAATGCTCCCTGTTCAAAAAGCCGTTCCATAACATATCCCAGGAATTCGCCTGTGCAGTCATCCAGATTCGTTTCCAGGACTAATACCTGATCATCTTTATCCTGAAATCTCCCATCCACATTCACGATCTCACCCAGGCTGACCTTTAGAAGATTTGGTATTTCAAGATCCTTCGTACCGGCGCCCCAACCGATTTTTTGGACATTCATTTCCGGCATATTTCCATAAGAAGATGCCAGTTCTGCTATGATTGCAGCCCCGGTGGGTGTCACAAGCTCTGTATTAATGTCAATCTGCCTGGTAATCGCATCGCTGGCTGCAAAAATTTCAGATACTGCCGGAACGGGAACCGCAAGTTTCCCATGCTGGCAATGAATAAACCCGCTGCCATCCTGAATAATAGATGCACACACCATATCCGGTCTGAGCATATCAATTAAAATCGCAGTTCCTACAATATCCACAATGGAGTCTACTGCCCCAACTTCATGAAAATGGACTTCTTCCAGTTTCCTGTTATGTACTTTCGCTTCTGCTTTTGCCACCCGTAAAAAAATGCGTTTCGACAGATCCTTTGCGCCTGACGTAATTCCGCTTTCTTCTATGATACGATTAATATCCATTAAGTTCCGATGTTCATGATGATGCCCCTGCGGATGGTGCTGATGTTCATGAATTTCATGACCTTCACGATCTTCATGTTCCAAATGTACTTTTACATAATTACCCGTTATTCCGTTTTTTACCGCCTTATTAAAACTTATTTTATATCCATCCACATGGAGCTTTTCCAGTTCTTGCAAAAATACCTGTCTGTCTAATCCCAGATCCAGGAGCGCTCCAAGAGTCATATCTCCGCTTATTCCCGAAAAACAGTCGAAAAATAAGATTCTTTTCTTCTGCATCTATTCTTTTCCTCCCAGACTATTTATACTGTGCGCCATATAACCCGCACCAAATCCGTTGTCAATATTTACCACGCTGATTCCGCTGGCACAGCTGTTCAGCATTGCCAGGAGAGGGGCAACACCGCCGAAATTTGCTCCGTATCCAACAGAAGTAGGCACCGCAATAACAGGCTTATCCGTCAGCCCGCCTACAACAGAAGCCAGCGCCCCTTCCATTCCGGCTACAGCGATCACTACATTTGCCCTGGAAAGAACATCCAGTTTCGACAAAAGCCTGTGTATTCCGGCAACACCTACATCATAGATTTCTTCTACATGATTCCCCAGAAAACGTGCTGTTATGGCTGCCTCTTTGGCAACCGGAAGATCGGATGTTCCGGCACATGCCACTACCACCACGCCTTTATTCATAGAAACAGCTTCCCTATTATATTGGATAATCCTGGCTTCTTCATCATATTCCATATCCGGGCATACTATTTTAACTGCCTCATACTTTTCCGCTGAGCATCTCGTCCCCAGGATATTTCCGATCTGATGTGCGATCATATTTTCCACGATTCCTGCTATCTGCTCACTGGTTTTTCCCTCACAGTAAATAACCTCAGATACTCCAGTCCTGATCTTTCTCTGATAATCAATCATTGCATACCCAAGGTCATCAACAGTTTCTTCTTTCATCCGTTTTTCTGCTTCGGCAACTGAAATTTCATGTGCATTTAACTTTTCTAATATTTCCTTTACTTCCACGTTCACACCAACTTTCCAACCCGCATGTATCCGAACTGTAGCTATACAGACTTTATACTGCTTTTCCTCTTACAAATCAAAACTTCCGCTGCGGAATCCTTCCAGATCCAGCGTTACATAATCAAATCCGCATGCCTTAACCTTGTTCACAAAGTCCTTATGTTCCAGAAGGCATTTAAAATCCTCTTTTGCAACTTCAACCCGTGCAATCCTGTCATGTACCCGTATTCTGCCTGAATCTATCCCCAGCTCCTTAAGACAGCGTTCCGCATCCTCCGCCTGTTTTAATTTTTCCGCTGTCAACTGCGTACCATAAGGAAAACGCGAAGCCAGACAGGCATTAGACGGTTTATTCCAGGTGATAATCCCCAGTTCTCTGCTTACATTCCTGATATCCTGTTTTGTAAATCCACACTCATAAAGCAGGGAACAGATCCCCAGCTCTTGGGCTGCTGCTGCACCAGGCCGATATACCTTAGCATCATCCAGATTCTTCCCATCCAATACAACTTCATACCCCTGGGTTTTAGCCATTTCGATAATCTTCGACATTAAGTTCTTTTTACAATAATAACATCTCTTCTTATCATTACCGGCAAATTCAGGCACCGTGAATACATCCATTGCAAGAATTTCATACTGCACATCTTTGTCTTTTAACAGCTGAACCGCTTCCTGATAATCAGCTTGAGCCAGCATAGCTCCACTGCATAATACAGCAAGCACATTTTCTTTTCCTAACGTTTCTCTTGCTACAGACATCAAAAAATTAGAGTCCACTCCGCCTGAATATGCAATTGCTACTTTCTTTAATTCTTTCAGCCTTTTCTTTAATAATTCCAGTTTATCCATGTATGCCTTTCCGATACTTGTAACCCGATCTGTATATTCATTCTATTGTATCATATTTTCGGGTTTCAGACCATATTTACATAATATTTGCACAACTCTGTTTTATATAGAGTAGCACTTAAAGTTTGCTTTAAGTCAAGTACTTTTTCACTTAACGTTTTCCGTTCATTCTTTTCATTTTATCTATCTGCGCCGCTACGAATAACGCATTCTCTTTCGCTTCCTGTAAAGATGTAAGGAGCCTGTCACATGCGGTTATAATGTCGTCATCCTGCCTGGGTGTATTGATTATCTCCCGGATATTGGTATCGGGGTTCATTGTCAGGGCTTTTAGCATTCTTAATATAGAAGACAGAGAATAATTTGCACAGCGGAGAGAACGTATTATTTTTAACCGCTGCAAATCTTCCGATGTATACACCCGATATCCATTTTCCAGCCGTTTAACAGAAAACAGCCCATTTAGTTCCCAATTTCTAAGGGTATCAATTGTAACGTGAAGATAATCAGCCGTCTCTTTTCTTGTAAATAAAATATCCTTTTCATCCGAATCTGCACCTAAACTGGATAATAACTTTTGTGTAATCTGTATTGCCTCTTCCGCATTTTTTATCTCTGTTTCCACCTGTTTCATATAAATTCGGGTTAATTCCGCTGCTTTTTCATAATCTCCAGCCGCAGATATCTTAATGATTTCCACTGCCTTTTTACGCAGCCCATTCTGCAGTACCTCTGCCTGAAGTGCCGCCCTTGCTAACTTCAGCTGTTCCACATGCAGATCCGTAAATACCCGATACCCATTACTTAACCTTTGCGGTTTGGGGATCAGACTGCATTTCTCGTATAATCGTACCGTATTCACATGTATTCCAAACATTCTGGCGATATCGGCAGTCTTGTATGTGTTCAAATTTCTATACCTCCATTCTGTCATCTTAAATTTGGGTTAGCTGAGGAAGGGACGCTTTGTAGATGTAGGTAGTGTGCGGAAAGATGGGTGTGGAAAACTGGTTTTCTCAGCAGATTGGAACCCCTGGGCTGTGGCAGGATGTTCTGTATTGGATGCTGCGCTATGTTTCGACTGTTTGTGTAAAAGAAGATGGAAGTTTAATGCATCAGGATTTCCGAGCGAATGCCCGCGTGCCGCCAAAAAGTGCTCCGGGAAGGTTAGAAAATGCCAGTTCTGTGGTAAGCCTTCCAAACCAATGTCCCGATCCGCCACCTTCTCTTTCCCTACACTACCTACATCTACAAAGCGTGATTAATCAGCTAGACCCCATATCACAAACCTGCAGGGATGGATCTCATCTTCCACAAAGTGTGAAGCACATCTGCCAGTAAGCAATTTTATCCCCCCTTAGGATTCCCAGTGTAGCGGAGAAACACCAGAAAAGCAAGCTTTATTGTTCTTCCCGGTCACGATCACGGCCGCTATCTGATTTTGGTATTTCAGACCAGGTGGTACGGTATGATTTAGACAAAATGATTCCAGTTGCAGAAGACGGATGCTTCATTACTTCTTCCGGCGTCCCCTGAACAACTATCCGTCCGCCATAATTTCCGCCTTCGGGGCCAAGGTCGATCACCCAGTCAGATGCAAGAATCACTTCCGGATTATGTTCAACCACAATTACACTGCTGCCCATCTGAACCAATCGCTGAAATACTCCAATCAGACGGTTTGCATCCTAAGGGTGCAGTCCACAGGTAGGTTCATCAAACAGATACAATACACTTTCACCGGTCTGCTTTGCCAATTCTCTTGCCAGTTTTAACCGCTGGGCTTCACCACCGGAGAGCGTAGTTGCTGATTGCCCAAGCCCAAGGTATCCCAGGCCTACATCCTGCAGTACTATCAGTTTCTTCATTATTTCTTTTTCCTGCTCAAACAAGGCTGCGGCTTCATCAATACTAAGCTCCAGAACCTGCGCAATACTAAGTCCCCTGTACTTTACATTTAATACCTGCTTTTGATATCTATTTCCCCTGCAAACCGGACAGACTACTTCAACATCCGGCAGAAAATTCATGGAAATTGACAACTTTCCGGCACCCTGACAATTTTCACACCGCCCACCGGGTACATTATAAGAAAAATGTTTTGCCTGTAATCCTCTATTTTGTTTCCTTGCAATTGCAGCATATAAATTCCGGATATCCGAAAAAATATCGGTATAAGTAGCCGCATTAGAACGCGGAGAACGTCCGATTGATGTCTGTCCAATGGTAATCACATTTTCTAAATGCTCTAGACCGCTGACGTTACTCTTCTGTTTTCTTTTTGGCTGATGGGCATATGCTTCTGCCGCTTCTGCCAGTTCTCCAAAGATCAGGCTGGATTTACCTGCGCCTGAAACACCTGTTACCGTAATAAATTTCCCCAGAGGAATTTCTACGTTCAAATCTTTCAGGTTATTTGTATTTGCATTTTTAATCACTACATATTTCCCATTTCCGGGAGATTTTAGAGATACCCGGTTATAACCTGTACCGCTTAAATATTTTCCGGTAACCGATTGTGAACAGTTCTTAAGATCTGACACATTTCCGGCCGCAACAATCTGCCCGCCGTCTCTTCCTGCACCAGGTCCAAAATCAATGATATAATCTGCAGCCTGTATGATATCAAGGTCATGTTCGATAACGATCACAGTATTGCCCATATCCCGAAGCCTGTTCAGCGCATCAATGATTTTAGAAGTATCCCGGCTGTGAAGCCCGGTGGATGGTTCGTCTAACACATAAAGGACTCCTGTTAAACTGCTTCCCAGAATAGAGGCAAGCTTGATTCTCTGGGCTTCCCCTGCTGAAAGGGATATACTGGGCTGGTTCAGGGACAGATATCCGGCGCCCACTTCTATTATACGCTCTATGCGGTGCAGCAAGTTATCCAGAACCTGCCCGACAACCGCTCTGGCATCCGCTCTTTCATCCGCACTAAGATCCCGGTCAAGCTGCTTCAGCCAGTCTGCAGTATCCGTAAGCGGCATTGAAAGTGCCTCTATAATATTTACACCGGCAACCCTTACATCCAGAATCTCCTTCCGGAAACGGATGCCGCCGCACTCCGGACACTCCTGTTGTATTAAGAACTTTTCAATGCGCTGCTTCGCACTATATGAATTCTTTTCCTCATAGCGGCGCATCAGATTCGTAATGACTCCCTCATAGCGTCCCTCAGGAACCGTTTTCGGAGGTTTTATGTCTGGAAAATGCCGTGTAAACTGTTTGCTTAATGCACCGTAAAGAAGTAAATCCATTGCAGTTTCGCTATACTCAGAGAGGGGAGCAGACAGGTCAAATTCAAATCCATAATATTGGGCTGCATTCGCAATTGATGCCCCGTATCGGTCAATATATACCTGATCCCAGCCATGGATGGCAAACTCTTTTATACTCTTTGACCGGTCAATTAAAAGATTAATATCCGGTATGCTTACAATACCGATTCCTTTACATGCAGGACATGCTCCTGACGGCTTATTAAAGGAAAAATGGCTTGCCGTAAGTTCTGGGATTCCTTTTCCACAGTGAGGGCAGGGCATCATCTGCTCATACATTTCGGCAGATTCTTCCGCCTGGTCCGGAAGCTCTGCATAGATAGCCCCGGTTTCTTCCCCATAATTTGGGGTAATGGTTTTACCGCAGTGTTTACAGTTTCTTTCCCCTAATTTTGAAAACAGTACTCTCAGATATGGGGAAATCTCCGTAACCGTACCAACAGTTGAGCGCGGGTTACGGTTCGTATTTTTCTGATTAATGGAAATTGCCGGAGATAAGCCTTCAATTTTATCCACCATAGGTTTTGATCCAATCTCCATGGTCATCCCCATAGACTCCATATATTGTCTTTGGCATTCCCTCTGCAGAGTTTCCATTGCCAGTGTTGATTTACCACTGCCGGATAATCCCGTAAAAACAACCAGCTTATTTTTGGGTATTTCAAGGCTGATATTTTTTAAATTATTCTGTCGCGCACCTTTAATCCTGATATTCATATAATCTGCTCCTTTCGCATTCACCTGTTCAAAACATCGGTCATGCTTTTTATACCACATATCAAAACCCTGGTGTTATAGTGTAGGGTTCTAATTCGTTCAATGAAGCAAAAGAACGAGTCATTCTGACATAAAATAAGAGACAGCCCGGCTGGTTTCCCAAGCCGTCTGTCTCTGCTGATTATTAGAACTGCTACATCTGTTTCAGAATAAATTTTTTACCCTCCGGTATCAAAATCTCTTCTTTTAAATCATACACCACATTGCTGATTACATACTCGCCGTCATTTACATAGACCTCAATCAGATTCTGGTCCACAAGGATATTCAGTCTGGTATTTTCTTTCAGTATTGGTGTTTCAAAGGTAAGCCTGCAGTCACGGATGTCTTCATAGACTTTCTCCCGGTTTGTGCATATTTTATTACCCTTCCTGTATATTTCATAGCCTCCCAGGGATATGGATTCCCCGTCATCCAGCTCAATTTTTAACTGGTACGGTTTTCCCTCCTCTACTTCTCCAACCTCAGGGATTTCCTTTACAAATGCTTTTTCCACATTTGGATGCATCCGGAAATATATATGACCGTTCCTGCGTTCCACTACCCGGGGTGTACACATCATTCCGATCCAGGGCTTTACCTCCGCAACCGGTTTGGGCATTCTCATCCATCCAACGACTACTCTGCGCCCCTCTTCATCTACAGTACTCTGGGGTGCATAGAGATCAAGTCCATAATCTGCAAACTGATACTCCTCTGCCATCGTAAGGATACCTGTCTGCTCATCAAAATCTGCTGCTGCACAGATAGCATGGTTCTGTTCTTTTGCGCCGTCTTTCAGAAAACCCATCGGCGAAAAACAAACTACCCAGCCTTCATCTGTCTTATACAGATCCGGACATTCCCACATCCATCCGAGATTATCTGCTTTAGACGTATAGCTGTTCAGATACTCCCAGTTTTCTTTATCACTGCTTCTGTAAAACAGCAGAATTCCTTTTTTTTCATCCAGGGTGCTTCCAAGAACCATATAATAATGATCCCCGCTTTTCCATACCTTAGGGTCTCTTGTATGAGTACGGTGCCCAAGAGATGCATCCATGATCGGAGGAATAATCAGTTTCTTATCTTTATTATTATCAAAGTGTATCCCATCCTCTGACGTGATCATCAGCTGGGAAGACTCAAACTGTTCATTTACGCAGTGATGGATATCTTCTTTTGTTATTTCCTCATACCGCACACCCGTATAATAAATATAAAGCTTTCCATCCTCCTGGACTGCACTTCCGGAAAAACAGCCGTTGCTGTCCCAGTATTTGCTTGGATAAAGGGCTATTTCCTGATGTGTCCAGGTTACAAGGTCATCACTTACCGCATGCCCCCAGTGCATGGTTGCCCAAGCGGGTGCATAGGGAAAATACTGATAAAACAAATGATATTTCCCTTTATAATAGATAAAGCCATTGGGATCATTGATCCAGTTTCCCGGCGCCTTTAAATGTAATTTATGTTCTGTCATATTTATACCTCCTGCATATCGCAGGCCTGCCTGCGATACTGCCTTAACAAGTAGTTTGATAGTGCTTTTCTTCAAACTTACCTTCCTATTTTAAATAATTCTCTTCCGTCTGCTTATCAAAGAAATGAAATTTTGTAGGTTCCAATACAAAAGAAATCTTTTCTCCAATACCGCTGACTTCGTATTTAGAAACCCGTGCAACAGAGGTAATGCCCCCAAAGCTAAAATAAAGATTGTTTTCATTTCCCATAACTTCTTTGTTTTCTACAACAGAAGTCTGTTTATCTGATTTGTAAATTTCCAGGTTGTGCGGATCCAGCTTTATATCCTCACCGCGAATTCCTAAAATCATTTCTCCCTGGCGCCCGTTTAGTTTCTTCAGGACACCTTCGGGGAGTGTAATCTTATTTTTATCTTTGAATTCCACGCTGCTGCCACTTACGGTAACCTCATAGAAATTCATTTGGGGAGAGCCGATAAATCCCGCTACAAATTTATTTACCGGATGCTCATACAATTCCATAGGTGCACCTACCTGCTGAATTAAGCCATCCTTCATGATGACTATACGGTCCGCCATAGTCATAGCCTCTATCTGGTCATGGGTCACATAGATGGTGGTGGTTCCCAGTGTCCGGTGAAGCTTGCTGATTTCATTTCTCATACTCACACGCAGTTTGGCATCCAGATTGGAAAGGGGCTCATCCATGAGAAATACCTTCTGATTCTTCACAATTGCCCTTCCAAGAGCAACCCGCTGCCTCTGTCCGCCGGAGAGATTCTTTGGCTTTCTGTATCGGTACTCTTCCAGCCCCAGAATATCAATTGCCCAGTTCACTTTCCTGTTGATCTCATCTGCGGGCACTTTCATATTTTTTAATCCGTATCCTATATTCTTCTCTACTGTCATATGTGGATAAAGAGCATAATTCTGGAATACCATAGCGATTCCACGATCTCTTGGCGCTGTTTCATTCACCTTTTTTCCATCGATAAACAGTTCTCCCCTGGAGATATCCTCAAATCCGGCAATCATCCGAAGTGTAGTAGATTTTCCACAGCCGGAAGGTCCGACAAATGCTATAAATTCTTTTTCTTTAATTTCCAGATTAAAATCTGTAACCGCATTTTTATCCGTACTTGCATATTTTTTACTAATATTTTTAAATTCTATAAAGCTCATACTATCATCCTTCCTTCGTGCCTGTGTGTGTAACTCCTTCTACAATCTGCTTGGAGAAACAGGCATATATAATAATGACCGGTATCGTAATCAGGGTTATGACTGCCAGCGTCTGCCCCATGGTTGTATTTTCATTGGCAGTAATGGAATTCAGCCCAATCTGTGCAGTAAGCAGGTCACTGGACGTAAATACCAGTGATGGCCAGAGGTAGTCATTCCAAACATTCAGAAATGTAAAAACACTGACTGTAGCCACAACTGTTTTTGACATAGGCAGAACCATTGTAAAGAAATATTTCACCGGACTGCAAAAGTCCAGCTGCGCTGCTTCATATACATCATCCGGCAGGCTTAGAAAAACCTGGCGGAACAGGAAAATATTAAATGGATTTACGATCATGGGGAGTATATATCCGACCACTGTATTTAGCAGCCCCGTTTTTGCAATAATTAAAAAGTGGATCGTAATAATTGTCTCGGTGGGAATAATCATCAGCATCATAATCACCAATACCCAGCGTTCCCGAAACGGAAAATCTATTTTCGCCAGAGCATACCCTGCAAGGCCATTTACGATAATCCCCAATATGATCAGAACCGCAGCATAAAACAGGGTGTTTCCCATGTACCTCAGAAAAGCCGTATTTGTGATAATCGTTATATAGTTATCAAAAAAGCTGCTGCTTAATGCGGGCGGAATAAATGCCGACATGGCATTCATGTCTGCCGCAATGGCTGCATCCGGCTTGAAAGAATTAGCAAGCATCCATACCACCGGAAATAAGAAGAAAATAGATAAAATAAGCATCAGGATAACCAAAACCCAGTTAATTGATTTTTGTTTTTTTGTTAACATGTTTTTCCTCCTTATCCCGCGTCAAAATTGTCTGAACAATGGTCAGAATGACCACAAAAATCACAAATACAATTGCCATGGTGGATGCCAGCCCCATTTCCCAGTTAACCGTACCAGTCTCATAAATATCATAGACCAGCGTATACGTAGAATGGGATGGCCCGCCTCCTGTCATAACCATTGGCTGAACAATCATTTTAAAAGCACCTATGGTAATGGTGATGAATACAAATACACAAATGGGTTTCAGTTCCGGCAGCGTAATATCCCTGAATTTCTGCCATCCGCTGGCATGATCCATCTCTGCTGCTTCGTAAAGTCCCGGATTAATTGCCTGAAGTCCTCCCAGAAAAATGATCATCTGATATCCCACACCCTGCCAGATACTCATAAAAGCAATGGAGGGAAGTGCCTGCTTATCACTGTAAATAAAGGGCTGTGCAGATATACCCAGGTTCGCAAGCACCGTATTTAAAATGCCTTCCGGATTATAGATCTGCATCCACAGTGTAGAAACAACCGCAAGAGACATAACAACCGGTATAAAAAATGCAACCTTAAAATACTTTTTACAATGTGTAACTTTGTTAATCAGCAGCGCCAGAATAAGCGCTCCGCCTCCCTGGAGAGGCACGATAATAAACACAAACTTTACGGTATTAAGAAACGCCTTAAGAAACAGTTCATCCTTAAAAATCGTAATATAATTTTCCAGGCCCACAAAATGTGTAAGATCCGGATTCAAAGCAAAATAATCGGTAAAACTGAAAACCAGTGTCAGCAGCATAGGAAGAAACAAAAAGATGGTAAGCAGTACGAGGGCCGGTCCAAAGAATGCCATTCCTAAAAGCGAATTAGATTTTTTTCTCTTCATTATTCTCTTGTATAACGCTTTAACTTGGCGTTAATCCTTTCTATAGATTTATCCAGTTCCGCTTTTGCATCCTTTCCATTCAGTGCAGCTCCTTCCAGAACCTGCTGAAAAGAAGTACTTACCTGCGGATATACCGGTGTCTTGGGTCTTGGATGTCCATATTTATTCAGCTGCTCATATAGAGCCTTGTAATTCTCATCTTCCGAAAAAAGAGAAATCTGCTCAAATGCCCCATAAGTGGATGGCAGCCCTTTTGTCTGTACATGGAGAAGAATGCCGCTGTCTACACCACTCATCCATTTTACCAGCTCGGTTGCTCCTTCCAGATCATGGGTGGAAGCAGATGCTGCATATGCCCAGGAGCCTGTGGGCGTATATCTTCCTCCATCCCAGTTTTCTCCCACAATATAAGGCGCCACTCCCAGTTTGATATCCGGATAGTTCTCATAGACGGTATTTACTTCCCATGCACCGTCAAACTTAAACGCTGCACGCCCTGTTTCAAACAGCTTATCAATTGGCGTTTTTGACATATAGCCATTCTCTACAATTCCCCGGAAGAAATCCACGGCTTCCACATTTTTATCGGAATTGAAAATACCATCCACGCCCAGTCCATCCTCACTTACAAAGTCTCCTTCATTGGCCCAAAAGAACGGCGCATAATAATAAATACTCGCTTCTCCAACCGGAAACGTCATATCCAGACAGTATCCGTTCTTTTCTTTCATAACCGGATCGAGCTTTTCACAGATCTCCATAAACTCATTCCAGGTCCAGGGATCATCAGCGGAAGGAATATTTATTCCGGCATTTTCCAGAATATCCTTGTTGTAATACAGACCTACACTGGATTCCATGGCTCCCAGTGTGTACAGCTTATCGTTATAGGTTCCCTGCTCAAGTATCGAATCCAGATAGACCGCCCTTTCTTCCTCTGACAGCTCCGCCAGGGGCTGGATTATACCATTTGCCGCATAAGCCGCCACATTGGGTCCGTCTACCGTAAGCACATCCGGAAGTCCGCCGGACATAACAGATGCATTTACCTTGTCAGAATATCCCCCTCCGCTGTCATTTCTGGGAATGAATTCAATATCTGCAAAATATTTTCCATCATACTTTTCATTAAATCTTTTCACGGACTCCGCATAGGCATCCCCTTCCGGCGTGTCCTCAATTGTATGTACCCATATGGAAAGGTAGCTTTCTCCTTCCTCATATCCGGCAATATCGCCCGGCTTTACCTCTTTTTGCCGGCACCCTGCCAGGCAGCTTGCGGCAAGGAAAAATAGTGCCGCATATTTCCATGACTTTCTCATGTGCTCCTCCTTTACTTCAAAACCTATGCTTCTAAACCTTTGCTTCTAAACCTTTGCTTCTAAATCTTTGCTTCTAAATCTTTGCTTTGTAACCGGTAATGTTACCGGTTAAGTTACCGGTTACTTTTATTATCTAAAGAGTATCACAACTCTATATTTGCGTCAATTCCTTTTTCTATTTTTGTGAATACTGTCTTTATTTTAAGGCAGTATTTTGTAATAAATTCACAAAAATAACCGGTTACTTTCACTCATTGCCAATTTGACATTGCCTGCAGAACATATTTTTGTTATACTTATCTGAAAATACTTTTACCTGGCTGATTGGAACGGTCTTACACGTGTATTATTTTACGACATGCCCGGATAGTTCATAAAATCAGAACCTTGACAAAGGAGTTTCTATGGGGAAAAAAAACAAAGTAACTTTTAATGATATTGCAAATTATACTAACTTTTCAAAAACAACCATTTCCAGGTATTTTAACAACCCGGACTCACTGACTGAAGAAAACCAGAAAATAATTGCAGACGCTCTGGTAGCTCTGGATTATAAAGAAAATAAGGTGGCGCGGATCCTGGCAAGCGGGAGTACCGAGTTTGTAGGCATTATTATTCCAAACCTGTATCTTCACTACTATTCTGAGATGCTGAACCAGATTCTTTCATCTTATCAGGAATATGGCTATAAATTTCTTGTATTTGTTGGAAATGATGATGCGGAAGTTGAACGCAATTATATCAAAGAATTGATGGCATACCAGATTGAGGGACTGATTATCTTAAGCCATACTATCCCATCCAGAGAACTGTCAGAATACCACATCCCGATTGTGGCAATTGAGCGTGAAGACCAGTATATTTCCAGCATTAATACGGATAACTATATGGGAGCTGTCCAGGCAACCAGCCTGCTGATTAAAAATAACTGCAATGTCTTAATCCATATTAACAGCGATGTCCCCAGCTATATTCCAGCATACGGAAGGATTAAGGGATTCCAGGATATCTGCAAAGAAGGAAAAATGCTGAATGAGATTATCTACTGCGATCTGGGATCTACTTTCGAAGCAAGCAATGCGAAGCTTACAGAAATTTATGAAGACCTTGAAAAACGATACCCCAATCAAAAAAAGGGCATTTTTATGCCCAACGATACCCATGCCAATGTTCTGCTCAATATTATTATCCGGAAGAAAGGCTCCCTGGGCAATGACTACCGGATTGTGGGGTTTGATGATTCTCCCATTTCCAAAGAAGCCATTATCCCCATTACAACGGTAGGCCAGCAAATCAGCCTGCTTGCCGAGGAAGCTGTTAAACTGCTGGTATCCCAGATGTCCGAACGTAAAAAACGGCGCCCGAACATTTCCACGGAACCCGTACACAAAAAAATCCCTCCTGTGCTTGTACGGAGAGATACTACTGATCATGACATCTTATAGTACCTGCAACGCACACTTTTAGCTGCAAAAAAAGGAGCCACTATTGTAGTGATAGATACTTACCAAAAATCACAGCATATCACAACCTACGGTTGTGTTGCTGTGATTTTTTGAAAAAGTTTAGAATTTATAACCCTCATGGGTTCCAATTATGCTAAGAAAACCAGTTCTGCCCCCAACCGGCAGAGCTGCTATTCTATTATTTCATAGCTTCACTTACAACTGCAGCTTCTGCCTGTGCTCTCTGTATATCATCCGCCTTTTCCAATCCTTCTACTGTGATATTGCGGTTCACTTTAGCATCATAGGTATCGGCTCTCATGATTTCGCCCAGGTCTATTCCCACCGTCTCTTTCATGGACTCAAAAAGCTTTGCCATAACTGCGGGAACATTTCCGGCTACTGAATCAACTCCGCTTCCTTCTCCTCCTCCAATAATAGTAATCTTATCAATCTGGCTCAGAGGTTCTGCAATTTTACCAGCAATTTCTGGAAGTACCTGAATCAGCATCTGTGCCATAGCCGCATTGTTATACTTCTGATAAGCTTCCGCACGTTTTTCCATCGCCTCTGCTTCCGCAAGTCCTTTTGCCCGAATTGCTTCCGCCTCTGCTTCACCGACCCTTTGAATACCCTGCGCTTCCTGCTCCTTAGAATATCTGTCCGCTTCCGCCTTTGATTTCTGTGCTTCTGCTTCCTTTTGAACTTCAAATTTCTTTGCTTCTGCTTCTTTTTGACGTTCAAATAATTCGGCTTCTGCTTTCTGCTGACGTTCATATCTGTCCGCTTCCGCTTTTTTCCTGATCTGGGCATCCAGTGACTGTTCCATAACTTCTGCTTCTTTTTGCTTCAGAAGAATGATCTTCTCTTCCTTCGCAATATCCGCATCTGCCGCTGTAACACCAATTGTTTTCCTCTGCTGCTCTTTCTGAATCTCATAAGCGGCATCTGCTTCTGCACGCTTCGTATCTGCATTTTTCTGAAGTGCCGATTTCTGTATGTCCAGTTCATTATTTTTAATGGCAATTTCCCTGTCAGAATTGATCTTCGCATCATTTGCCTGTTTGTCGGCTTCGGCCTTTGCCACTGCTATTTCTTTTTCTGCTTCTGCTTTTGCAATGGCTGCTTTTTTCTTAATCTGTGAAATATTATCAATACCAAGGTCATCGATAACCCCATTATTATCCGTAAAATTCTGCACATTGAAGCTTACAATGTCAAGTCCCATGGCTGCCAGATCCGGTTCCGCATTTTCTTTTACCAGATTTGCAAACTTTTGCCGGTCACCAACCATTTCTTCCAGCCTCATTCTGCCTACAATCTCACGCATATTTCCTTCCAGAACTTCTCTTGCCACCTGGGCTATGTACTGCGTGTTCTGATTCAGGAAGTTCTCCGCTGCCAGCCCCAGACGCTGATTTTCGCTGCTGATTTTAACGTTTACGGCAGCATCTACCTGGATATTAATATAATCTGCGGTAGGTACGGAACTGGAAGTTTTAACATCGATTGGTATCAGTTTTAAGCTTAATTTATCAAGTCGTTCCAGCACCGGAATCTTAATACTTGCTTTTCCTATTATAATCTTTTTACGAAGTCCGGAAATAATAAATGCGGTATCCGGCGGAGCTTTTACATATCCTGTTACCAACACTAAAATAAGTAAAACTAATACCACAATCAAACCAATGAAAATCCCAATGTTGTCCATAATCATATTCATATTTTTTCTCCTTTATCCTATTTGCTATGAATCATTATTAGTTTGAAATGCTCTTTTTCATTGCAACTTTTCACCTCCTTATTCATGCTCAGAGCACTTCCGGAAATTTGAGTATGCTGCATTTTATGGTTCGGGGTAAAGAAAAAGACCCCTATTGCAACAACTCATGCTACAATAAAAGTCTCGTACATTTCATTCGATACGGATGTTTTACATCGACCTGACGATTTCGAATCACCTTACGGTGTTGGCTACTCCCTTTTATTAAGATCAATATAACACCATTTCCATATATTGTCAATAATTTAACAAGGAATTTTTCCTCTTTAAAGTGTACCTCTAAATGCCCCATTATCTTCTTAAGGAACGGATATATTCTTTTGCTGCTTTATCAACCTGCAGTGATTCTGTTATTTTCTGAAGCGCCTTATTATAGGTCCAGTTATCCAATTCATTCTCTTTCAGATATTCCATAACCTGTATGGGAAACTTCACATAGTAAATGGAAATTGCCCAGGCGACAGCCATTCTGACGTAATATCCTTCATGCTTAATGGCATCAAATGCTGATAATGCCCCTTTCAGATATGCTTCCTCTACAAAATAATCTAAAAGCATAACAACCCCAAACCGTAGCTCATATTCATTTTGGCTTCTCAGATACTTTTCCAGAAACAACCTCATTTCTTCTCTGTATTCTTTCGTTATCTTGAGGCCGGCGCAAAAACTGTCACATACTGACCAGTTATCTATCTTACCCACAAAACAATCAATTCTGGGTAAAAGTTCTAAAAGGTCCATACGGGCATAGCCTATCACCATTCCCTGAAGCATTATCTCTTCATAGCTGTCATCAAGTGCTTCCTCCAGATAAGCCCTCCAATCCTCTTTTACAATCGTCTTTGCGATTTTCCGAAGAATTGGCAGGCGGACACCATATACATTTTCCACTCCCGGCATAAGCCTCATGGTAAAATCTCTGAATTTATCCTCAGATAACATTTGCATCTGTTCCTTTATCCATACGTTTGATACCAGATTTACTCCTCTCATCCTCCGTAAAATTTTACTACCAGAATTGCCCATCCTATGATATATTATTTTTATTGTACTACACAGGAGGAAATCTAAATTATGAAGAAAAAATATCACAACCTGCTCTTTCGAATCTCATATTACATGGAATTATTTCTGGCTGTTTTAATCACCGCTGCTATTCTTATTCTAAGCCTTCATTTAATACCGGATGTAGTCCATATGGCTACGAATGCTCAGTTTGACAACTTTAATAAATTTCTTTCCACCGCCCTGAGTCTGGTGGTCGGAATCGAATTTGTGAAAATGCTTTGTAAACATACGCCCGAAACACTGATTGAAGTACTGATGTTTGCCACTGCCCGGCAGATGGTTGTAGAACATATGTCTTTATTTGAAACGATTGTCGGTATTGTCGCTATCGGTGTACTCTTTTTTATTAAAAAGTTTCTGCTCACTAATTTTGATACCGGAAAGGATCAACCGGACTCTTCCGTTACCAACCACACGAATCAGAATCCGGAATAATCATATATCATTGATACAAAACAACTCCAGAATGGACTTTCGAACATTCTGGAAATTGTTCTATCATTCCTGGAGTTGTACGTTTTATTGTATACTTTATTGTATTAATGATTGCTTTCCTTCCAATTCTTATTAGGATATATAAATGGTAATTTACAATAATCCTAATTTTTGCAGTCCATACCAGATCCCGTCTTCATTCACGGCTTTGGTCACAAAATCAGCTGCCTTCTTCAGTGGTTCTATTGCATTTCCCATGGCTATGCCACAACCTGCCGCATGAATCATTTCCATATCATTCATGCTGTCTCCAAATGCGATCACATCATCCCATCCCAATTGATAATGAGTAAGAAGGGCCTCGATTCCAACAGCCTTGGATGTATTTTTATCCACAATATCTGCACCTACATTTCCCGAAAACATAGGGAATTTTAACAATGGAAATGCCTTTTCTAATTTCTGAACCTGCTCCAGTGTGCCAAACACAGCCAGCGCATGCAGGGACGCATCTAATAATTTTCCGGGATCTCCAAATTTTCTGTCACAGCTTCCAAATACCTGAACTTCTCTTTCAATCACACGCTCTTTGTTCACAAAATAGCCGATATCACCCAGGTTATAACCGATACAGATATGATGCTCTTCTGCAAATTCCAGGAGTTCTTTCACAATACTTTTCTCCATGAAATGCTCATATATCTTTTCATTTCCGATCGTTACCTTCAGTCCGTTAGCATGAACAATTGCATCCGGATGGACCAGTTCCGCCAGGGGACGGCTGAATTCATTTTCCATGTCCCTTCCGGAAGCAAGCACGATAATATGTCCCTCTGCTCTCAGATGATCCAAAGCCTTCATCGCAGATTCCGGTATACTATATGTTGCATGATCTAAAAGAGTCATATCCATATCAAAACAAACTAATTTTTTCATATTTATACCCATTGCATATTGCAGGCTTACCTGCAATACTTCCATTCTTTTTTCTTTCAACTATTTTCGGCGCAGATTCCATGTGAAGCGGGGTGTGCAGATGGCGGAATGATTTTAAGATACATTCTAATGTGTCTGATTACACTTCTCCCAGTCTGACATCTCTCACTTTGCTTACATCTGTATCTCTGATTTTTTTACGCAATGGCAGAATACATGCCGGGGAAACGGACAATTCATCAATTCCCATGCTTAAAAAAGTCTCTGTCAATTCCATATCCGCACCTAACTCACCGCAAATGCCGATCCAGATTCCATTTTTATGGGCATTGTCTGCTGCCATTTTAATCAGGCGGAGCAGCGCTTTGTGATGTGGGTAATAAAATTTATCCAGATTCGCATTCTGTCTGTCTACTGCGGTCGTATACTGTGTGAGATCATTGGTTCCCACACTGAAGAAATCCACCTCCCTAGCCAGTTCATCACTGATAATCGCTGCTGCCGGTGTCTCGATCATAATTCCAAGCTGTGTATCTTTATTATACGGGATCCCTGCTTCATCCAGTTCTGCTTTCACTTCTGCAACAATCTCTTTGATTTCCAGGACTTCTTCTACTGCTACGATCATTGGGAACATAATAGCAATATTGCCAAATGCCGATGCACGGAAAAGAGCACGAAGCTGCGTTTTAAAAATATCATGCTGTGTAAGGCAGATACGGATTGCCCGGTACCCAAGTGCCGGATTCTCTTCTTTCGGAAGATTAAAATAATCAATCTGCTTGTCCGCCCCGATATCCAGGGTCCGGATAACAACCATCTTCCCCGCCATGGTCTCCGCTACATATCGATATACTTTAAACTGTTCTTCTTCCGTAGGGTAATTATCACTCTCCAGATACAAGAATTCGCTTCTGAACAATCCGATGCCGCCTGCATCATTTTGCATCACGGCACCAATGTCAGATGCATTGCCGATGTTAGCATATACTTTAATCTTCTGACCGTCCAGCGTAATATTCTCTTCGCCTTTTAGCTGCTGCAAAAGCTCCTGTTTACCTTGATATTCTTTCTGCTTTTCCTGATATTTCGTAAGCGTCTCTTCATCCGGGTCAACATAAATGAGACCTTCTGCTCCGTCTACGATTCCCAGTTTTCCTTCATATTCTTCTGACAAACCGCTCCCTGCTCCGATAATTGCAGGAATATTCATGGTTCTGGCAAGAATCGCGGTATGGGAGTTGGTAGATCCACCCTGGGTAATAAAGGATAGCACTTTATCTTTTTCCAGCTGCACCGTTTCACTGGGAGCCAGATCGTCTGCTGCTAATATTACCGGCTTATCCGTCACCAGCCCGCTGTTCTCATTTCCGGAAAGGATAGAGACTACACGTTCCGAGATGTCTTTTACATCGGCAGCACGGCCTCTCATATACTCATCATCCATAGATGCGAACATCTGTGAAAAATTATCTCCGGTTGCAGCTACGGCATATTCTGCATTCACCTGCTGTGTTGTAATCATATTGGTAATAGCTTCCACATAGTCTAAATCATCCAGCATCATCTGATGTACCTGGAAAATCATTGCATTCCCTTCGCCCACTTCCTGGACTGCCTTGTCATACAGTTCACCCAGCTGTTCAATTGCTTTATCCTTCGCAGATTCAAAACGCTGGATTTCGGAACTTGTATCTTCCACTCTCTTACGCTGAACCTGTCCCTCTGCTCTTTTATAAAAGGCTATCTCACCGATGGCAATGCCGCCAAAAACGCCTTTTCCCTGCAATGTTACCATAAACATGACCTCCCTTATTCTTCAGACACCATCATTTTAATGTTTATTTTCAAAAATGTGGTATCGATACCTATGCCACCATATTAACATATTTAAACTGATTAATCCATAAAAACCTAAACCGGGGCCAAGTTTTCAAAGGATTACACAAAAATAGGATAAAAGGGGATATTTTTTCTGCTTTTCCGCATACTAATTGAAAAGCAAACTATACTTTTCATATAAAAATCAGGAGGAATCCCTATGAAAGATAACAAAACGAACAATGAAATTATCGATGATTATGACTATCTGGGCAATTCCGCTTCTTCCATGGACTGTACCGGTCTGATCCCCTCCGCTCCTCAGAGCAAGGCTGAATTGGATTCTTATGAAGAAGTTTATCATTTCGAACCGCCAAAAATGAAAGCCAGACACGAAGAAAAAGACTCACTGGAATAATTCCTGAGTCTTTTTCTAATATAAGCTATCCAAATACCCTTGCAAGGGTTGAAATCACCGCCTGCAGGTCTGTAATTGCTTTATTTAATTTATCAAAATCTATCTTATCCATATTTTCTGCTGCCTGAGTCACTACCTGATCACTATTATCCGCCAAACGGCTAATTTTATCTATCATGGATGGAATATCTGCATCAGTCAGCTGACGCGATATTTCATCCAGATTCCCGGATGCTGTTTCCACTTTATTTATAATCGTCTTTACTCTGGGTGCCGCAACTGCAATAAAAAGAATCACTGCCGCCAGAAAAAAAGCCAGAGTTGCCGCAATGAAACGCAGGTAAGTCCTTTGCCTCTTAAGGCAGTTTTTTTCTGCTTCTAGTGCAGTTAATATCTCCCTGTTTGTTTTCTCCTCCACTGCAAACCTCCCCGACAGTTTCCTTTTAAACAATTTATGCGGGATTCAAAAACAAAATGCCCAGTTTATAATTTCTTCTTTCTTGTAAGAAATACACCGCTTGTCAGTGCCGTAAAAGGGGCTACCGTAACCAATCCAAAGCTCCCTACAATGGTGTCCAGTATCTCGGATGATACATATTTATAGTTTAAAATATTGTCTATGGGGGTTCCCTGAGCCATAAACACCATCAATAATGCTACACAGCCGCCTGAGTAAGCCAAAAGCAGCGTAGTTGTCATGGTTCCCATGGCTGCTCTTCCTACAGCCATTCCTGACTGCATTGCTTCTTTCCATCCGATATCCGGCTTTTTCTGGATTACTTCATTCACGGCAGATGTGATATCTACCGCCAGATCCATAACCGCTCCTGACGACCCGATGAAGATACTTGCCATAAATATCTGAGTAAGATTCAGATTCTCGTACCCACTGTATAAGAGGCTCTCTGAATTAGGCATAATAGCACCATGGATTTTAAAAGCATCTGTAAAAATCAGTCCCATTATACAGGTAGTTATAATGCCCAGGAAGGAACCGCTGACCGCTGCAAAAGCCTTCCGGTCAAATCCATAAACCAGCGTGATAATAATAAACGTCAGTGACAGCACAATGACCAGTCCCACCATTACCGGCTGCATACCTTTTAGATACATAGGAACCAGTAATTTCCATATCATCAATATTGTAAGTCCAAAAGATAATACTGCCCGAATTCCTGTCTTACCTGCAAATATAATTAATAGCACCACAAAGCATCCGGCAAGTATCAGTTCCTTATTCAGTCGATAGTGGTCTATCAGGTTTACGGAAAGTATTTCATCTCCTTTGTGACTGATTACCACAAGCGCCTTATCCCCGGGACGAAAAATTTTATCTGCTTCCAGAGAGCCGTTCAGCATATTAAAGCCCTCTGCCTCTAATCCTTTAAATTCTCCTCCCAGAAAACGGACCGTACATCTTTGTTCTCCTGATTTGATCAGTCCGGTACTGATTATTTTACTGTCATCGGTATTTAGAACTTCCGCCGCACAGCGCTCTGTCCCTTTATAAATGACTGCATCTTCAAATCCGGTAGGTAAAAAAAACAGTACTGCCATCAGCGCCAGACAGAATATGACCGGCAGCTGGTAGCAAACTGTTTCTCGGGTAAACTTCAGTTTTCGCATTTTGGGAAACAATTACTTAACTCCTGTAAGCTGTGCGAGATTTTTAAATATATCTGTGTTATCATAATACCCTTCGAATTTTTCCTGCCCTGCTCCTTGTGCATATACCGGTACCGGAAGTCCTGTATGTGCATAAGATGCAAAATTAATACCTGATTTATTATTAAGAATATGTGTAATGGTTACCGATAATGGCTCATAGGTTCCATATAAAATATATTCTTCCTGAGACATCCCATCCTTCTTTGCCGTTCCTGTTTCCAGTGTTCTCTTATAAGCATCTTCCAGGCGGGAATATTCATAATCTGTTAAAACCAGTTTGGAATCTTCTGTTGCATCCGCATCATCTTTTGCCATTAAGCCAAAGTTTGCTTTTATATCTTTTAACACTTCCTTAAACTCTGTTTTATTTTCTTTATATTTTGCAACATAGTCAGAGTCGAATTTCGCATAGGATATTTTCTGGTTTGTCAGGTTTGTCAGATAAGTATCGTAATCTGTTCCTGCATATCCGATTGTTAATCCACCGGTTTCATGGTCACCGGTTACCAGAATGAGTGTATCGTCCGGATGTTTCTTATAAAATTCTACTGCTGCTTCCACCGAGTCACTTAAGGCTTCTGTATCGTTGATGGCAGATCCTGCATCATTTGCATGACATGCCCAGTCAATCTTACCACCTTCAACCATCATAAAGAATCCAGTATCATTGTTCAGAACGTCAATTCCTTTCTGCACATAGTCTTTTAATGAAAGTTCGTCTTTTACTGCATCCAGAT
>NZ_JNGB01000071.1:0-6035 GCF_001029355.1 Robinsoniella sp. RHS
CATTTGAATCAGATAATGTAAGCCAGTTCGCAATTGCTTGGAATGGTGAGGATACAACAACAGAATATACATACGATGATGACCAGGTGACGGTAAAGGCTGTTTTAAGTGAAGCGGGGATACTTCCCAGAGGAGCAGAACTGAAAGTTGTCCCGGTAGTAGACAAAGAGGAACTGGATAGAGTAGAGAGCCTGTTAAATAACAATGCAAAAGCAGAAGATGATACAATAACAGGATTTCTGGCATATGATATTAGTTTTGTAAAAGATGGTGTTGAGGTGGAACCTTCCGGTGAAGTGGCAGTGACTATGGATTTTAAAGAAGGAGTCAAACCGGAAAAAACAACAAAGAGTAATGCTGAAAAAGCAGAAAACAATGCAGAACAGAATGTTACGGTATACCATTTTAATGAAAATGGCAATCAGGATATAAATGTTGAAGAAATTAAACATGCCTCAGTAGATGTTAATAATAAAGCTGAAGTGGTAACAACCAATTTTCAAGTTAACAGTTTCTCAATATTTACGTTAGTTTGGAAAAATACTGCTGGTTCGGGTCAAGCGAATACAACGCAGAGTTTGAAAATTCACATTGTTGATAAAAAGGGAAATGATTTAATGAATGAACCTATTAGTTTTCAACATAAGACAGCAGTATCCTGGCCACAGGCTTCACCCAGTCAAATCAGTGAATGGATTCAGAGTGAAGATATGGATAATCATAAGACACTTGAAAATAAATCTTTTTGTCGTGCATATATGACTTCTGATTCATGGGGGGGACAAAAAGATGTCAGCAATGTAATGCTCTGGAAAAATGAAAGTAACAACGGATGGCAGGTAAAGTGGAGTTCAAATGACGAAGCATACAATGTGCAGCCAGGCGATGAATTATATTTTGAATATACTGACAATCTTAAAACAGTTGATACCATCGACAGCAATAGCAAGGGCATTGAATTGAATATGTTTAACTATAGAGTTGATAAGCATCAGTTCTCGGGCGGGGAATGGAATGAAACTACTGCCGGCCGCGGCGTTAAACAGGGGATGGTCCAGAATAAATTAGATGCAGATGGCTATCCTGTGTTTAGTAAAGAGTTTGGTCAGGCAATTAAAAAATCCGGAAGTAATAAGGATCTCAGAGGAACTACTTTAAAAGAATGGTTTAATCCACAGGGGAGCTACACCACTCAGGCAAATGCAAACCATTTATTTTTACAAAGTGTATATGATGAGAGTAAGTACTTTTACTATAGCAGTTTTGATAATTATGCTTATTTAAATCAGACAGGTGATAATGCAGGTGATTTTACTGTTTATCAACAGATTGGAACACCGGATAATGCAAATCAATTATATTATCAGCGTGGTAACTTTATGCCGTACAATAATATAGCAAATGGAAAACTTAGTAAAAATAAAAATTACTACGACGAACAGGGTAACCAATTAGACAAAAATGATTCCCGGTATGGAGAAGAATTATATCTTACCCAGGGAAAAACGTATCACTTTGGCATGAATATGAGCGCTTCCTTTGCACAGCCGCAAAATGGAATGGTAGATGGAAGTCCAATGGTTTTTGAATTTAACGGCGATGATGATATGTGGGTTTTCATCGATGGCGTTCTGGTGTTAGATATTGGCGGTTGTCATGATGCCCGCAGCGGAAGCATTAATTTCAAAACAGGAGATGTAAAGGTTCAGGGAGTTGCAGATACAAATATAAAAGCTTTATTTCAGAAAGCAAAGGCAGATACCTCTAAATTTGTAGAAGGCGGGAACTATTTTAAAAACTATACAGCTCATGAAATTAAGATATTCTATATGGAGCGTGGTGCAGGAGCATCTAACTGTAAGTTGAAATTCAATATTCCGGCAGTTCCTAAGGGAAGTGTAAATGTTACAAAAGAAATTGGTAATATAAATGAAGGATCATTCAGTGATGTAAACTTTAACTTTAAACTTTATGTAGAAGATGAAAATGGAGATGTAACGCGCGATAATGATAATACAAAGTATAGCTTGGTTACAAATGGGGCATATACACTTATTGATGGAAGTAAGATAAAAGAAATGCAGACTGACCTTAATGGCAGTTTTACTTTAAAACATGGTCAGACAGCTCAGTTTACCCAGTTTGATATGGGCAAAAAGTATTTTGTGGAAGAAACGGATGTTATTCAGAGCCAGTATGATGAATTTGAAGTGAATGGTGTAAAGTTAACGACAGAGAATGGTTCCATAATTGAAGGAGACGAAGGATCAGATAAATATATTGTCAGAAGTCAGGCTTTGCTGGTTGGAACAGACCTTACCGTTAACTTTCAAAACTTCTGTACAGGAGATAACCTGCAGGATCTGGTAATTGAAAAAGTGTTAATTTCAGGATCTTCAGAAGATATTTATGAATTGACGGTTACTGTCGGAGGTCATTTATTTGAAGGTGAATTTATTCGAAATGAAGCAAAAGAAGATGAAAACCGTGAGCAGGCAGTCAAAGGAAAGATATATGTAAAAGCAGGTGATAAAATCAGGATTCCCAAGATTCCGTCAGGAACCAGTTTTGAAGTAAAGGAATCTAATTTAAATGAACTCAATCAGGCATTTACAAAATATGATAAAGAAAACTATAAAGTAGTAAATGCAGAAGTTCTGGCGACTGATGAAAAAGCTTCCGGAAAATTATTGTTTAAAAAGAATGCAGAAGTTATTGTTACGAATACCTTGCTGTTAGGAAATTTGACAATTAAAAAGACTATAGATACTGTAAATTATGACAATGGTGATCCGATTTTTACATTCCAAATTAAACATTTAGAAACGGGAAAAGTGTTTGAATATACAATGCGTTTTAAAAAAGATGAAGCGTTAACACAGACAAAAACCTTCGAACTTTTACCCCTTGGAAATTATGAAATAACTGAGTTAGAAACGATTAGATATGAATGTGTAGGTGGAAATGTAAAACAAACAGAATTAAAGAAAACTGCATTAAATCAGACAGTAGCATTTAAAAATATTCGTACGAATCCGGATAACTATTCCCATACAGATGTGGTAAATAATAAATTTACCATGGACAAAAATGGTAATATTGTAATTACTCCGGATCAGTTGGGAAAGTCAGAGAATAAAGAAAATTAAGGAGTGGATAAGATGAATCGATTTATAAAAAATAAAAAAGCATTGATGGCCACTCTGGTTATGGTATGTGTGGCAGCAATAGGTATTACCGGTATGACAATTGCGTTATACTCGGACGTTTCTACGGTAAAAGAAAATACTTTTACCGTTGGAAATGTAACAACTGATATTGAAGAAAACATTGTTGCATCAGAAGGTATTAAAGAGCCCACAGTGAGAAACACAGGTAAAAATGCATGCATTATTCGTATGAGAATGACTATATCTCCTCAGAGTGCAGAGAGTAATGTAGGTGTCTCTGGCGGAAGCAAAGATGTATTGTGGATTTATAATGAAAAAGATGGGTTTTATTATTATAATGCCGTTGTTCAGCCGGGAGAAAGCACACAGGCATTATTCAGTAAATATGAAATAAAAGATCCGGCAAAGTTTGAACCATTTGATATGACATTATACCAGGAAGCGGTGCAGGCAGAAGCTGTTAATGATGCAGGAGATGTAATTTCTGCATTAGACAAAAATGGGAATTTTAATGTGGAATCAGCAAATAAAATATGGAAGATTTATAGTGCTGAATAAAGTATATTTATGTTATTTAAATGCAAAATACGACAAAAAAGTTAGAAGCTTGGAGGAAAAGAGATGTTAAAAAAAGTATGTGGGATATTAAGTTCTTTATTATTAATTATATTAGCATTAGTTGCAGCAGCGTTAATTGTACCACACTTTTTTGGATATCAAACGATGGCAGTCTTAAGCGGAAGTATGGAACCCAACATAGGTGTGGGTTCCATTGCTTATGTAAAGGAAGCTCCGTTTGATGAATTAAAAGTGGGAGATGTAATTAGTTTTCATATGGGAATCGATACGGTGGTAACACATAGAATAAAAGATGTGGATCAGGAGAACCAGCTAATCACAACAAAAGGTGATGCAAATGAAGTACAAGATGCCGAACCGGTAGCAGCACCCAGCATTATCGGTAAGGTGGGATTTCATATTCCGCTCATGGGATATATCAGTATTTATGCTAAAACACCGCTTGGAATAGCGGGGATATGTGCCGTATTTATAGTGTTAATTCTGCTTGTTTTTTTACCTGAAATTTTCAGTAAAGACGAGAAAAAAGAAAATAAAAAAGATAGTAAAAAAGAATAAAAAAGTATCATGGAATTATCTCTGTATGACCAGTGTGTGACTGGATTGTTATATACTGGATACATAACATAGGAAGTCGAAAAGAACTTATAAATGGATAGAAAGAATAGGAGATAATGAGATGAAGAAAAAAAGTTTAGTTACGATGGTAGCAGCAGTTTGTTTGACAGGTGTAGTAATGGTTGGAGCAACTTTAGCGTACTTAACAAGCACGACAGATGTAGCACAAAATACATTTACAGTTGGTAAAGTAGAGATTGATTTAAATGAAAAAACCGGTGAAACGAATGAAGATTTTACGAAAGAAACAGAGTGGAATGATACGACCGATGGTAAGAATATGTATCCGGGACAGGAAGTTGCTAAGAGACCGGTAGTTACAGTCAATGCTGATTCTGCTGACTGTTGGGTGTATGTACAGGTAAGCGGAGCAGATGAATTAGTAAGTAAGAACTTTACTATTGATGGATGGAATACAGACTGGATTAAGACAGATGAAACTATAAGCTTAGATGGTATCTACAAATATAAAGATAAAGTATTAAAACAGAACAAAAATAATATACTTCCGGCTGTATTTACAAGCGTTAAATATAATGAAAAGGCAGAGGGTAATTTAGAAGGTACTGTTGGGACAGTAAATGTTGTTGCAGCTGCAATTCAGGCTGATGGTATTGATGAAGCAAAAGCACTGGAAGAAGCTACTGCACAGTTAAGTAAAGCATTAAATCCAGAGGCATAGACAACGAAAACATCATTAAATCAGCATATAATTTATTGTAAATATACCCCAAATATAACACTAAATATAACCACGGATATAATAAAGAGAGGATAGGTAAATATAATTATGAAAAAGAAAAAAATATTAACTATGGTAGCAGCAGTAGCATTAGTAGCAGTAATCGGAGTAGGGGCAACTTTAGCATATTTCACAGATAAAGACAGTAAAACAAACGTTGTAACAATGGGAAAAGTAGATATCGATTTAGAAGAGCCGGAGTTTAGTAAAAATCCGGATGATACAATTACGGACGTAAAGCCAAATCAGAGTATTGTAAAAGACCCTAAAATTACAGTAGCAGAAGGTTCTTTAGAAGCATATGTACGTGCCAAAATTGAGTTTGAAGGTTTAAGTGAAAAACAAATTAAAGATATTTTACCATTGATTGATATTGATACTCAAAAATGGTTTTTATCAACAGACGGATACTATTATTATCAGGCTCCAATGAAGGCTGGGGCATCAGATTATCTGTTCCAAACCGTAAAAATACCGGAAAACTGGGGCAATGAAGTATCTGGTTTGACATTTAAGATTAATGTTTTTGCAGAAGCTATTCAGGCTGATAGCTTTACTCCATATTCAGAACGTGGTTTAATTATGGGATGGAAAGATTCAGAAGGAAATGATATTCAGGCAGAAACAAATAAAACAGTTCCAACAGAAGTACAGTAAACAGGATAGCAATTAGCAGTAAATACTCACTAGAGCGTGTTTGAAATTCATCGCCTGATCTGATAGCTCCGCTAATCAGGGTGCAGCCGTGCAAATTAAGAACGTATCCCCACTACGCCGCCAATTTTGCACTGCCCTCCCGCAAGGTGGAGCAGTCAGCCGCATACGGGCAGTGTGAAAACACGCTTGAAGTTTATAAAATAACAAACTTCAGCAGCTTATTATATCAGCGGGAAAATCAGCCTGATGGCTCAACGGAAGAAAGGAAT
>NZ_JNGB01000072.1:0-39073 GCF_001029355.1 Robinsoniella sp. RHS
ACAGAGGGGAAGTCAGGCCTTTTGGTGGACGGAGATTCTATTGTTACAATAATCCGGTCTATCGGGAGTATTCCGTGAAAATCACAGAGGAAATCGGCAGACGTTTTGGGAAAAATCCATATGTTTCCGGATTTCAGATCGACAATGAACCAGCGCAGGAAGCATCCGGACGCTGTCATTGTCCGGTATGTAAAAGTAAATTTTCAGATTATCTGAAAGTAAAATATAAAACGATTGAAGAATACAACAGGCGAAGCGGAAATATTTTCTGGGGACAGGATTATGAGAATTTTGATCAGATAAAGCCACCGGTAAATACAATTGAAGTAAGTGCAGAGCAGACCCTGCCGGTGTACTTTGAAAATCCTACTCTGCGCCTGGAATTCGAACGGTTTGCCAGCGACTCACAGATAGAGTATCAGAATCTTCAGGCGGATATTCTCCATAGGTACAGTGATTATCCGGTTACCACGAATGGTACCGGTCTTGCTACCAACAGCATTGACTATTATAAGAGTACGAAGAACCTGGATGTATACGGATTTGATTTTTATCCCGGACTTCGGGATGCCGCCGTAGATTCCTTTCCTTATGCATTTGCAAGAGGGGTTAAGGATGGGAAGGCATTCTGGGTAATGGAATTTATGTCGGGCGGCGGACACCGTTTTGGAGGATCCGGTAGAGTCCAGCCGAATCCGGGTGCACTGAAGCAGGCAGTAATCCAGTCTTATGCCCATGGTGCGGATATGATGTTACATTTCCAATTCCGTACCTTCCCATTTGGAGCAGAGCAGCTGAATTATGCTATCGTGGACATGGATGGAGTACCAAGAAGAAGATATTATGAAATGCAGGAAACAGCAAGGGTTCTGCAGCAGTTAAAAGCTTACGGGAATGCAGAGTTTGTAAATGAGATCGCGGTCTGCGTAGATTATGATGTGCACTGGTCACTTCGCATAAAACCTGTGAATGATCCGGATTTCAATTATCTGGATTATGCCGGAAGAATGTACAATTTATTGGAAGATGCGGGATATAATGCCGATGTAATTGGGTTTGCAGCAGATTTTTCCAGATATAAATTCCTGGTGGTGCCTACTGCGTTTATAGCAGACCGAAGTTTCCAGGAGAAGCTGCGCAATTTTGTAAAAAACGGCGGAATATTGATAGCTACCTTCTTGACTTCAGCCAAGAATGAAGACAATGTTGGATATACGGACTCACTTCCGGCAGGATTGAATGATGTCTTTGGTGTGAACGTTGAAGAAGTGGAGCCGGTGTTTGCATCCAACAGAACAAAGCTCAGGTTAAATCTGGGTAATACTGTGCAGGAGAGTCTGGATGGTATGTGGAGTGATTTACTGAAAGGCGATGCGAGGGCAATCGGAATATATATGGAAGATTATAAAACGGGTGCTATGGCTATCAGTGAACATACATATGGTAAGGGTACGGCATGTTATCTTGGAACAGATGTGGACGATGAATCCATGATGCATTTATTTACCTATTTCTGCGAAAAAGCCGGAATTGAAAAGAATCCTATATGCCCGCAGAAAAAAGTGGAAGTAATTCATAGACAACTGGATGGAGCTGATTATTACTATGTGATCAACTTTACGGCTAAGGATACCAGCCTGGTATTAGAGAAGCCTATGGAAGATGTTCTGAAAAATTGTACGTGTCAAAAAGAAATGCATTTGGAGAGGAATGGATTTGCACTTTTGAAAAGGCTGTAATGATGCAGCTTGCACTATTGATAAGTTGAAAGAAAAATAAGAATAAGAAAGGCAGCCACGCATGGATTCTTTCAACCTGTTTTAATTGTGGCAGTATTGCAGACAAGTCCCCAATATGCAATGGGCATAAGTATGAACACAAGTCCGCAATATGCAATGGGTATAAGTATGAACAGAGAAGTTAGCCATATTACCAGGGTCGTGCTGACGCCGGATGGAAAGTTAAGAGAGCCGGGAATGGCAATTGTGAGCAAGAAAAAATATGAAACATTGGTACTGGATCAGGATACAAATGAGGACGTGGCATTTACCCGCAGGGGAGTTCCGCTCATTGCACAGAAAAGCTTTGAATTCCAGAACCGTGAGATTTTCCAGTATGTGATTGAAGGAAAAAAAGCAAAGATTGTTACAAAGAAGACGATTGACGGGGAGCGTTCTTTTATTGAGAATGCAGCCAGTATTAAGACAGGTGATGCATTTTCAGGGATTCTTAAATTTGCAATTGACGAAGATGAAGCAATCTACGGATTGGGTCAGCAGGAGCAGGGAACTTATAATTACCGCGGGGTTAAAGAATATCTTTATCAAAACAATATGCAGATCCCCATGCCTGTTTTCCTGTCCTCAAAGGGATATGCTATACTTTTGGATGCTGACTGTCTTATGGCTTATGAAGAGGCAGATAATATGATTACCCTGAATTTTGATGCGGTAGACCAGATGTCTTATTACGTAATTACCGGAGATGGTTTTGATGCTCTGATTGCAGGTATCCGGGAACTAACAGGAACAGCAGTGATGCTTCCGCGCTGGGCATTTGGTTATATACAGTCCCGGGAGCGCTATATTACCCAGGAAGATATATTGGCTACCCGGGAGGAATTTGAAAAACGTGACATTCCGGTGTCCTGTATGGTATTAGACTGGAAATCCTGGGCAGAAGGGCAGTGGGGGAATAAATTCGTTGATAAAGAGCGCTTCCCGAATTTAAAGGAAATGACGGATAAACTTCATGAAAAAGATACCGCCTTTATGATTTCTATATGGCCAAATATGAATAAAGGATGTGAAAACAATCAGGAAATGATGGATGCGGGCAAGTTATTGGCAAACCTATCTACTTATGATGCATTTGATCCTGAAGCAAGAGATCTGTACTGGAAGCAGTGTGAGAGAGAATTATTCAAAAGCGGAGCAGATTCCTGGTGGTGTGATTCCACAGAACCCTTCACTCCTGACTGGAACGGTTTGGAAAAGAGATCCGAGGAGGAGCGTTATGAGCTTGCAAGGGAGAATCTGACAAGATATTTTGATGCAAGAAAAGCAAATAATTATGCACTTGTACACGCGAAAGGAATCTATGAGCATCAAAGAGCGTCAGACAATAAAAAGCGGGTTGCAAACCTGACTCGCTCCGGTTCCCTTTCAATACAGCAGTACGGCACAATTCTATGGTCAGGAGACATCATGGCGACCTGGGAAGTTTTCCGCAATCAGATTGCAGAAGGATTAAGCATGTGTATGTCAGGGATTCCTTACTGGACCTTGGATATCGGAGCATTCTTTGCAGGCTCTACGCAAGGATTCAGACGCTTCTGCGGCGTGGAGGAAGGAGAAGCCCCATGGTTCTGGCATGGTCTTTTCGAAAAAGGAACAGATGATTTTGGTTATCGTGAATTGTATACCAGGTGGCTGCAGTTTGGAACCTTTCTTCCGGTTATGCGTTCACATGGAACAGATACCTATCGGGAACCATGGTATTTTGGAGAGCCCGGGACAGAATATTACGATACCATTGTGGATTATATTAAGCTGCGTTATGAAATGCTGCCTTATACATATTCCTTGGCACACAAGGTAGAAGCAGATGATTATACCATATTGCGCAGCCTGATGTTTGATTTCAATAAGGATATTAATGTTCGGGAAATATCCGGAGAATTTATGTATGGTCCTTCTTATCTTGTCTGCCCGGTAACCCGGGCGATGGAATACGGTCCGGAAAATTCAAAGCTGGATGGAAAAACCACCTGGAAAGTCTACCTTCCGGAAGGGGCCTGCTGGTACCATCAGAAGACGAAAGAAGTATTAAACGGCGGACAGAATTTGGAAGTAGAAGCCCCCATAAACTGGCAGCCTGTATTTATCAAGGCAGGTTCCATTCTACCGCTGAGTAAAAAATGTATGAAGGATGGCACGGCCGATACGATAGAAGTCTATGAAGGACAGGATGGCAGCTTTGACTACTATCTTGATAATGGTGTGGATTATCAATACGAAGAAGGAAATTATGCCTTAATTCCAATACGCTACGAAGAAAAGCAAAAATGTGTGATGTTAGATGATGTGGAGGGTAACTATTCTTATCCACAGGAATTCGATGTGAAATTTTTCCGGTTGGATGGAATGGTATTGGTAAAACATATATGTTATGAAGGCAAAGGTATGCGTATAGATTTTCATGAGATAAACGAATAACGTTTGATTTGACTTTTTTTACGTCAGGTGGTATCATGTGAGTATAAAAGGAATAACCGCTCGGGTTAGGCAGTTTTCCTCTAGTTAATTTGATAAGAAAAACTACCCTGTTTTGCGAGAACAGGGTAGTTTTTTATTTTCGCTTGTCTATATAGCCAAGGAGTGTCAATAAAAACCCGCCAAATAATAACATAAGTGTCAATACCTGGTATGTAGTCATAGCACCACCCCCTATCCTTTAAAGTAGGAGGTCAACTACCCTGTAACGGTTATTCCATAATCACAGTATAACATTATACAAATATATTGTCTATTAAAAAGTATTTTAAATAGCATAAATAATTCATATGGATGACAATAAACACAATAAGTGAAGTTTCGTATTACTTATCGTTTCCTTTAAGGTTCTTGCTCATCCGGTAGAAATACCTATATTTCTTTAATATTCAATTCCTGTTCCGCCACCATTAAGCATTCCGGTAAACTGCATTCCGGACAGACTTTTGCGCTGTTCAGGTTGATACCACTGCATAAAGTGGATACTATTTGATATCCTCCGGCAATACCGGTGGTATATAAAATGCAATGCGGAATCCGCATCCGTCACTGCCGGCCTGGGGAATGAGACAGGATCCTTCACCAAATACCAGTTTCAAACGGGTGTTGACATTGGAAAGTGCAAAACCATTATCTTCGTTGCGTTTCATAACCGGCTGGCTGAGTTTTTCTTTTAATAATTCCAGTTCCTCCGGTGTTATGGATGAACCGTTATCTTCTACAGCAAGTTCTAACATGTCTTTTGAATCTCTTGTAACTGAGGTGACCGTTATGGTCAGCATATTGTCATCACGGTTCAGAATCAGTCCATGGACAAAATAATTTTCGATCAGAGGCTGAAGGGTATTCTTGGGAATACCATAGATCTTCAGTGAATTATCGATAATAAATTCATATTCGAAATTACCAAAACGGTACATATACAGGTTAATCAGGTTCTCACAGAGATTCAGTTCTTCACCGATGGAGACGTAGAGATTTCTGCGGGTCTGATTTCGATACATCTTCGAAAGCAGTAGCAGCATCTGGGAAGCATCGTTATAAAGGCCTTTGACGATCTGAACGCGGATCTGTTCCAGTGCATTGTAGAGAAAATGAGGGTTGATACTTGTCTGCATTGCATAAAGTTCCGCTTTTTTCTGGGAAATTTCATATACATATGCTTTCTCCACGTTTCGCTGCAGTTCATCGCACATTTTATTGAAGCTTACGGTGATCTGTTTAAACTCATCGTTACTGTTTGGCAGAGGCAGGCGATAATCCAGATTATTCTGTCCTACACGGCTCATTCCTGCCTGTATCGTCTTGATTTTCTTATTGGATATCCTCATGGTTATAACGTAGAGCAGAATGGATGCCAGACAGATAACAAGTGCCAGAATAGCAAGGATGACCAGGGTAAAACTTCCGGCAACAGCAGAAGCCGGCAGTTGGTAATTGGTATAAAAATCATACTTTCCATTAAATATTGAGGAACTGAAATATTTGGTATTATTCTTCATATGTTCTGCTATTGGAAGCTGGACACTATTTGTTGTGTCAGGATGTTCATTTGTCAGAAGCAGTTTTGAAGAATTCCCGTATTCTCCGTCGGAAGCATAAACAATATTTTTCTTCAGATCAGTAATTGTAAACAGGCCATTTTCATCCAGATGTGCATCGGCGATCGCATTGGTAAATTCAGCGGTAGAGTACAATATTATCATCTGACCTAATGTGACCAGATTTTTATTGGAGTAATCAAAAATTGTGCTGCTAAGTCCATAGACATGTTCCGCCGGTTTATCGTAGTTACTGCTTAAAGCATCGATCTGGGAGTCAGAAAGAATTTGCAGATCATAGGATGTGAAATCTGGCGCTGTGCCGTCAAACTGCAATGGAACCAGAGTATCGTAGCTGACATTATACTGATAAAGCTTTCCGGAATTCGTAATCAGCAGAATACCGCGGCAGAACTGGTCATATCGGCAGATCTCAGACAGCATACGGATTACCGATTGGGATGTATTATAATCATTGTCATAATCTTTCTGGTAGAGGCTGCAAAGTGCCTGGTAACGGGAGGTACTGGAAAATACAGGAGAAAGAGTATTGGCAAAAGAGTTTTGCTTGGTTGCGAGAATGGAAGAGAGGGTATTCACTGCAATATCATAGTTTTTCAAATATTCCGATTTCTCCTGATCCCGTATTAAAAAACTGCATAAAGAAAGAAGCACAGCTGTAATGGTACAGACTGCGGTAATACAAATTAACATCATTTTTGAATAATAACCGCTTGAGATTTTTTTCAGCATAATAGCTCCTTGAAATCTATTCTATGAAAATTCAGACGAATCTGATATACTGAGATTATAACAGCCGATAGAATAAAAAGCAAGAAAACAGGCGAAAGTAAGGGATTTAAAGAGGATCAGGGAAATGAAAAAAATGAAGTGCAAGAAAATAAAATGGAAGAAAATAATCGGGAAGAAAATCACCGAAGTCATAACAGGCGTGTTGATCACCGGCGCTTCTCTGATGATTTTGGGCGGATGTAATACATCGAAGGATTTGTCTGGAGCGGGAAAAACAGAAAATAATAGTGCCGAGACGATACTGACGGCATTTGTTCAGCAATCAGTAGCCTCGGATGATGGAATATGGGAAGGCTGGGGAGCCCAGAAGCTGTATGAAGACACCAACATTAAAGTAGATTTCTATGCAAGCGGCAATGAGGTAGAGCAGAAATTAAAGCAATACATGGCAGCGGGGAATCTACCCGATATCATTGGATTTCGTGATCTGGATGAGGCGCAGCTTCTCATGGATGCTGATTTATTGCTTCCCCTGGAAGAATATGAAAATCTGCTGCCGGCTATATTTAAAACAGAGGAGTATCAGAGTGCTATTGCCTATACCATGGAAAATACCAGTAATGGCACTGGAAAACTGTTCTTCATGCCCACTTCAATTGGGCCGGTGTCCTATAATGCTTATAACTGGGTGCCGCTTCTGCAATGGGATGCTTATAAGATGGCAGGAGCTCCAAAGCTAGATACGCTGGAAGATTATCTGGATGTTGTAGAAAAAATGGTGGAAATAAAGCCGGTTACTGAATCCGGTGAGAAAGTTTATGGATTTTCTCTTTTTTCTGACTGGGACAAATATTCAGCCCTGGAAATTGCATCGCTGTCCTACTTTTATGGGATTGATTCAGAATATGTGTCTACACTGATGGAAACCAATATTTTAACAAAGGAAACAAACTCTATATTAAAAGAGGACAGCTTTTATAAGCGTGCATTAAAGTTCTATTTTGAGGCCAATCAGAGAGGGCTGCTGGATCCCGATTCTGCTACGCAGAGTTACAGCAACCTGGAGAAGAAGTACAGCGAAGGAAGAGTCATGTTTTCCTGGTTCTCCTGGCTTTGGGGAAACTATAACAATGTCTCCTCCGGACATGTAAATAATGAGGAGAGACCAGACGGTTATGCTAATATTCTGGCCTCGGATATGAAAATTTATGAAGCCCCGGATCAGGTAATCGGGCGTAACTGGTATTTTGCCATAAGTAAGAATTGTAAAAATGTAAAAAAAGCATGTGAGTTCTTAAACTGGCTTTATGATCCGGAGGTGGAACAATATCTGTATAATGGTCCAAAGGGTGGCGTCTGGGAACGCAAATCGGATGGCGAGCCTTATGTAACGGAAAAGGGCTGGGATGTGATTAATGAGAAAAGCGAAGATCTCATGCCGGTTGAAGGCGGCGGCTCTTTCCAAAACGGGGTATATCATTTTAATGGATTGGGTTTACAGGCATCTACTCTGATGGATGACGGGTATACCATCAGTTACCGTTACTGGCCTTCCAGCCTGAATGTGGATGAAACATTAATGCAGAAAGAGGTTAATGAGATGCTGGGGAAAGACGTCCTTGCGGAATACCTTTATGAAAATGATATGGTGGCAAAGTCTACCATAGCGGTCAATATGATACCTCCTGTATCCGATGTTATGGAGAATAAAATTGCGGAAATCGGAGAAGTAGTGCGCGGCGATTCCTGGGACCTGGTTTATGCAAAAGACGAGAATACATTTGAAGATCTTTGGCAGAATATGGTGAAGAAAGCGAAGGATCTGGGAATGGATGATGTGGAGAAGTATTATAAGAAGGCTTGGAAAGAGGCACTTAAAAAAGCGGCAGAGTTTGAAAATACAGATAAATAAAAACAGAGTATAGAAAAAATATATGTGAAATTTTAAATAGGATTGAAGGGTGGTTTATTTCCTTTTCAATCCTATTTTTAATTTGAAATTTTTCTAAACCCAGGATATACTGTCCTGCTTTAGATGATAGGAAAAGCCTAAAACCGAATATTCGTAGTCCCCCGTTCCACAATTTCTCCAGTGATGATCGCCTTAGAAGGAACCTTCTTACCTGACAGAACCTGCATTAACATAGAGACAGCATTGATACAGGAAAACTCTAGCCGGTTATCCAGGGTAGTTAGTTCCGGTTCACAACAGATACCCATCTTGGAATTATTATAGCCGGTAATGCATACATCTTCCGGGATTCTGCGCCCCAGACTTTGTTCGTATTTTAAAACGCCGATCGCCATATCATCATCAGAGGTGATAAAAGCGTCATGCATCTCAAATGAACGGTCGGATAACAGAAAGTCTCTGGTAGACAGTATATCACTGTTACAGCAGATATTTTTTGCGTTTTCTATACCAAAGTCTAAACAGGCTTTTAAAAATCCGTTCAATTTTTGACGGCCGCTGTAAGAGAGGGAGCGATATAAATAACAGGGAGATTTTCGTCCGCTTTCTAAAAGTTTTGTTGTCAATTGGTAGATCGCCTGGCTGTCGTCACAGAGGGAACAATAGATGTTGTCTCCCTGCAAGTAGCCATTTACAATAATCAGTGGTGCTGATTTTGCTGCGTTGAGAAGATATTTGTTTTGCTTTGCATTCTTTTCTATATAACTGGAACCGGCCAGAATTATAGCATCTACCCGCTTTGACAGGAGCAGATTCAGATATTTTTCTTTTATTTCCAGATCATAGCCCGTACAGCAGAGGATGGAATCATAATCGTGTCTGCGCAGTTCCCGTTCCAGAAAGTAAATGGCATTTGCCAAAAAGCTATCGGAAGAATCAGCACATAAAATGCCAATGGTATTCATTGTATTTAAACCCAGTCCCCTTGCAAATATATTGGGTGTATATCCTGTTTCCTGTATGACAGACAATACTTTGTCCCTTGTTTTATCACTCACATTTCCACTTCCGTTTAAGACTCTGGAAACAGTGGCGATGGATACGCCTGCCTTTTCTGAGATATCATAGATATTCATAACGCACCTGCCCTTTCTTTAGTAGAGTAAGGTCTTATATTATTAATAGATTATTATAAGGCCTTGTATGGTAAAATGCAATTAGAATTCAATATTATTAGGGGGTGCTTAATTAATAAATTTGGGTTTGGCTGAGTAAGGGGACGCTTTGTAGATGTAGGTAGTGTACGGAAAGATGGGTGTGGAAAACTGGCATGGGCTCCGTCAGCTGGCCGCAGAACTGGTATTTTCTAACCTTTCCGAAGCGCTTTTTGGCGGCACGCGGGTATTCACCGAGAAATCCTGATGCATTTCTCGGTTCAGTACCCGCTTAGTATCCGATGGGAGCCAGTCGAATACTATCCGCCAAAAAACACTTAGGAAAGGTAAGTAAATACTCAGCTCTGCTCTACGCTTCCTCCGCCCATGCCAGTTTCCCACACCCATCTTTCCGAGATAGCATTCGTTGATACAAAGCTGGTTTTCTCAGCCTGGTGGAGACCCCTGGGTAGTGACGGTCTGTTTGTTTTTGGATGCAGCAGAGTGTGTTATGGCAGTTCAGTGTGAAAGGGGGATGATAACACGAAATTTCACTTGTTTTCCTGATCACAGACTTAACTGGATGTAGATACTATGACCACAAATATACTTTAGTAGAATTTAGAGACAGTTCAGTGTGATAACATCCAGCTGGTTTATTGGTTTTTAAGTGTTCTATGCCAATAGCGTTCAGCATGCCACAACCCCGGGGTCCCACCGAGCTGAGAAAACCAGCTTTGTGGCGACAACCTGGATCTCGGAAAGAGAAGGGGGCGGATCATGGCAGGCGTTTGGAAGGCGTATAGCAGAGCTGAGCATTTACTTACCTTGCCGGAGTGTTTTTTGGCGGATAGTATTCGACTGGCTCCCATCGGATACTAAGCGGGCAGTGAGCTGCGAAATGCATCAGGATTTCGGAGCGAATGCCCGCGTGCCGCCAAAAAGCGCTCTGGGAAGGTTAGAAAATGCCAGTTCTGCGGTAAGCCTTCCAAACGCCTGCCATGGTCCGTCCCCTTCTCTTTCCGTACACTACCTCCATCTACAAAGCGTCATTCCTCAACTAAACCCCAATATAATTTGTAACTTCATAAGTTTAACCCTCACCATTTTTAAATGCTCCCGCATTTATAAAATCTCAAGAAAACTATAAAAATTCAACATTCATAATCTCATTCCATTGACAAATAGAAAAAAAGAATATAGGATCTTTGTAAGCGCTTACAATATTGGACGGGCGGTGTTTCCGGCAGTCAAAAAATGTTTAGCATAAGAGTTTAGAAAAAAGAAAAATGCAGGAATTGATTATATATGGAGGAAAGGTAATGATGGATAGAAAATTTGACACTACTCTGAGGGATTCACAGGGAACAGCAGTGGAGCCGGTGAGCCCGGAAAGGTTTGACCTGGAAGCATATGCAGACTATGAGGAAAAACAGTTGGAAAAGAATCGTAATTTTCTGCAAAAAGAAGAAGGGCTTTTAGTTTACCGCAGAGTACGGGCTGACGGAGTGTTCTATGACAGATGCAGAGATTATAAAGAATCTTTGGCGCTGCAGCTGGGGGCTTTGAAACTCAGCATGAACTATGAGGCAGACATTGCAAACTTTCTGGAACCCTGGTACGGAATTGGATATATTGCCTCCTGTTTTGGGGGGGAATATGTATGGAAACCGGGGCAGGCACCCAGTGTTGATCCTAAGTTTGAATCAACAGCAGATATTTTGAACAGCGATTTTGTTCCGATAGCCAGGACTGGGATTGGGAGGCATATTTTAGAGATGACGGAATATTTCATAGAAAAAACCAGAGGAAAAGTGCCTGTTTCCCTGACCGATGTTCAATCCCCCATTAATATGCTTACCTACCTGCTGCCTGTGACCAATCTTTTTTATGATGTGGTGGATGAACCGGAACAGGTAAAGAAAGTGTCTGAACTGGTTACCGGACTTTTATTAGATTTTCTAATGGAACAGAAAAAATTGTTGGGCAGTGCATTGGCAGGACCGGGACATGGATTCGCATCCAGCCGGGCATTCAGAGGAATCGGACTAAGTAATGATATGTCAATTATGGTTCAGAACGAGGATTATGAGGACATTTTTAAAAGCTCGGATGAGAGGCTGGGAGCGGCATTTGGAGGTGTTGTATACCATTCCTGCGGAGTTTGGGAGTCTAAAATTGAAATGGTGAAACGCTATCAAAATATTTTCATGGCTGACGGTGCTTTTTCTATTGAGACAGATCCTTCTCCAAATTGCCCGGAGATTTTTGCAGAGGGATTTGCAGGCAGTGGTATTGTGTTAAATGCCCGGGCTGTTGGAGATGCAGAACATGCATACTCGGTTTTTGAAAAGTTGTGGAAACCAAAACAGAAGCTTATCTGTGTAACTTACTGTAAGACACCGGATGAACAGAAGAAACTATATGAAAAGTTACATAGTTTGGAGGAGAAATGATGAAATATGATATAACCTTTCATCCGTCCTGGTGGCATGCCCATGCAGGAATAGATTTTACCAGGGACTTTTTTGATGAGCCGCAGTATCGAATGGAATGCGATATGAAAATGCGCCGTGCACTTTACGATCATTTTGGTGAGTATGGTCTGGGTGAAAAGGCTCCATTGATGCGCCCTCTGCTTGGGACTGACCTTTTAGCCGCAGGATATCTTTATTCGGAACTGATGGGCTGTGAAGTAAAATACCAGGCAGATAATTCTCCGCAGATTATTTGCAGGGATTTGGATGAAGATGAGATAGGTGAGATTTTTGCTCCCGAACTTGAAAAAAGCGAAGTCTGGCAGCGAACACAGAGGCAAATCGATTACCTGCTGGGTAAGTTTGGTTATGTGGAGCCATATATCAATCTTCAGGGGGTACAAAACATTTCCATGGATTTGATGGGGCAGGAAGCCATGGTGGTGTTTTATACGGCACCGGAAGAAGCAGAGCATGTTCTGTATGAAATAACAAAACTTTCCATTTCAGTGGGGAGACGTCTGAAGATGCTGTCAGATGATATTTCCGGCGGTGTTACGGCAATTGTAAGAAAGGTACGGCCGAAGGTTTATCTGACATCCAATTGCTCGGTGGAGATGATTTCCAATGACTTATACGAAAAATTTCTTTTACCCTGTGATCAGATATTGGCGGAAACATTTGGCAGCTTTGGTGTGCATCACTGTGGTGCGACGATGGAACATGTGGTGGACGGATACCGGAAGATTCCTAATCTGGACTTTGCGGAAGTTGGAGCTTTTTCAGACTTAGCCTTGGTAAGAAGTAAGTTTCCGGGGGTGTTTTTAAATGCCAGGTATAGTCCTGCGCGGCTTTTGGAAGCATCAGAAGAGGAAATTATGCGGGAAGTGCAGGAATTGGCGGTAACAGGACAGGAAAATGGTGGATTAATTTCAGTTTCCTGTGTTGGAATTGATAAAAATGTTTCCGATGAAAAAATAAAGTATTTTCTGAAGGCCTGCAAAGAAATGTGAAAAGATCTTAAAAAAATAGCTATAAAACGTGGTGATATTTAAAGATAGAAGGATGAAATGACACCGATTTGTAAGGAGATAGAAAACAGCTTATTCCTGGAAGAATACCTTACCGAATAACAGAGGAACGCCGTAAATAAATGAGGATGAAAAACATCATTTATTTCCACGTTCCTTTTTTATTCGAGACCGTAAGAAATTTGTAATTCATGAATCAGATCTGTTTAAAACATGTGATTCTGGTGTATGCGCTTACGTAGCAGGCGGCGTAAGCCGGTATTTACTGGGAGAAGAACCTACCGTATCCCGGAACAGCTTGGAAAAATAATGGGGATTGCTGATGCCGATCATGATTCCGATGGTATTTACCGGCAGGTCGGTGCCGCGAAGCAATTCACATGCCTTGTTCATACGGCATCCGGTAATATAGTTGTTCAGAAATGCCCCGGTCTTCTGATAAAATACTTTTCCAAGATAGTTTGGAGACAGGTGGATCATATCGGCAAGGCTTTGAATTGACAGATTCTCGCTCAGATGTGACTTTATATAGGATATCACGGTCTCCACATATTCATTGGAGTTACTGACTGCCATTGTATTAAATGGAAGGGCATAAATCCAATCCAGCAAAGATGTAGCAATCCTGTCCAGATCATCTTTTTTCAATTCCCGCTCTAATAGGGCAGATACCATGCTGCTGTTATCGTATTCAATAAAGGATAGTAAAATCGTGAAGACACTTTTTTCCAGGGATCTGTAATTTTTACAGGAAAATATTATTTCCCGGATAATCATTTCCGAATCCTGCTTGCGGAATGAAAAAACAGAAGACATTAATCGTTCCACGTTTATTTCAATATTAGCAGGATTCGCAGTACTTCCGGCACACTGGCCGCTGTAACAGTTCGATGAACTGCTGCCGGAAAAATTCCTTATGTTTACGGATTTATCAAAAATAAATTCATTGCAGGTGAGGCAGGCTTCATTTACTGCCCGGTAAAGTTTCAGCGCAGGATTGGCAAATGTAGAGGAAATTCCGAAATAGCAGGGCTGTTTTGTATAATTGAGCAGTGTTTTGTTTAGTTCCTGTGCGATGGTACGTATTTTTTCTGTATCGGAGGCATCCAGAAGACAGAGGATAAAATCATCTTTACTGTATAACTGGTATGATATCTGACAACGTTTAAGAATATTCTGGATGATATTGTGGTATAAGTTTTGGTTGATGCTGTTATTAGTATGACGGTCATGGCGTGCGGCAATGACCATCTTTGGACAGTCGGACAGATGGTGCTGCTCCAGATATTTCTCCAGGCTGCGGATATCGGAAGCATCGGTAAAAACTTCTGAGAAATTCTGAATAGAAGGTTCTGAATCAGATGGGTCCGCCTGCCTGGAATCCGGGTAAGAGGCTTTGATTTTCGGCAGTGCCGCAGTCAGGTCCTCATTTTTAAAAGTGGATTTGCACAGATACAGTTCCACACCGTAGCGGATTGCCTGCTGAGCATATTCAAAATCATTATAGGCAGATATGATGATAAATTTCACTTCACTATCCAGTTTTCGGATTTCATTCATCATTTCCAGTCCGCTTACCGGGGACATGCGAATGTCAGTAATGATCAGGTAGGGATGGTGTTTTTCATATAAGGCCAGCCCTTCCTGGCCGTTTGATGCATCTGCTGCAATATAAAATCCATAGGCATTCCAGTCTATTAATGATTTCAGTCCAACCCGGACCAGAAATTCATCTTCTACGATCATTACAGGAATCATATTAATCAACCTCCTTGGCTGTTTCTGTTAGAATTGGCTGAGTTACGATTACTTTTGTTCCGATATGCAATTCGGAATGAAATGAAATCCCATATTTCTCACCAAACCAGATCTGGATGCGTTTGTTAATATTGGTAAGACCAATATTATGTACCCCGTCTTCTGAAGAGTGGGGCAGTTGGCAGCCGTCAAAAGAAATTCCCTCCCCATTATCTTCTACTTCATAAACCAGTGCATCCTCTGACAGATAAGCGCGTATTACAATTCTACCATAATCGGATGCATCTGAAAAAGCATGATAAAAGCAGTTTTCCACCAAAGGCTGAATCAGAAGCTTTAAAGTCTTGCATTTTTTTGTTTTCTCCTGAACCTCAAAGAGTATATCGATGGCAGAGTTATACCGGAACTTCATAATATCTACATAGCAGGTGACTTCCTGCAGTTCCTGTTCCACCAGAATAAATTCATTGGGATGGCTGCTGGTAATCTGAAGCAAAGTAGAAAAGGAAGATATCATCTCTGCAATCTGGGGGGAGTCCTGCATAAGTGCCAGCCACCGGATGGAATTCAGGGTATTGTAGGTAAAGTGCGGGTTGATCTGAGCCTGCAGTATTTCAAGTTCCGTTTTTCTTTTTTCCTCTTCTATATTTTTTATCTGACTGATAAGGTTGGAGATTCTGTGCAGCATATCGTCATAACCCTCAATTAAAACATTAATTTCCGCCACCTGGGAAGTGCATGGGTCAAATGTAAAATCCCCTTTGGCGCTGCGTTCCATGGAACGCATCAGGGGCTTAAAGGATCTGGTAATTACCCGGCTCAGGAAGAACGTCAAAACCATACTGATTAATAAAGCCAGCAAAACGATCATCACGATCTGATGATAAATGGGATAAAGGTCTTTTTTGGTCGCATCTTTCGGAGTCAGGGAAACCAGGGTCCAGTTGGTGAAGGGATTAATTTGTTTTGCTAATATATAAGTAGTATTTTTAAGTTTGATATGTGCGCCGGTATTATAGGCATTTAAATTAGTCAGGTGGTTTTCCAGCAGATCCTGTTTGCTGGTATTCTGTATGTAGAGCAGGTTGTTTTCCGCATCAAATGCCGAGATAATAACACCATTATTACTGTTGATATTTTTCAGGCAGTTCTGAAGAAGATTAGCGTCCAGAAGCACTAGCATCACACCGGGTGATTTTGAAATAAGTGTACGGCAAAATGACTGGGCATAGATAAAATAATTTTCATCATATGTGAGTATAACCTGGTCTTTTTTACCTTCCTGCACATCCTGGAACCAGTTCTGCTCCATAATTGCGGAATAATTGATCGGCGAGAAGCTGTCATGAATAAAATAAACTTTGTCATTTTTATAAAGATAAATATTTCGAATGTATTTGTAATAATTGGATGAGGTGGCAAGGAGCTGCTGTACTTTGGATTCATTTTGCAGTCGGATAAACTGGTTTGGATGACTGGTAGCCAGATTTACCGCTCCTGTAAGCTCAGAGTTATTTTCCAGAATAGAACCGAGGGTTGCCACATCATAAAAAATCATAGACAGCTGTTCATTTGCCTGTTCAAAAACTTCCTCGTATTTTGTGGTGGACATCTGATGGAAGATGTCGGTAAAGTAGGTTGTAATACTAATGCTGACCGTAACTAAAATTAAGATAATAATGCCGGATGCCGATGTAAATAAAATCTTCATAAGGGAATAAGTCTTCTTATGCATATTATGCCACCTATCATTTTATTCCCGCGTTCAAGGGACCAGTTGGATGCGCCTGCGGGCTCATTTGGCGCCTGCGGCGAGGTTAGTAAACATCTCCGCTTGCAGTTGGGGGGGTAACTTTATGGAAATCATAGCATAAGAAAAGACGGGAAACAAGACGTGGGAAATAATGACATTAGATATTTATACAAGTGTGTTGATTTTTATAAATCATGGCAAAGGAAATCATTTATATCTGTAATCCGGTATAAATGAAATGGATGAATTTGGTAAACAACACCGTTGGTCTCTCTATTTCATAACAGGATGCAGTTCGATATAATAAAGATACCTTAACAACAGGTGAATTGTGATTGGGATATCATAAGCAGAGCAGTGGTATTCATGGGGTTAGGCATAAAATAGAACTGCAAACGAATGTAAGCCTGCAAGATGTATGAAAAGTGAAAGAGAGGATGAATGGTATGAAAAAGAAAAAACTGATGTCTTTGTTACTGGTTTCGGCAATGGTGTGTTCCATGGCAGCGGGATGCGGGGGTGGAAAAGAAACTTCCGGTTCGCAGGAAACTAAAGGAGAAACAAAAGAAGAAACAAAGGAAGCTTCCGATAATGAGACGAAAGAAGCATCCGGCGGACAGGAAGAAAAAGTACTGACTATGATGAACTATATTGATCCTGCAAACACAGACGATCCAATGCAGTCTGTAGTGATCAAACTGTATGAACAGTTTACGGAAGAAACGGGGATCAAGATTGAATACAATGTGGTTCCCTGGGATCAGCTGGAATCCAAAATTGTTATTACTAACCGGGCAGGGGCACCCAGTGATCTGGTTGCAGTCAGTTCACAAAAGCTGGCATCCCTGGTAAACAGCGGTGCGCTGATGCCTCTGGATGATATGATTGACCAAAGCTATAACCGGGATGATTTTTCAAATGCTGTCTGGGCAGCAGGCACTTACAGCGGAGACAACAAGGTTTATTGTATGCTGCAGTCCGTACATACCAGAGGAATCTGGTACAATACGGATTATGTAAAAGAAGCACCTAAGACCTGGGATGAAATTGTATCGGCAGGACAAAAAGCTATGTCAGAGCATGAAGGCATTTATGGCTTCGGATTCTGGGGCGGAAAACATTATGCTTCCGGTGAAACTGCGATAGGTCCTTTGACCTGGGCAGGAGACGGAAAACTTACCAATGATGACGGAAGTGCGGCATGGGATAATGATGCTGCAGCAGATGCCATAAAGTTTATGTCTGACTGCGTAAATGAATATAAGATTACGCCGGAGACCTGTTTGTCAGTCAGTGATTATAATGATGTTACCCAGCAGTTTGCAGCCGGTAATATAGCAATGATCTTTGATGGATCTTATGCAAAACCAACACTGGAAGCTTCTGATCTGGGAAAAGAAGGGAAATTTGATTTTGCTCCTGTTCCAGCCAAGACAGAAGGGGGGCCCCAGCCTCATTTCTCCAATGGCTGGGCATGGGGAATTCCAAGTAAATCGAAACAGCCGGAACTGGCCTGGGAATTCATAAAATGGTTCTCGCAGAAAGAACAGCAGCTGGCACATTCCAAGGCAGAGGGAGGACTTCCAATTACTATTGAGGCGCAGCAGGACAAGATGTATCAGGAAGGGCTGGAGAAGAAATTTATTGATAACCTGAATAACAATGCACATAGCATGGATCCTTTCGTTTATTACCAGGAAGGTCTGGAGGAGTTAGCCGTAGCGGGGGCAACTTACTGCCTGGATCCCAGCAGCGATCTGAGGGCAGTACTGAAAGAATCCCAGGAAGCATTTAACCAAAAATACTATGCAGAATAATTTGTAAGCATGTGTCTGCAATATAAATGCAGACACATGCAGACTTTTCTATCGAAACATATTAGCAATGTCAGGAGGAAGGTATATGTTCCATACAAAAAAGAAATCCTATCTGCCCTATTTTCTGGTAGCTCCGGTCTTTTGCATTCTCTTGTTGTTTTCCTACCTGCCATTTCCATATACGGTGTATCTGTCGTCCCAGAACGTCATGCCGGGAACCGGAGAAATGGAATTTGTAGGACTTAAGAATTACAAGATGATACTAAAAGATCCGAATTTCTGGGAGAGCATGAGAAATACAGGGTACTTTGTAATTGTGGCAACAATAGTTGTAATTGTATTAGGGGTTATCGTGGCGCTGATTCTAAACAGCAAGATTAAGGGAATGGGTGTCTATATGACAATTTTATTCATTCCCTGGATTGTATCGGATGTAGTTGCCGGTTTTTCCTGGAAATGGATGCTGAATGCGGATTTTGGTGTCCTGAATTACCTGTTTGAACCCTTACATCTAAGGGTAAGCAATCTGATTACGAAACCGGAATATGCCATGATTGCAGTAATCATGGTGACTATGTGGAAGCAGCTGGCTTATTCCACCATTCTGCTTCTGGCTGGTCTGCAAAATGTATCCAAAGAACTTCTGGAGGCGGCGAAGCTGGATGGCTGTTCCGGTCTTCAGGCATTCTGGTATATTACCTTTCCTATATTCAGCCCCATCCTGCTGGTAACCACGCTGCTGGATATTATTAATTTCATCAGCCAGTCCGGAATGCTACTGGTGCTGACAAATGGAGGCCCTCTTCGCAGTACGGAAACGCTGGCACTTTATATGTTTAAAGAGGCGTTTACGAATTTCCATCTGACAAATGCATCTGCAATTTCCATGGTATTGGCAGTGATCAACATCTTGATTGTATTTGTCTATTTCTATATCAATAAAAAAAGCAGAGAGTGGGTGGATTAAGTATGGCAGTGGGCATGAAAAATAAAAATATGAAGAAAAAAATATTTGCAGTGATCAAACATGTGATCATGATCCTGGTTTCAGCATATATGCTTGTGCCGCTATTATGGGGATTTCTTACGTCTTTAAAGCCGCAGAACCTGATTTTTACATATCCCCCTAAGTTTTTTTCCGGGCTTACCTTGGAGAATTATAAGCATGTCTTTGAAACCCAGAATCTGGGACAGAATATTCTTTCTACGCTGGGGCTTGCATGTATCTCTACTGTGATCGGGATATTGTTTGCGACCTTTGCAGCTTATATATTCTCCAGATATAAATTCCGGGGAAAGGGCTTTTTTATAGGCTTTGTGGTATGTCCTATGTTAATTCCGGGACTTGTAAACCTGATTCCCCTGTTTACCGTTTATACAAAACTGGGACTGGTTGATAATTTCTTTGGATTAATTCTACTGTATCTGCCGTCGGTAATGCCATTTTCCATTATGGTTCTGCAGAATTATTTAAAAGCAATTCCCTTTACGCTGGAGGAAGCTGCAATGATTGACGGATGCAGCAGATTCCAGCTTTTGACCAAAATTATTCTGCCGGTAATTCTGCCGGGAGTGATTGCTGTTGCCATGATCTCTTTTGTTACCATCTGGAATGAGTTTATTATTACTTTAATCTTTACCACAGGTGGAAATCTCAGGACGCTCACCATGGGCATGTATTATATGATGAGTAAAAATAATGTAAATTACGGTGCAGTCTGTGCAGTATCTTTTGTCAGTATTGTTCCGGTATTGATTATTTTTCTTATTTTCAGAAAGCAATTTATTAACTCAATGATAGATGGAGCGATTAAGGGGTAAATATATTCTGGCAGCCCACAAAACTTAGAATCCCAGTAAATGCTTAATGGACTGCTGTGAAGGAGGAAATTATGACAAGTAAAGAAAGATTATTAATAGCACTGGACGGGGGCTGTCCCGACAGGCTTCCGGCAACGACCCATCATATTATGAAATATTTCCGGGATACTTATATGGGGGGATGCAATGACCGGGAATTTTTCCGGGAGATGGGTCTGGATCCCATACACTGGGTCAATCACTCGTTTTATACCAGGGAACAGGAAGAAAACTGGAGAATAGAAGAAGAACCCGTAAATACCACGGGTTACCGGACTGTTCGCTATAAGATTCACACGCCTAAGAAAACCTTTACGATGGTTGTTCAGTATAATCAATATACATCCTGGGTGACGGAACACCTGCTCAAAGAGAAAGGAGATATTGAAATATTGGCGAGGTACCTTCCAAGTCCCAGGGCGGACGTGGGTAAAATCAATGAAGAAGCAAAAGAACATCAGGACTGCCTGATCCGTGGTTTTATACCATGTTTTGATATTTCGGGACAGCCGGGCTGCTGGCAGGATCTGGCATGCATTTTCGGAATACAGGATCTGATCATGGAAACATATGACGATCCACAGTGGGTGAAGGAAGTGCTGGGAATTTTACAGAGGCGCAAACTGGATTATGTAGATACGCTGGATGGATGTAAGTATGATATATTGGAAATGGGCGGTGGGGATGCATCTACCACGGTGATATCCCCAGGCATATTTCAGGAGTTTGTTGCTCCGTTTGACACGCCGATTATTCATGGTATCCAGCAGAAGAACATACGGGTAGTATATCATACCTGCGGTGGAATGATGCCGATCTTAGAGGACATTGCAGCAATGGGTCCCAATGCAATGGAAACTTTTACGCCTGTGGATATGGGAGGGGACGCAGATTTAAAAGAGGCAAAACGCAGAGTTGGGAAAAAGGTCTGTATGATCGGGGGATTCGATCAGTTTCATTTTTTCAATGGCTGTTCCCGGGAGGCAACCAGAAGCAGGGTTAGAGAATGTTTTGAGGCGGCGGGAGAAAATGGTGGTTTTATCCTGGCACCTTCCGATCATTTCTTTGATGCGGATCCTGAGTTAATCCGTGCTTTTGCGCAGGAAGCTGCCTGTTGTATCTACGAATAATATAACGGACGGGTCATGGAGGAAGAAACTATGTGGGGAAGAGAACTGATTGAAGCAGCGATTGCAGGAAACAGCTGTGAAGTAAATGGATTCTGGGTAGGGCACCCTTCGGATGAAGCGAAAAAGATCTATTATCAGGAAACAGGTATTACTGGAAATAACGGGAAGTCAGAAGCTGATTTTAACCTGAAAATTAATTCCGATATGATATGGCTGAGTCCCGAACTGGATCCGGAGTGCTGGAAAAGTCCGGATGGATCACCTATGTGGAACTGTTTTAACGAGGAAAGGAAACGTCTTGGAAGCGGCGGGATATTTGCTGATTGTGAAAGTATTGCAGAAATAGAAGCGTTTCCCTGGCCAGATCCTGCATATCTGGATTTTACAAACTGTCTGGAAGATAGCAGATACGCATATGAAAAAGGTCTGGCAGTATTTGGTGGGATGTGGTGTCCGTTTTTTCATGTATTATGTGATTTTTTTGGAATGGAAAATTATTTTGTTAAGATGTATACCGATCCGGAGGTAGTACATGCTGCAACACGCCATATTGTAGATTTTTATCTGGAAGCCAACCGGCGTTACCTGTGGCAGGCAAAACCATATTTGAGCGCAGCGTTTTTTGGAAATGATCTGGGCACTCAGTTAAGTCTTCTGATCAGTCCGGAGAGCTTTGATGAATTTGTACTGCCCTATCTCACGGAAATCGTTCAGGGAATAAAGGCAGAGGGGCTGAAAACAGCCATGCATTCCTGCGGGGCCATAGATCTGATTATTCCAAAACTGATCGATGCGGGCATTGATATCCTTCATCCCCTTCAGGCAAAAGCAGCAGGAATGGATGCAGAAAATCTGGCGGCAAAATATGGAGGAAAGCTGGTATTTATGGGAGGTGTGGATACTCAGGAACTGCTGCCCTTTGGGAACGGCAGTCAGGTAAAAGAAGAAGTATTAAGACTTCGCGATATCTTTAAAGGTAAGTTTATCGTATCCCCAAGCCATGAGGCGCTGCTTCCAAATGTGCCATTTGAAAATGTGATGGCGATGAGTGCAGGAGCAAAGGAAGAAAGCGTCCTTCTCAGCGAAACACAGATTTAAGCTGAAATAGTACGCTTCGGGAAAATTATGGTTGACGTACCATATGCTCTATGATAGGATGAATCTATAGAAGCAGGCACTGGTATACACAAGTGACGGAATTAAAATAGCATATTCGGTAGAAGGATTTGGGAGAGACTATGCAGATAGCGCCGAAGGGGAAAGTATGGAAACTCTCAGGCAAAAGAACCAGATCTGGACGAATCTCTGGAGAGCGCAGCAGCACCAACGAAGTAAATCTGTTCCCGGTACAGGTCATTTTCTGACGTATGCAGGAATGGACTAATCTTTCAGGTAAAAGGACAGAGACGGATTGAATGAATGAAGTATATCTTCATTTATTCAGCCCGTCTTTTTTTGTGTGTTTCGGTGTGGGTGGAGTCAGTAAAAAAGGAGGAAAACTATGGAGCGTAAGACGCCGCTTTACGAAAGACATGTAAGTCAGAAAGGAAAAATGGTGGATTTTGCAGGTTATCAGCTTCCGGTTCAATATGATGCGGGAGTGATTGCAGAACATATGGCAGTGCGGAAGAACTGCGGATTGTTTGATGTTTCCCACATGGGTGAATTTATTTGCAGGGGAAAGGATGCTTTGAGAAATTTAAATTATCTTCTGACAAATGATTTTACTAATATGTATGACGGGCAGGCAAGGTACAGTCCCATGTGTAACGAAGGGGGAGGAATTCTGGATGATCTGATCGTTTATAAGATCAAAGAAGAAGATTACTTTATTGTGGTAAATGCGGCTAATAGGGAAAAAGATTTTGCCTGGATGAATCAGCATCGTTTTGGAGATGTGCAGTTGATGGACATCTCAGACTTCACGGCGCAGATTGCACTTCAGGGTCCTGGAGCAGAAGCGGTAATTAAAAAGGCGGTATCCGAAAAAGATATTCCGAAAAAGTATTACAGTGCGAATTTTAAAGGTCAGATAAAAGGAATCCCCTGTACTATTTCAAAAACAGGGTATACCGGGGAAGAGGGATTTGAATTTTACTGTAAACCGGAAGATGCAGTTATAATCTGGGATCTTCTCATGGAACTTGGAGAGGCAGAAGGGATTTTGCCCTGCGGACTTGGTGCCAGGGATACACTCAGACTGGAAGCTGCTATGCCCCTTTATGGTCATGAAATGGATGAACAGATCACACCGTGCGAAGCGGGGCTGGAAAACTTTATAAAAATGAAAAAAGAAGATTTTATCGGAAAGAAAGCTTTGGAGGAAGGGGCTGGTTATCCCAGGCACAGAATGGGACTGAAAGTAACAGGACGGGGAATTATAAGAGAACAGGCTGATATTTACCGGGAGGGAAGTCTGATTGGGAAGACTACTTCGGGAACGTATTCTCCACTATTCCAGTATTCCATTGCTATGGCGCTTTTGGATCGGGATAGAGTAAAAGCTGGTGACGAAGTAGAAGCAGTTGTAAGGGGCAGGAAGGTTTTAGCTCAGGTAGTGGAATTACCTTTTTACAGAAAAAAGCAGGAAGCAGCAGGAAACAGGTAAATAAATCCGGAGCCGCAGCAAGCGGCAGACACGTGATAGGAGGAATCTATGAATTATCCAAAGGAATTAAATTATGTGAAATCCCATGAGTGGATTAGAAAAGAAGCAGACGGAATCGTGGTAATTGGTATTACAGACTATGCCCAGGATGCATTAGGAGATCTGGTATTTGTAAATCTTCCGGAGACAGGGGACGAAATCTCTGTTGGAAATCCTTTTGCGGATGTGGAGTCTGTGAAGGCAGTATCGGAAATATTCTCTCCGGTCACCGGACGGGTAGCAGAGATTAATGAGGAACTGCTGGACAGTCCGGAACTGATAAATGATGATCCTTACGGTGCATGGTTTATTAAAGTAGAGGAGGTCACAGAGGAAGAAGAATATATGGATGCTCAAAGTTACGAAGAATATACAGAGCAGCTTTAAAAAATGATAAGAAAGGGGGTCGCTGTATGGGATCATATGTTGTTTCCACGAGGGAAGAACAGGAGCAGATGTTAAAAACTATGGGTTATACAGGTTTCCAGGATTTATTTTCCGGGATACCGGAGGAAATTAAATTAAATAGAGATCTGAATATTCCGCCCGGCTGTTCAGAAATGGAAGTGTTGCGCAGGATGGAGGAGCTGGCAAATGAGAATAAGGTATTCCGGCATATTTTCCGGGGGGCAGGTGCGTATCATCATTATATACCATCTGCGGTGAATCAGATTTCACAAAAGGAGGAATTTCTCACTGCATACACACCCTATCAGGCAGAGATCAGCCAGGGAATTCTGCAGTCTATTTTTGAATATCAGACCATGATCTGCGAACTGACCGGGATGGACGTATCCAATGCTTCCGTTTATGACGGGGCTACCGCAGCTGCTGAGGCAGCAGCCATGTGCCGTGACAGGAAACGAACCAAGATAGTAGTATCTGCCGCTGTAAACCCCCAGGTGATTCGCACGATTCAGACTTATTGTTTTGGAAATGGTTCAGAAGTTCTGATCGTGCCCGAAAAGTCAGGTGAAACAGACCTTCAGGCGCTGGAAGCGGCAATGACAGCGGATGCCTGTTGTTTTTATGTTCAGCAGCCCAATTATTATGGTATACTTGAAAATTATGGGGATATGGAAAAGATTGTACATAAGAGCGGGGCAATGCTGATTATGGGATGCAATCCGATTGTGCTGGCAGTCCTGAAAACACCGGGTGAGTATGGTGCGGACGTGGCGGTTGGTGACGGGCAGCCCCTTGGTCTGCCTCTTGGATTTGGAGGTCCCTATCAGGGATTTATGACAGTGAGGTCTTCCATGGCGAGAAAACTTCCGGGCAGAATCGTGGGAGAGACCACCGATGAAAAGGGAAACCGTGCATTTGTCCTGACCCTGCAGGCAAGGGAACAGCATATCAGAAGAGAAAAGGCAGGAAGCAATATTTGTTCCAATCAGGCACTTTGTACCCTCCGGGCGGCTATCTATATGGCAGTTATGGGGAGCAGAGGAATGGAGGAAGCGGCAAGGCAGTGTACAGCGAAAGCCCATTACCTGCAGCAGGAATTAGAAAAGACTGGATATGAATTAAAATATCAGAAACCGTTCTTTCATGAATTTGTCACGCGGACACCGGTGCCGGCAGAAAAGGCCTTAAATTATTTGGAACAACAGGGGATTCTGGGGGGATTGCCGCTGTCTGACAGAGAGATCCTGTGGTGTACCACGGAAATGAATACCAGAGCTGAGATGGATAAATTGACGGCATTCTTAAAGGAGGTGCGGGAATAATGAAACTGCTTTTTGAACAAAGCGTCTGCGGCAGGGGATGTGATATCCTCTGGAAATGTGATGTCCCGGCAGTGCAGCATAAGGGGATGGAACGGGAGAAAAAACTGAATTTGCCCCAGATGTCAGAAATTGATATCAGCAGGCATTATACAAAACTGGCAGAGAATACTTACGGTGTGAATACAGGCTTCTATCCGTTAGGCTCCTGTACCATGAAGTATAATCCCAAAGTAAATGAAGATATAGCAGCATTGCCCGGATTTACAGAGATCCATCCACTACAGCCTGTGGAAACCATCCAGGGATGTCTGAAAGTTCTGAAACTGGCTGAGGAAATCTTCTGTGAAATTACCGGAATGGATGGTATGTCTTTTCAGCCGGCGGCAGGAGCACATGGCGAATTTACGGGGCTGCTGCTTATAAAAGCATACCATGAAAAACGTGGGGATATAAAAAGAACGAAGATGATTGTTCCGGATTCGGCACACGGGACAAACCCAGCAAGTGCCGCCATGGCGGGATATACGATCGTGAATATCCCTTCCATGGAAGATGGATGCGTCGATTTAAAACAGCTTAAAGCTGCAGTGGGAGAAGATACGGCAGGATTAATGCTTACGAATCCGAATACAGCGGGATTGTTTGATAAAAATATCCTGGAGATAACCAGGATTGTGCATGAAGCAGGAGGGCTGAATTATTATGACGGTGCCAACTTAAATGCGGTAATGGGGATTGTAAGACCCGGAGACATGGGATTTGACATTGTCCACCTGAATCTTCATAAGACGTTTGCTACGCCACATGGCGGAGGCGGACCGGGAAGCGGACCTTGTGGTTGCATGGAATTTCTGATGCCCTATCTTCCGGGGCCCAGAGTGTGTCAGAATAGTCATTCCACCGACCAGAACACCCTGATTTCCGGCATGGACGATTCAGGATTCGAACTTCATTTAATGGAATCACCCGAATCCATAGGCATGGTAAAAGAATTTTACGGAAACTTTCTGGTGGTCGTGAGAGCCCTTTCGTATATTCTTACATTGGGAAGGGAAGGGATCAAAGAAGCGTCCCAGGCGGCAGTACTGAATGCCAATTATATGATGCACCGGTTAAAAGGACACTATGAGATGGCTTACGGCGGTCCATGTATGCATGAATTCGTAATGTCTCTGGCTAAAATTAAGCAGGAGACGGGCGTTACTGCAATGGATGCTGCCAAATCTATGCTGGACTACAGGCTTCATCCACCAACTATGTATTTTCCCTTAATTGTTCCGGAAGCACTTATGGTTGAGCCTACGGAGACGGAATCCAGAGAAACCCTGGACGATGCCGTGGATATATTGCTGAAAATCTATCGTGAGGCTTATGAAAATCCACAAAAGCTCCATCAGTCTCCGGGCAGTACAATAATCGGGCGTCCGGATGAAGTAAAAGCCGCAAGGAAGCCAAAGCTGCGGTATATTCCGGAAAATGAATCGGGATGGCAAAATTAAAGGGTATACAATGCAAAGCACCTAATGAAAAGGAGTTCAGGAAGATGGCAGAAAATCAATATGATTATGATCTGGCAGTGATTGGATCTGGCCCGGGAGGGTATGTGGCAGCGATAAAAGCTGCTAAAACAGGAATGCGGACTGCAGTCATAGAAAATAAACAGGCAGGGGGAACCTGTCTGAACAGAGGATGTATTCCGACAAAGACAATTTTACACAGTGCAGAGATTTTCCGGGAACTGCAAAACGGCGGGGCATTTGGAATTCACGCGGAATCCATTTCCTATAATATGGAGGAAATCCAGTCGAAAAAAGATGAAGTAGTTGAACAGCTTGGCAGTGGAATCCATATGCTTTTTAACAATAACCGAATTAGTTTTTATCAGGGATCGGGACAGATCAGGGATGCGCATACGGTATGGACGGGAGAAGAACTGCTTACTACCAAATACATTCTGATTGCAACCGGATCGGTTCCGGCAGATCTTCCGGTAGAAGGTGCCAGCCTGGAAGGTGTCTTTAACAGCGATCAGCTATTAGAAAGGAAGAAACCCTGTAAAAAGCTTGTGATTATAGGTGGTGGTGTGATTGGCATGGAATTTGCATCCATTTACCAGGCACTTGGTACTGAGGTGGTGGTGATAGAGGCAATGGATCGCATACTTTCCAATATGGATAAGGAAATCGGGCAGAATCTGAAAATGATTATGAAAAAGCGCGGCGTCATCATTTATACCCAGGCGAACCTGGAAAAAATATGGGATGACAACGGTCTTCACTGTTCCTTTCAAGTAAAAGGAGAGAGACAGGAGATTGAGACAGAGGCCGTTTTAATGGCTGCCGGCAGAAAAGCATGTACCAAAGGACTTTTTGGAGATCAGATGTCTGTGGAAATGGAACGGGACAAGATAAAGGTAAACGAAAATTTCCAGACGAATTACGAAAATATTTATGCGGCAGGAGACGTCATTGGCGGGATTTCCCTGGCCCATATGGCAAGTGCGGAAGCAATCAATGCTGTCTGCCACATGAATGGGGAAGAGGCTGTGATGAATCTGGGCACCGTTCCCGCCTGTGTATACACAAATCCGGAAATAGCCTGTGTGGGAATGACGGCACAGGAAGCGAAAGACAGCGGAATTGAAGTAATTACGTCGAAATATTTGATGTCTGCAAATGGAAAGTCCCTGCTTACCGGCCAGGATAGGGGATTTATCAAATTAGTGGCAGTAAAGGATACCGGACAAATACTGGGAGCGCAGATGATGTGTGCAAGAGCCACTGACATGATCGGGGAGATCGGACTTGCAATTGCAGGGGGACTGACAAAGAACAATATCAGATCGGTCATCCACCCACATCCTACTTTCTCTGAAGGGATATGGGAGGCTGCGGAGCTTTTGTAATCAGCCAAAAACCATCAAATCCTGGTTAGTAATGGCATGGTGTGGCTCGATGACCAGAAAACGGTCATCTGTCCAAGGTCCGGTAAGAAGCTGTTTTATAAAACTGTCATTCCCTTCAATGATTTCATGGGTGAGATTTAATTCATCTGCGATATGCCTTGTTTCCGGGAGAATGGCCGGTAAATGATATGCCTTAGTGTCAATTACTGCCAGCCGTTTATAATTTGACAGCAGGGAGCGGAAAATGAGTTTTGCTTTCCGCTCTCCGTATTTTTCACGTGTATATACAAATTCAGCCCAGATATTGCGTTCGCCGTCCAGCCAGCCTTTCGTAAGAAAATAGGATGCAGTGTCTGAGGATATTTCCTGGCGTTTTTTAAATGATCCGAGCATCAGGGTAATACAGTCGTCTACTCTTGGAAGGATCAGCTGAAAGTTTCCGGTTTTCAGGCCGTTTACTGCATTGCCGCAGTAGCCAAATGCAAGGATGACACGGTCTGTGTCCGCAGATACTTCATCCAGGGATTTTTGCAGTGATTCTCTTAGCTTTTCAGGATAATTATGAAGACCAGATTCCAGCCAGGTGCAGGGATAGGAAATGCTGGTATCCTGAATTGCTTTTTTTAATTCTCTTTCAATGGTTCTGCATGCGATCAATATAGTTTTCATGGTAACACCTCCGTACTATCTGTGTGGTATCCGATGGGAGCCAGTCGAATACTATCCGCCTTTTATAACTTTATAAGTTTGACCCAAAATTAAGAAAATTCATATGACAAATGCAAAATAATCCTATATAATATTATACATATATTCTCTGGAAGAAAATTCAAATTATTATACAGGCAAGGCGGGGTGATGATTATGACACTGAATGAACAATTTGTGAAAGCAATTGAGGATCTGGATGAGGACAAGGCTTTGGAGCTCACCGATCAGCTCATGCAAAATGGTGTAAACTGGATGGTTATTCTGGATCTTTTGCAGACCGGCGTAAAGCTGGTAGGGAACCGGTATGAAGAAGGAGAATACTTTATTGCAGACCTGATTATGTCAGGAATTATCTTTCGCAGTGTAATTGAACATTACGGTGTAATCGTTCCCGGAATTCTGGACATCTCACTTTCCAGTGATACACCCTGTATGGTAATGGGTACTGTAGAAGGGGATGTTCATGATATTGGAAAGGATATTTTTATCAGTCTGCTTGCAGCGCAGGGAATCCGTGTCATTGACCTTGGTACGGATACATCTCCCAAAGTATTTGCAGACAGCATCCGCACCTATGCTCCTAAAGTTGTGGGGATGAGCGGCATCATGAACTTTGCTGTTTCCTCTATGAAGAGAACCATAGACCTGATCTGCCAGGAAGGTCTGAGGGATCAGATTAAAATTATCGTCGGCGGCTGCTGTATCACGGCAGAAATGGCAGAAAATATAGGGGCAGACGCTTATTCCGGTGATTTACTGGATGGTTCTGCACTCTGTAAAAAATGGATATTTGAAACGGAGGCAGATTAGTCTATGGCCGAAGCATTATATAAACATGTTTTTAGTGACGTAAAGCGCGCTATCTTTGAAGGGGAATACAAGCCCGGCGATATGCTTCCCTCAGAGAATGAATTAGCCGCAAAATATAATACCAGCAGAGTTACCATCCGCAAAAGTCTTGGAATGCTGGAAAATGAGCGTATTGTAAAATCATGGCACGGAAAAGGATATTTTGTAATTGAACCGGAACATGCGAAGTTCACGTTTGTTTACGAAGAGCATAACAAAGCACTGGAAAGCAAACTGCAATATATACGTCTGCTCCACCCGGAAGCAGAAGTTCAGTCAGCACTGCACATTGATCCAAGTCAGCGCGTAGTGTCCATCATGCGGATTCTCTTTAATACTAAGAAAAATATGCTTTGTGATTTGATGTATCTCCCATATCAAAAAGGTATGCCTTTAATCGAAATGGAAATTCAGTATGCGGACTTCCCTGATCTGGTAAAAAATAAAGTATCAACATTTGCAATTCATACAAAAATGGAAATTGGCATAGCAGCCGTAACCGGAGAAGTTGCAAAGAGGCTGATGTTAGAAGAAGGAACTTCGGTACTGGTCATCTACCGTTATCTGTATGATGAAATGGAACGGCCGGTTGCCTTTGGAAAACGTTACCTTCATCCGGACTGTGGCCATCTGACAGCTCATTCGGGATTTTTCCCTGGTTAATATAGAAAAGTGCGCTCCATATGCGGGCGCACTTTTTGCTATTTTTTTATCGGTCCGATACGTCCCTTGCGGTATGCTGTATTGTAATTACGGCAGTATTTATCCCTGCATAACAGAGCTTCTGCTGCCAGAAGAGTGGTATAGGTATCCCGGTTTGTAGGATCAATGATAGCGGAATCCATCCCGGCATTCATGGCAAGGGTGAGGAAATTCAGATTGATCGCTTTACGGTGTGGCATACCAAAGGAAATATTGGACAGTCCAGATGTGGTCTTAACATCGGGGTACTTTGTTTTAATCCGGTGTATGGCATCCGTAAATACAAGAAGGGAATCATTAACAGCGCTTAAAGCCATAACCAGCGGGTCGATAAAGATACGGTCCGGGATAATGCCATAAGTGCCGGCTTTTTCAATTAGCTGATCTGCGATGGCTGCTTTACTTTCCGCATCATATGGTATACCGTTGTCGTCGCAGGTCAGAGCCACTACTTTCCATTCATTATCAGTCAGAAGCGGATAGAGGATCCCGCATTTATTTCCTTCGCCGGATACAGAATTTATAATTCCCGGTTTTTTCACCTTTGGCATGACTGCTTTTAGAATTTCCGGATTGGGGCTGTCAATACAAAGAGGGGTCTCCACAGTATCCTGGACGATTTCTATCAGCCATTCCATCACTTCAAGTTCACAGGAAGGATCGGTTCCCGCGCAGATATCCAGATAGTCCGCACCGGCTTCTGTCTGGCGGACTGCAAGATTCCGTATAAAATCTTCGTCGCGGTTTGTAATAGCCGCGGCAGAAGAGGGGATAGCTCCATTTATTTTTTCTCCAATAATAATCATCTTATATCCTCCTTAGCTGGCTTTTAAGCCTGATTCCATTTCAGCAATTTTCTTTTCACTCAGCGGCATAAGCGCGGCAATAACAGCGGCAATGATGAATAAAATGCCGGGTATGAGCAAGACGAGGTTTTTCAGCCCGGATAACTGGGAAGCAGTCAGACTGGCAGCTGCCGGATCGTATCCGATGGCGTTTAATGCAATTCCGATAATGATAACACTGAATGCAATTCCAATCTCCACAGGAAGCACATAGATAGACATCACGAATCCATGAGCGGAAAGTCCTGTTTTCCACTGGTGATAGTCAGCTGCTTTGGAATACATTACGATTCCGACACAGACCTGAAGGGCGGCGCCAAAATATGCCAGGCAGATGCAGGCGGTGTAAACTACCAGATTGCCCTCTGCAAAAAAGCGGGGAACCAGCATACCCACAGCATACATGCACATTGCCAGAATAGAAGAATTTTTCCTCCCAATCAGGCTGCTGATGTGTGGAGAGAGTATGCTGCTGATAAAACACACAACAGTTGCAGCAGTAGCCACGGTGGTGATTGCTGACATATCGCCCAGAAACCATTTGAAATAATATGCCATGGTAGAAACGTAAATCATAAATCCGAGATATCGGAAGACTTCAATTAACATACAGCAGATCAGTGGGGGATTTTTAATGACCGTGTCAATCATCTGCCTTACTGTGAGCCGGTCCGAATGATCATCTTTCGAATTTTCGTCATAATAAACGTCATAGTCTTTTCCGGCATGAGCTGTAGTGTAATAGCATACAAGTCCGGTCAATCCAAACAGAACCGCTACACCAAAATACCCTTTTGCTTCATTTCCCTGACCGATTAAGGCAATCAACGGAAGGCAGATAAGGGAGAAAACAATGTTCCCAACCTGCTCAAATTGTGCAGAACGGGCGGTGAGCATCATACGTTCTTTATCATTTTGCGCCATTCTTGTCATCAAAGCTCTCTGAGCGCCGCCCGGTTTATCCAACAGTCCATAAGCCAGCAGATACATAATGCCGTAATAGATGGCCACAACAATGGGATTACCGGTGATCCTGGAAAAACACAGTATCGTAAAAAATGATGTAACAGGTACAATATAAAGAATCCAGGAGCGGTACTTTCCCAGTTTAAATCTTCCATTCTGGACAAATCCCGCAATGATCGGGGTGCAGCAGAAGTCAAAGATCCTGGTACAGGTGAAAACTGTTGCCATAATACCGGCAGGTACAAGAGCTACATCAGTTACAAAATAGATAAAATAGGTGTTTGCAAGGCTGAACAGCAGGCCGACTCCAAAAGAACCTGCAGCAAATTGAAAGACCAGTAATTGTGACAGCTTACGGCTTGGTTGCTGTGAGTTGGACATGAAGGAATTCCCCTTTCAGATTTTCATTAGTTGACGTCTGTTAATTAGTAAAGTATAATTCAGTATAACTTGTATTTATAAGTTGCTTTGTCTAAATCTGATGTTAGCATGTATGTCGAAAATTGTCAAATAGAAATAGATAAACACTACTTATAAATATAAAATTAGTATAATTGCACAAATTTTGCAGATAAATTTGTAGCAATAAACCTTATAATTTTATAGGAGGTATTTTATGTTGGAGATGAATGGAAAGCGGGGATTTGAAAGTGATAACTGTTCTTCGGTGCATCCACGTGTAATGCAGGCGCTTATGGATGTCAACTGCGGGCATGTGCCGGGATATGGCTATGATCCGGTGACTGCTGAAGCAGATCGCATTTTTAATCATCTGTTTGACAGAGAAACAGATGTATTTTTTACCTTTAATGGAACGGGAACGAACTGTGCGGCCCTTGCGCATCTGGTCACGCCCTGGCAGAGTATCCTGTGTGCAGACAGTGCACATATTAATTCTGCTGAAACAGGAGCGCCGGAACGCATTGCAAATGCAAAGCTTGTTCCTGTTCCTTCTATAGACGGCAAAATCAGTCCCCGGAGTCTGGAGGATGCAGTAGGAGGATGGCAGAGCGAACATGTTCCCAAGCCGCGGGTATTGAGTCTGACACAGGTGACGGATGATGGAACGGTATATACGCCGGGAGAGTTAAAGAACCTTTGTAAAATTGCCCATGATCACAATATGATTGTACATATGGATGGAGCCAGGCTGGCAAATGCCGTTGCCGCAAACCAAAATGACCTGACCGGAACAACCTGGGGAGCAGGCGTGGATGTACTATCCTTTGGCGGGACGAAGAATGGTCTGATGTTCGGAGAAGCAGTCGTTTTTTTTGATCATAAACTGGCTGAAAATTTTAAGTACACCAGGAAGAGCTGCGGACAGCTGCCAAGTAAAATGCGTTATATAGCAGCTCAGTTCATAGAAATATTAAAAGACGGCCTGTGGCTTGAGATGGCTGGACATGCCAACCGGATGGCAATGATGCTGTATGAAAAAATGAGTGGATTACCTGTCTTTCGGACGCCCTTTGTACCACAGGCAAATGAATTGTTCGCCCATGTGGATGAGAGGATCAAATGGCAGCTATGTGATGCGTTTCCGTTTCAGCATTTCGGACCGGAGCCTGGAATTTCCAGGTTTGTAACTTCATTTGATACAACAGAAGAGGATCTGAATGCATTAATTGCGTGTGCGGAAGATTTGACGCATTCCTACGGAAATGTCTAGAAGGTTTCAGCGCATATTGGAACACATATTTGAATGCATATTTGAAAAATCAGAAATAAGCTAAAAAAGAGATGTCAATTTTTGTGCAATACTCATAAATCGTATTTCTATATCACATATATCATTGACAATATGACGAGAGTCCATTATGATAAAGCTAACTTGTAAACACAAGTTAGCTTTGTTTTTCGTCAATACGATGTTAGGAGGATAAAGGCAAATGATCGATTATGCAAAACTTACGCAGGCTTTGGGAGATCTGGATGAAGATGCGGTATTTGAGCAGCTGGATCTGATCACGAAGGAAGAAAATGTGGATTCAGAAGCGGCAGTAAAAGCGTGCCAGGATGGTCTGGCTATTGTAGGTAAGAGGTTTGAAAGCAACGAATATTTTGTGGGTGACCTGATTTATTCCGGTGATCTGATGTCGGATGCATTTGCCCGGCTAAAACCTTTTATAGCAGGTGATATCAGCGGGAAATTGGGCAAACTTGTATTCTGTACGGTTAAAGATGACCTTCATGATATTGGAAAAAATATTGTGAAATGTATGTTTGAAACGGCAGGATTTGAAGTCATTGACCTTGGGATCGACGTAGCCCCGGAGACAATTATTGCGGCATTAAAAGAATCAAAGGCAAAGATCCTCGGGTTATCCGGTGTTCTTACGCTTGCCATCGAGTCAATGAAAAAGACCGTAGAAGCGCTTAATGCCGAGGGAATGCGTGATGATATAAAAGTGATTATAGGAGGAGCACCGGTTACTGCTGAATACTGTGAACTGGTAGGTGCGGATGCCTGGAGCATTAATGCAGCAGAATCTGTTGAAATCTGCCGGAAGTGGGCAGAGGAAGTCTACCAATAAGGTGAGGAGGAATTGGCATGACGCAAGAAGAGTTAAAAAAATACCGAATTAAATTGTTTCATGATGCGATCCGCATGGAGCAGAAGCCGGACAGGGTTCCGCATATAGCGAATTTCTGGACATGGCAGATCCTGGATGCAGGGTATACCTTTACGGAAGCAACGCATGACTATGATATCATGCGTGATGTTGTTATGAAATTCCATGAAAAATACGGATTTGACGGCTATCAGGAAACCGGAATACGAAATCCTCAAAGAGTAGTGGAAACCCTGGGTACGTCTTTGTATACCATAGACGATGAGCGTGAAATTTTTGCCATCAAGGATTTTACCCTGTTTTACACGGAAGAATATCCAGAGCTGATTGCCGATCCCACCAAGTTTATCTGGGAAAAGGTACTGCCCAGAAAGTTTGAAAAATTCAGGCCGGATATGGATCCTGCACTGATGCGTCAATGTGCATGGGAGCAGAAAATCTTTTTTGATGAATCCTTAAAGAGGAATGATGAACTGGCAAATGTTTACGGCGTTCCAAATTTAATCTGTCCGTTTAATGGTTTTATGTCTCTTGGAATCGAATATCTGTTTACGGGACTCAGAGGAATTAAAGGGTTATCCATCGACATGAGGAAGGATCCCATCAGAGTAAAAGAGGCATGTGAAGCGCTTGACCGAATCAGCGCCGATCCGGTTATTGAAAATGTGCTGAACGATGCGCCGGGCAGCCACCCTGATTTCTGCTTTGATGCTTTAACAGCTTTGCTGGCACATACTATCCTGAACCGAAAACAATGGGAAATGTTTTACTGGCCGCCGCTTAAGAGACTTTTGGATGGAATTGTGGCAAAGGACAAGACGATTTACCTCTTTGTGGAGGGCGGTATATTAAGGTTTGCTGAGTATTTTCAGGATTATCCCAAGGGACATATCTGTATGCTGGTAGAGCAGGATGACATTTTTGAACTGCGTAAGGCACTGCCGAACGTCTGTGTGATTGGAGGGATGAAAGCAAGTCTGCTGGGCAGCGGAACGAAACAGCAATGTCTTGACTATGCAAAACGTCTGTGTGATGAGCTGGGAAGTGAAGGCGGATTTATCATGAGCCAGGATAAGATGATGTCGTACCGCAAAGATGCAGATCCCGAAAATCTTTTGGCTGTTTGCGACTTTGTTCGCGAATACCGCCCATGATGAGGAGGAATAAAGATGGCAGCAGAAAATATAAACAGAAATGAAAACAGTAGCGAAGAAAAAAAGGTTGACTATACTACATATCCGGAAGGTTTTGATGAACTGTTAAAGCATCTGGACTTTCTGCCGGAGGATACGGCAGCCAGGCGCAGGTTTATGATGGGGCTGCTTGATAATCTGGGCAGACGATAGAGCGTGTTTGAAAATTCATTCCCGCCAGCTGCACGTCCTACTTTGCGGCATATTTGCCCCGAATTCAGGTTACGTAGCCTGGCTGAAATAATCATGACGATAGGAACGGGAAGGAGGATTTGTCATGATAAATTATGTTTACCACAATCCGGGTAAAATTATATTTGGAAAAGATTGCGAACTGGAGATCGGAAAAGAAGTCGCAGGGTATGCAAAGCGTGTTCTCATTGTATTGGGCGGTCCGTTTATAAAGGAAAACGGACTGTATGACCGTGTTGCATCATCCTTGTCGGAGGCCGGAATCACTTATTACGATCTGGATCACATTGTTCCTAACCCAAGACTAAAGCAGGTCTGTGAGGGGATTGAAATGTGCAGGAAGCATGACATTGGTTTTGTGCTGGCAATTGGAGGGGGGTCTGCAATTGATACGGCGAAAAGTATAGCAGCAGGCGTTAAATGTGAAGGTGATATCTGGGAGTATTTTGGCACGTTTACCAGATTTATCACAGATGCACTGCCGTGCGGAGTGTTGCTGACTCTGCCGGCAACCGGCTCAGAATCATCTAATTGTGCTGTTTTAACAAATGAAGAAACAGGTTTGAAGCGCAGTCTGTTTTCTGACTACATCATTCCCAGGTTTGCCATGCTGAATCCGGAAATGAGTTATTCCCTTCCTCCATATCAGACTGCTTGTGGAACGGTAGATATACTTGCACATCTGATGGAGGCTTATTTTACAAATACAGATAATGTGGATTTAACAGACCGGCTTTTAGAGGCTGCCATGAAAACGGTTATCCACTTTGGACCGCTGTCACTGGAATATCCGGATAATTATGATATTCGTGCAGAGCTTTACCAGGCGGCTAATATTACGAACAATGGAATGCTTATGGCAGGCCGGCTGGGAGACTGGGGCAGCCATAATATTGAACATGAAATCAGCGGTATCTATGATATTGCCCACGGTGCAGGACTTGCCATCATATTCCCCGCATGGATAAAGTATGTCTGGAAAAGAGATCCGGACAGGTTTGTACAGTTTGCACAACGGGTTTTTGACGTAGCATATGCCGCTCCTAGAAAAGAGTGGACCATAAAAAGAGGGATTAAAAAGTTAGAAGAGTTTTATAGGGAAATGAATCTGCCGACCCGTTTAAGCGAGGCGGGAATCGGGGATGAAAACCTGCGAACCATGGCGGAGAAAGCAATGATAGGAACTTCGGCAGTAGGAATGGCATTTCCTTTACAGGAAGAGGATATTTACCAGATTTTAAAATTGGCTTTGTAGAACGTATACGTTCTGTAGAATTGAGAGGAGGATCTCAAGATGAGTAATGAAAAACGATTACCCGAATTGACCGTCAGCGCATTTGCCGTTGGTACTCTGACCGCCAGTCTGTATTATAGCCTGGTAAACAGCTATTTTAATTATTATGTGACGGATATAGCCCTGGTTCCAACCGATGTATTTGGAACGGCCAGCTTCGTCGTACGTCTGTTGTTTGTAATTATTGTACCGCTTCTGGGGGCGATGGTCCAAAATGGGCATTCCAGATTTGGAAAGTACCGGATGTGGATCTTTATCGGAGTTCCGTTATCCCTGGTATTTACAATTTTGTCGTTCACTAAATTTTCCGGGTCTGGAATATTCCTGGCGATATTTTACTCGCTGGCATATACGATTTCTTCAGGAGCAAGCAGTTTGTGCGGAAATGCACAGATGTCCCTGATGAATGTGATCAGTAAAGATCCGTCCCAGCAAAGGAGGCTGTCTACACGCCGGTCCCAGTACCAGGATATTGCCAAAATATTATTTTCAGCCACATTTTTGCCCCTCGTATTATTGATCGGCGGAGAGAATCAGGCAAAAGGATATCAGTATACAGCGATTCTGATTGCCATACTGGCGGCACTTGGCTATCTGGCAACGGCATGGTCAGGAAAAAAACATGACATCTATGATGTTAAAGGAAAAGTTCCCGATGAAGTGAAAAAATCTAAAATGTCTGCAAAACAGATGCTGGATTGTGTTATTAAAAATCCACCTTTAATATTTATGCTTTTATCTGAAACGTTAAAGTTTACGGCATTTATGATTTTCATATCTACATTTGCTTATTATTATCAGTACATATTAAATGATTTCAGTGCAATTACAGTTACCATGACTATCGCTTCTGTCGTAGCGCTTGGGTCCAGCCTTATCGCACCGGTTATTATTAAAAAGGCAGGTTCTAAGAACGCTGGTATCGTGGCACTGGTATTTTATACAGTGGGAGCACTGCTGCCGCGCTTTATGCCGCCGAGCGTTACTATGTTTGGTGTCGGCT
>NZ_JNGB01000073.1:0-6434 GCF_001029355.1 Robinsoniella sp. RHS
ATTATGTGGTGAGCAGAATGACGGCACTGCTTAACACCCCGGAAGACTGGGGACAAAACAGCATCTGGAATAATATGGTGGGCGTACAGGTGCGGGAAGACGGAAGTGATGAGTGGACAACGGTATTTGAAAAAGGCAATCTAAGAAACCGGACCCCGAGACAGGTCACCGACCCATCCAGACAGTTTCACCGCTATGAATTCGGAGACAACTACACAGGAAGATACATCCGATTTTCATATACGAGATACGAGATGAATCTGATTCCGGAGATTAAAGAAATGATGGTCTACGGTTATAAGCCCGGTGACCCCGCAATTCCGGAGCCATCCAGTGAAGAGATTAACCAGGAATGCTTCGTACCCTCTAACCCAAACATTTCACGTGGACAGGAAATCCTGATGAATAAAGGATTCCAGTATACCTCCTGGGTTGCCAGTGGCGAATATGGAAGGGGAACTTATGATGCAAATGAATATAAGGGCAGCGAACTGACCGGATTAATTTTTTACGACCCGCCGCTGGAAAATACTGAATTTTTTAAATACACACCAAATGCACAATGGGGAATTGCAAAAGCACCCTGGGGAGGCAATGCCATGAGCGGAGCCGGAGAACCAAGGGATTATCTGCCGGAAGAGATGCGTCCGTATGTTGCCAACTTCGTTAGCTCCTGTTTTGGCGATGAAGGCTTATACAGCCTCTCAGAAGTGAATTTATTTAAAAAATGGTTTGACTGGAGCAAAATAAACTATCCGGGTGTCATCCTGCATTCCAACCAGGCACTGGGCAGGGGATGGGAAAATAATAATGCTCAGCCGATGCATGTATTTACAGAAATTGCCCAGCCGGATCTATTGTCACATGACAATTATTATTTTAATGGTACCGGATGGGACAACGAAACCGGATCTACAAGGAACGTGATTATGTCCAGCAGCTGGCAGAGGGAAGCAGCACTGGCAGGTCTTACCGGGGATGGAACCATGCCGATCCTGTTTGGCCAGTATGTGTCTGCCTTTGACCGTGACCTCACAGAATCCCAGAAATATATGATCAATAACGTTTCCCTGGCAATGGGGATGAAGTGGCTGGACTTATGGCGGACAGAGTTTGCTTTTGATGAATGCTTTTTATTTGATTATGACGGAACTCCCAAACGTTCTTACTATGAATGGGCTGATATTATCCGTCAGACAAAAAATATGGGAGATGCACTGATTCGGTTAAACAGCGATACCCTGGTAACGAAAACCGGGCTGAATGCCAATGGAAATCCCAATACGGCAGCCAGCAGGGCGGCTACGGAAGCAGTAGGAGGAATGGGAAGCTTTGAAGACAATGCAGTTAAGAATGCGGAATATTATATATCCGGTGTAGATGCTGAGAATCTGGGTACGGTAAATGGAGGAAACCCGGGTGACGTAGTTCTTGGTTACTTTAATCCTCTTCCGGGACTTACTTCTAAGGAGCTTACCGATTATTTCGGATGCAGTTATCCAAAGGGTTTTATGGTCGTCAACGGGCTTTTTGATGGAATGAAAAAAGCTGCACAGTCCGGAAACAATGGAAAGAACTGGATTCAGGTGGATGATGGAAGTGAAGAAGAAACCATGCAGCATATCACTTTGACTTTTGCAAAAAACCATCCGCAGCTGAATAAGATCAACAAGGAAACCGGTAAGATAGAGGCAGTAGAAATGAGTGCAGACAACACCCTGGAAATTACCATGGGCGGCGGAGCAGCTGAACTTTACTTCTGGTCTGATGTATCCGCAGATGCATCTTCAAATCCGGAACAGGCAGAAGCAGCCTTTGACCAGGATATTTCCACTTCCTGGGCAGCAGCTATGGACGCTTCTTATCCAATCACACTGGAGAAGAAATTTTCCGGTTCCTACACGATCGATCAAGTAACCATAAATGAAGAGGGAAATCATATTACCGGATTTGGTCTGGAATACCGCACAAGTACCGGGACCTGGGAAAACATTCCGTTAGACGGTTCTGACACCGGAAGTATAGGACTCAGTAAAACTGTGCAGTTTGCGCCTGTGAAGGCTACTGGGATACGGCTTGTAGTTCAGTCGGCAGACAAGTCTCCGGCCATTCGCGAAATCCGCTATTTTGTGTATGATGAAGAAACAGATGACAGCGTGGAAAAGACCGTAACCATTAATGACAATGATATGGGTGAGGGAATCAACCAGTTCTCATATGATGATAATTTCTCCTACCGGGAAACTGAAGGGGGCAATTTCCCGACAACTATAGGAAATGACGTTCATTTTACCAATGTTACGGGAGCGGAATCCATTCTGCATTTTTACGGCACGAAGTTGGAGCTGTTTTACAGAAAGTATAACAATAATGCAAATATCAGCGTGTCTATTGACGGTGGGGATCCGGTAACGATAAATACATCGGCAGGAAGCGATAAGTTTGCTTCTACCATCTTTGCAGACCTGGAACTTGGGGAACACACCGCGTTGATTCAAAAGACATCGGAAGCGCAGATAGCAATTGACGGTGCCAGAGTCACCTATAAAGGAAAGCTTCCCGACAACACCGGACGGAAGATTCTGACTTATGTTAATGACAAGTCGGATAAGATCACTTATGACCCTCAGGCAGAGTCCACCACAGCAAACGAAGAGCCGGATAAAAGAGCAGCAGGATGGGCACAGTTTACGCAGACAGATTCTACCAATACCGGCTGGACTTCCAGCAGTAAAGAAGGGGCGTACTATGAAATTGCCTTCCATGGTACGGATGTGACGGTTTATGCGCCGAAGAAGCTTCGAAATATCTTTGGAGGAGACGATACGATTCCCTGGGGGGAAGCAGAAATTACACTGGACGGAGAAACGGTAGATGCCGGATATGAAGTGGATAATGAAAATGGCAATGTGAACTTTGGCCTTCCTGTTTTAAAGATTCATGCCAGTGACGAAAATGCAGACCATAAGCTGCGGATTACCGTAAAAAGCGGTGTCAGCCGGATTGATTATGCAGTTGTGGCCGCCATTGCAGAGAAAGAACCGGTGGAAGAGACGACCGCAACCGTTGAGGGTATTGCAGGAGAACATGGAACAATCGAGCCAAAGATTCAGGAAGTAAAGCTTCATGAGGATGCTCTGCTGCGTGTTATACCGGATGAAGGATATATGCTGGATAAAATAGAGTCAACAGGTAACTATTCCGTAGAAGGCAGTACCATACTGCTTCCAAATGTTCAGAAGGACCTTACCGTATCGGTGACATTCCGCCGTATTGCGGATAAGACGGCGCTTCAGACAGCACTGGAGACAGCAGAAGCTTATATACCGGATGGATATACAGAAGAGAGTTATGCTGTATTAGAGGCAGCGATTGCAGAGGCAAAGGCTGTTTTGGAAGATGAAAAAGCAGAACAGGATGCAATAGAGGAGCAGATTAACAAGCTTCAGGAAGCCATTGCCCGGCTGGAAAGTATTCTGGCCGATCTGACGCAGCTGCAGTCACTATACAAAGCTGTTTCACAGATGGATATGAGCATTTACACAGAAGAAAGCGCAGCTGCATTAAAAGATGCTCTGCTTACTGCGGCAGCAGTGCTGGAAAAAGAAAATGCCACAAAAGTGGAAGCGGCAGAAGCAGAATCTGGACTGCTGGTAGCGCTGGCAGAACTGGAGAAAAAAGAATCAGAACCAGAACAGGAAACAGATAAATCATTAGCAAAAGCATTACACAGTGCTTATAAAGACTTAGATATTACAAGATATACTCAGGAGAGCGCGGCAATATTCACAAAAGCATTAGATGATTTAGAAATCGTAATCGACAATGAAAATGCAACACAGGAAGAAGTTGACAATTCCATAGCAAATCTTTTGTCTGCAGCAACTGAACTTGCAGTATTGCCAAAAGATCCCGAAGAGCCGGAAGTACCGGCAGACTTCTCACTATTGAGCGTACTCTACAATGCATATACAGACGTAGATACCGCTAAGTATACAAAAGAGAGTGCAGATGCATTCCTTGCAGCACTGAAAGCTGCAGAAGATGTATTAAATAACAAAGAAGCAGACCAGGCAGCAGTGGATCAGGCGGCAGCAGCCCTGGCAAAAGCAGCAGCAGAATTAAAAGAAGAGTCTGTGAAACCGGAAGAATCGGTTGTCACAACTGACACTACAGCGTTAAAAGTACTCTATCATGTATATGCCGGGCTTGATACTGCCAAATATACGGACAACAGTGCAAAAGTGCTGAAAGATGCAGTTGCAGCAGCATCAGCGGTTTTAAATAATGCAAATGCTACACAGGATCAGATAGACCGGGCAGCATCCGGACTAATGTCAGCAGCAATCGGACTGGAATTAAAACCGGCAGAGGCCCCAAAACCGGCAGTACCTGCACTGAAAAAAGGACAGATTCTCACATACAGGGGGCTGAGATACAAAGTTACCAATCCGACAGCGGGAAAAGCAGCGGTAATGGTAACAGGAGCTTCCAGTAAGATGGTTAAGAAGGTAACAATACCATCTGCGGTAACCTTAAAGGGTATCAAATGCAAAGTTACAAAGATCGGACAAAAATCCTTTAAGAATTACAGGAAGCTTCGGAAGATTACAATTGGTGCAAACGTAACAGCGATAGGAAAACAGGCTTTTTATGGAGACAGCAAGCTTACAAACATCATTGTTAAATCTAAAGTATTGAGCAATGCATACAGCAATTGTCTGAAGAAAATTTCTTCCAGGGCAGAGATTAAGGTTCCAAAGTCTAAACTGAATGATTACAAGAAATTGTTCAAAAACAGAGGACAGAAGAGCAGCGTAGTAATTAAGTAAAAAGCAGAGTCACAGGCCAGCGTTTTTATGCTGGCCTGTTTTGCCGAAAACAGGAAGAATGACTGGCCTCGTTTTGGAATGTCATGTTTTTTGCAGGTTTTCCTAAAAAATCCTAACATTTTATAAAAAATTAATGACTATAATTATTTTTAAAAGCTGATATGATGTATATATAACAAGTTTTTCGAAAAACTGACAGCACTTAAATTATAAAATGAAGGATTTATGGAGGAAAATAGAATGAAAAAACGTATACTTGCAGCGATTCTTTCTGCGGCAATGGTTATGGGGGCTTTAGCAGGATGTGGTTCTTCTTCGGGAGAAACCTCAAAAGAGACACAGAATGCTGGAACAACAGCAGACTCAGCAGCAGATTCAAAGACAGATACAGATGCAGCAGCAACAGGAAATAATGAGGACGGAAATGATACGGCATCTGCAGACTCTGACAAACCGGCTAAGAAATTTAAAATTTTGTCTATCTGGGCAGAGGATACAAAAGAAGGAAAATTATTATATAACCTGACAAAACAGTATCAGGAAGAAGTAAATCCAAACTTTGAATTTGAATTTGAGCTGGTTTCAGCAAATGACCTGACCACAAAGGTTGCTACTTTAGTCGCTTCCAATGATCTTCCGGATGCGTTTGCTTATGTGGCCGGTCAACCGCTTACGGAACTGATTAATGCAGATAAAGTTGTAAATATTTCAGAGCAATTAGAAAAACTGGGTGTATCGGATCAGATTGAAGAAGGCGCAGTTACCCTGTTAAAAGGACTTTCTAATACTGACAGCATCTATGATCTTCCACTGGGATTGAATATTGAAGGCTTCTGGTATAACAAGAAAGTATTTGAAGATGCAGGTGTGGAAGTTCCCAAGACCTGGGATGATTTAATCAAAGTATGTGACACGTTAAAAGAAAAAGGTGTTCAGCCAATGTCAATCGGCGGATCTGAAAAATGGCCTTTAAGCCGTCTGGTGAATGCATATGTAATCCGTACCATGGGTGTGGATGCACTGACAAAAGCTACATCAGGAGAGATTTCCTTTACGGATCCTAAATTTGCAGAAGCAGCGAAACAGGTATCAGATATGGCTTCAAAGGGATACTTTGGCGAAGGTGTTACAACCGTTGACCAGACGACTGCAGGAAACATGATGCTGGCTGGTGAGTCAGCAATGTGCTACAACGGAAGCTGGTTTACAGAAGACATCACAAGCGAGAATAACCCGGCAGGAGAAGAGGGAATCGGATATTTCAGTATTCCTGTAGTAGATGAATCCGTCAGCCCGATCACCGAAGTTCCGATGAACTGTGGTAATATACTGGCACTTTCCAAAGATAAATACGATGATGCAACAGCAGACTGGTTAAAATATTTCGTAGAACATGCAGGCGATTATGCAATGAAGGAAATGGGTTCTGTAAAAGGCTACAAATATACGGTTGAAGGTGAATTAAGCCCGATCAACCAGGTGGTTGTAGATACTATTGATTCCGTAACAAATGCAGCAACCTGGTTCGAAGCGATGATGAACAATGAAACCAAGACAGCAGCACAGGATAACGTTCAGACCCTTGCCAACGGAGAAATGACA
>NZ_JNGB01000074.1:0-20853 GCF_001029355.1 Robinsoniella sp. RHS
AGATTTTGCATAAAGAGAAAAAGTATAAGGGTTTTAATAGTATAGGTATCAAAATTGTAATGGAAAGATTATCTGCATATTACAAAAATGCTTATGATTTCCGAATTACTAGTGAAGAAGGAGAAGGAACGAAGATTGAAATCAGACTGCCATTGTATCAGGAAACGAAGGAGGTAGAGCTTTATGAGCAGTTATAAAGTACTAATCGTTGACGATGATCAAAATTTCAGATATGCAGCGAAAGAAATGATACCCTGGAAAAAGTATAATTTTGTTATTTCAGCGGAAGCTGTAAATGGAAAACAGGCATTGGAGCTCATGCATCAGGAGATATTTCATCTGGTTGTTACTGATATGAGTATGCCGCTTATAAATGGGGTAGAGCTTATCCGAATGGCTAAACAAGAATATCCGGACGTGTTGTTTGTAGCATTAAGTGCTTACGATGATTTTGAATTTGTGAAAGAATCTCTAAAATGCGGGGCTGAAGATTATATTTTGAAATATGATATGGAGGAAGAGAAAACCGAGCAGGTGATTATGGAAATGAAAAATAAATTGCTGCACATGCAGAAGTCGAAAGCGCATCAGCAGTTTATAATGCAAAAAGAAAACTTTTTTATTGAAGGATTCCTGAAAAGTATTGTGGAAGGTAAGGAGTATTCCAGGGAACAGTTAAGGACATGTATGGAGCTTTTAGAAATTGGAAGTGAAGTGCAAATCAGTGTTATAATTATTGAAACAAACCGGGACATGGGGAAAGATACGATTAATACTTTAAAAATAATCAGGCCGAAGCGTTTAGCGTTTTGTCCGATAGATGAATGCAGATGTTTTTTAATATATGACTTTGGCATTTGTAAAAGTATGAGTGAGGTGCATGAGAAAAAGCAGAAATTTATGATGGATATCTATCATCACTTAAAGGATAAGGGATATCAGGAAGTTACATTGGGGGTAAGTGATTTTTGCTACAGATGGGATGGAATAAAGCTGGCTTATAAACAGGCAGAATCGGCATTTGCAAGAAGTGTTTACATGGGGAAAGATCAGATTTATGAATACGGGTCTCTGGGTACAGTTATAGAATCGTCTGTAGTGAAGGTGAGTTATGAGTCTCTGCAATATGCAGTTTTTCATCAGGACATGGAAGGACTTACAGTAGAATTACACCATTTGGGAGAGCAGATATTGCGTGAGCAGCCAGCGGTGGAGTATTTGAATAAACTGTTGCAGGATGTCTATATCTTTATTTATACGGAGGTCTTGAAAAAGAAATCAATTAAGAGAATATCTGCGGGTGATTTGGACGGATTAAAAGAATCTTTGGAGAAAGAAAACAGCTTCCTTGGTAAAATGGAGGCACTGAATAATTACTTACGACCGGTTTACGCAGTCATGATGGCTGGAAAAAAGGCTTATAGCAAAGATATTACCCGTGCGATTACATACATACGGGAACATTTTAAAGAAGATATTAATTTGAGGGAGGTAGCTGGTTATATAGGACTTAGCGAAAATTATTTATCTAATTTGTTTAAGAAGGAGACGGGAGAAAATATGGTGACATATATGAATCGATGCCGGATTGAACTTGCCAAAGAGCTGATTACAAATACAGGTATGAAAGTATATGAGATTGCAGAGGAAGTCGGTTTCAAAAATACTACATATTTCTCCACGATCTTTAAGAAAATGACTCATATGACGGTGCAGGAGTTTAAAAACCATAAATAGTGAAAGAAATGGATAATTTGTTAATTGTTCCGCTGCCGTTACAGGACTTACAATATACCTATCAAAAGGAACAGGAGGAATTGAAAATGAAGAGGGTTTTAGCAACGGTTATTGTAGGTACATTGCTGGCTGGATTGTGTACGGGCTGCGCTGGGGCACAAAATGAAGCAAAGGCGGGGAATAAAGAGGATAAAAATGTTACGATTACCTGGATGAAAAATACGGGGCAGGATACAGATACACAATGGGAAGATGAAATGGCAAAGAAGTTTATGGAAGAGAATCCGAATATTAAGGTGGATATCCAGAGGCTGGCATTTGATAATTATGTGACATCCGTACAGACGAAAATCGCAAGCGGCGATGCACCGGACCTTATGTATGTGGAGGGGGATTTATTAAAGTCTTTTGCAAAGAACGGATACCTTACGGATCTTTCTAACGAAGAGTTTATGAAGAACTTTGATAAGAAGGATCTTGCAAGCCTTACGGTAGATGATAAGATAATGGCAGTATCTAACTCCTTTGGTACGATGTGCGTGACCTATGACAAAGATTTGTTCAAACAGGCAGGAATTCAAGAGGTGCCCAAAACAATTGATGAATTTGATGCCGCTTGCCAGAAGCTGCAGTCAGCCGGTATTGTACCTATTGCCAATGGATTTAAAGAGTCCTGGTGCATTTCGGGGAATTTGCAGACGGATTATATTACCTCGGTATTGGCTCAGGATGAAAATGCGATTATTGATGTGATCAGCAGACAGAAAAAATTTGTGGACAGTGATCTTTGGAGAGATGAATTTCAGCGTTTTACAGATCGTTTCCAATATACGAATGATGATCCGTTTGGTACAGACTGGAATGGTGCCGGTGATTTAATGGCAACTGGAAAAGCGGCAATGATTTTGTGCGGAAACTGGGCTGTTACACATGTGCAGGGAAAGAATCCGGATGTTAACCTTGGGATCTTTGCCATGCCTTACAGCAATGAGGCAGATGATACGGTTATGGTCATTCAGTCTGCAGCATCCGGATCGGGTGTTTACAGCGATTCACCGAATAAAGAGGAAGCCCTTAAATTTCTTGCGTATATTTCATCTCCGGAAGCGGCGACCAGAGGATCGGAACTATCTCACACTCCAACGATTGTGAAGGGAGCAAAAGCACCGGAGGATGATCCTGCATTACAGGATATCAATGCTTATGTGGAAAGCGGCAAGACGTTCAGTCAGGGGTCTATTGACCATAATTTCCCAAATGAATACAGAACGGCACTTGAAACACTGGTTTCTAAACACTTGCTGTCGGAAGAGAAGGATGTCGAGGCATTATTGAAGAACCTGGATGAAGAGTTTGACCGTATCGCAGGGGCTGAAGGTAAATAGAATAATTCCAGTATTCCACATCCCGGTATTTGGGATGTGGGAACAGAAAGGATGAGGAAATGAAATCGAACAAGAGTTATCTTCTATTTGCATTGCCGTCTGCCATTCTATTTATTTTTGCTATTGTAATTCCTTTTATTATGGGGATTAATATTGCGTTTACGGATTGGGATGGCATTTCTCAAACATACAATTATAATGGCTTGCAGAATTTCAAGACGTTTTTTACAGATAAAAGTGTACTGCAGCCAATTAAGAATACTTTCATTTATGGGATTGGTTACACCGGACTGAATAATATTTTATCTTTAATATTGGCATTATTATTGAACAGATGGATTAAAGGAAGTAAGGTTTTAAAGACGGTGTTCTTTATTCCGATGGTACTCAGCTCTGTGCTGGCTGCATTTGTATGGGGATTTATTTACAAAGATGTATTTTCGGCAGTATTTGGGATACATAGTTTGTTAGGAAATCCGTCTACGGTAATTTCAGGGATCATCGTGATTGCACTTTGGAATGCAGTTGGATCTAATCTGATTATTTATATGGCTGGGCTGGATAACATTCCGGATATGTATTATGAAGCATCGGCGATAGATGGTGCAACTTTATGGCAGCAATTCCGGTATGTGACTCTGCCCATGCTGATTCCTACATTTACGATCTGCATTACGTTAACATTTACTACCGCCCTTCGTGAATTTGGTACAGTAATGGCTGCAACCGGGGGAGGTCCGGCAGGGTCTTCCGAAACACTGGCTATTTATATATATAAAAATCTGTTCTCTTTCCAAAAAGCAGGATATGGGCAGGCAGTATCTTTTGTTTTCATGGTGATGCTGGCTCTCATCGGGACGCTTATGCTGAGATTCTTCAGAAGAAGAGAGGTGGAGTACTAAGATGAGAAAAAAATTCACACCTGGTGTAATTGTTGCTAACATTGCTGTATATTTGCTGGCAGTTGTCTTTCTGGCTCCATTTCTGATCAGCATTCTTTTATCTTTTAAGACCCCACAAGAAACAACCGGCAATGTTCTGGGGCTTCCAAAGATATTGCATTTTGAAAATTTTGCCCAGGCAGCGGAACAGGCTAAAATTGCTCAAAGCTTCTTAAACAGTATCATTATTACAGTGGGGACGGTTGCACTTATTGTATTATGCGCATCTACTGCGGGATATGCAATCGGCAGGTTCTATCATAAACGTTCCATGAAAATCTATGAAATGGTATTAATGGCATCTATGATGCTTCCCTTTCAGACCGTAATGATTCCGATTTATAAAATGTTCAAATCACTGGGGATGCTCAATACCCATATGGGAGTTATGATTATTGTTGCCGCAGTAAATCTTCCTTTTGCAGTGATGCTTTATACAGGATTCGTAAAAGCACTTCCGGTGGAATTGGAGGAGGCAGCGAAAATGGAGGGGTGTACTGGAGGAAAAATTTTCTGGAGTATTATATTTCCTCTTTTAAAACCCATTACCTTTACCATTGCAACGCTGATGACACTTTGGACCTGGAATGAATTTAATGTATCGCTGTTGGTTTTGCAAAAAGATACGGTGAAAACAATTCCGATACAGCAGTATGTTTTCTTTGGTCAGTATTCATCAAATTATAATCTGGCTTTTGCAGCCGCGGTATTATCTATGATCCCGGTGGTTCTTTTCTTTATTTTTGCTCAAAAATATATTGTAAAGGGATTAGTAGATGGTGCAGTCAAAGGCTAGACCTTAATATATAGAAGAAAGATGGTAGAACTATGACAGATAATTATGGCAAATTTAACGCACAAGAGGGCAGTAACAGTCAAAGAGCACGGTGGATCTGGTATCCGGGTGATTTTGAGATATATCACGCATTAAAGGTGAATACCAGGAGAGAAGAAAGGAATATTATGTGGCCGGCATTCTGGCGCCTTGATGATTGCTGCCACAATGTGAGATTCCGAAAAAAAGCAGTTTTTGAAAAGGAAACCAGAATCTGTGTTTATGCAAATGGAAATGGATATTTTGACGTGGATGGAAAAAAATATCCATATGGGGAAATGATTCAATTGCCGGAAGGAGAACACGACTTTTTGGCGGTTGTATTCCATTTGGAGGGGCTGCCGGCACTCTATGCAGAGGGAGCGGATGCGGCCAGTGATTCTTCCTGGGAAGCAAATATGTACAGTGATGAATGGGTGCAGGCAGGTTTTAATGAGCTGTATTTTGATAAAAACAGAACGCCCGACATATTCCCGTTTTCATATAAGGATATCGTGCCAATTTCCAAAGAACGGTTGGAAGAAGGGATTTTATACGATTTTGGGAAAGAGATATTTGCTTCGGTTTTGATCAGAAGCAGCGGAAAAGAAGGGGTACTTAACATTTATTATGGGGAATCCAGAACGGAAGCGCTTGATAAAGAACATTGTTACCTATATGAAAAGACTGATCATGTACAGGAAGAAAAGGTATTCCGAAACAGAGCCTTTCGCTATATTCTGGTGGAGACCTCAAACGAAATTGAAGTATCTGCAAAAGAAGAATATTTTCCCCTTGAACCGGTGAAAAGGTTTCAGTGCAATGATGATTTATTAAATAGAATTTGGGAGATATCGGAATATACCTTCCATTTGAACAGCAGAGAATTTTTTCTGGATGGGATTAAGAGAGACCGTTGGATTTGGTCAGGGGATGCTTATCAGGCATATAAAATAAACCAGTATCTTTACCAGGATAAGGATATAAGCAGGCGAACGATTCTGGCACTCAGAGGGAAAGATCCGGTAGAATGTCATATTAATACGATTACAGATTATTCTTTTTTCTGGATAATGAGTGTATATGAATATTATCTGGGATATGAAGATAAAGAATTTTTAAAATTGATTTATCCTAAAATGAAAAGCCTGATGGAATTCTGTATTGGCAGAACGGATGCTGAAGGGTTTATTGTAAAGAAATGCAATGACTGGATTTTTATTGACTGGGCAGATATTGACAAAGAGGGGGCTGTATGTGCAGAACAGATTTTGTTTGCAAAGAGTCTGGAGGCCATTTTGCTATCGGCTGAAATTCTGGGGATTGAGGAGTGCGGTTACCGGGAACGTCTGGAAAAATTGTGCAGAGATATAGATACGCATTTCTGGGATGAGAACCAGGGTGCATATATCAGCAGTTTTTCATCCGGTAAAAAACAGGTAACCCGCCATGCTAATATCTTTGCAGTGCTATATGATTTTGCAGATGTGGATAAGAAAAATAAAATAATTAAAAATGTGATTCATAATGAACAGATCCCGCAGATTGTTACACCTTATTTTAAATTTTTTGAACTGGATATGATGGGAAAGATCGGGGAGTGTCAGTATGTTTTGGACCAGATCCGGAACTATTGGGGCGGAATGGTTGAAAAAGGAGCCACCACATTTTGGGAAACCTATGATCCGGGTGAAGATGAAAAAGAGCGTTATGCAATGTATGGCGATCCTTATGGAAAGAGCCTCTGCCACGCATGGGGAGCCAGCCCGATTTATCTGCTGGGGAGGTATTTCAGGAGAGGGTGCTGATAAAATGGGGGTGCTGATTAAAGAAACGATTTGCAGATTGAGATGCTTTCCAATGGAAAGTATCTTTTTTTGTGCGCAATTTACTTTTGCTATCATATAGTAATAAGAGCCTATGCAGCGAGGAGAACAAGGATGATAACCAATATTTATGATTTTGGGATAATCGGCGGGGATATGCGCCAGGTTTATATGGCTCAGATATTGGCAGAGCAGGGTTACCGTGTCTGTGTATATGGTTTATGCAAAGATATAAGCCTGGATAAAAAGACGGACGGGATCAAGGGAGAGCCTGTTCTGTGTGAAAAGTCTTTGACCAATGCCGTTCAAAAGTCAGGGATTATAATTGCACCGGTTCCAATGACTAAAAATAAAATAGATTTGAACAATCAGACTGGAAAAGATGATTTGCGTTTAAATGTACTGATGGAATCGTTAAAGGAAGGACAGTACTTTTTTGCAGGCTGCATTCCGGAAAGCTTTCAGGTTATGGCAGCGGATAAAGGTGTTGTATGCTGTGATTTTATGAAAAACGAAGAATTGGCGACATACAATAGCATTGCTACTGCGGAAGGAGCCATTGCGGAAGCGATTCAGAAAAGCCCACTGAACCTCCACAAGAGCCATTGTCTGGTACTGGGGTATGGAAAATGCGGTAAGACAATTGCAGCATATTTGAAAGGTATGTTTTGTAAGGTTACTGTCTGTGCAAGAAGGCCGGATGTCCGGTCCGAGGCTTCTGTTTTAGCAGATGAAGTAATTGACTTTGATGAAATTCAGGATAATCTTAAGCAGTATTCTTTTATATTCAACACAATTCCCAACATGATAATGGACCGTAGTTTATTAAAGTCCGTTAAAAAACAAGCGATTATTATTGATATAGCATCCGCTCCCGGAGGAGTTGATTTTACGGCAGCGAAAGAGTTGGGAATTCCGGCATGGCTGTGTCCGGGGCTTCCTGGAAAATATGCACCCGAGTCATCTGCAAGAGCAATGACTGACGTATTGATGCAAGTAATGCAGCAGCATGTTAAGAAGGAGTGAAGTGATATGTCTTTAGAGGGTAAAAAAATAGGGGTTGCTTTTACAGGATCATTCTGCACGTATAAAAAAGTATTTGAAGAACTGAAAAAGCTGGTGGATGCCGGTGCTGAGGTACAGACTATCTTTTCCAATGCCTCTCAGACGATTGACAGCAGATTTGGAAAAGCCGCAGATTTTGTAGCGGATGCGGAGAAAATCACAGGTATTAAACCTATGATGACAATCAATCAGGCGGAGCCGATCGGTCCTAAAAGTCTGCTGGATCTGCTGGTTATCCTGCCTTGTACCGGAAATACCATAGCTAAGCTTGCCAATGGTATTACAGATACCCCTGTTCTTATGGCGGCTAAGGCGCATCTGCGTAATGAAAAGCCATTAGTTGTATCTGTTTCCACAAATGATGCATTGGGAATGAATATGAAAAATATCGGACTGCTTTTAAATGCAAAGCATATTTATTTTGTTCCTTTTGGTCAGGATGACCCGGTGAAAAAGCCGAATTCAATGGTGGCGCATACGGAACTTTTGATTCCGGCAGTAGAAGCGGCACTTCAGGGCAGGCAATATCAGCCGATTATTCAGTAAAAAAAGTACGTTGTTAGAAAGGTTAAGGTGATGCTATGTGTGGAATTGCCGGATTTTGTAATCCGTTTACGGAATTTGCCAAGGAGGAAAGAAAATGGAGGGGTATTCTGGAGAAAATGAATCAGGTACAAAAGCGCAGAGGACCGGACGATGAGGGAACTTATCTGAATAAGGGGTGCGGTCTTGCCCATGTGCGTCTTTCCATTATCGATTTGGTCACCGGGCATCAGCCAATGATAAAGAAGGCAGAAGCCAGAGAGTGTGCCATTGTCTACAATGGTGAGATTTATAATATGGGCGAATTGAAAAAAGAGCTGCAAAACGAAGGCGCCTGTTTTGAAACCACCAGCGATACAGAAGTGATACTGGAAGGATACATGCTTCATGGAGTGGACTATATTAAGAGATTAAATGGAATCTTTGCGATCGCAATCTGGGATGCGAATCAGGAGAGTTTATATCTGTTCCGTGACCGTCTGGGCGTAAAGCCTTTATTTTATACAATGGCAGGTGAGACCCTGGTATTTTCTTCAGAGATAAAAGGGTTGTTTGAATATCCCCAGATCACTCCTGTTCTGGACCGGGATGGCTTATGTGAGATTTTTGCACTGGGACCGGCAAAGTCATATGGCAAAGGTGTTTTTAAAAATGTAATGGAAGTTCTGCCGGGGCAGTTTATCCGATTTGCCAAACACACATGGGAGCAGAAGCCTTACTGGGAACTGGTCAGTAAACCCCATGAGGATTCATTTGATGAGACGGTGGAGAAGACAGCCTGGCTGTTAGAAGATTCTGTGAAAAAGCAGATGCTGTCCGATATTCCGATCAGTACGTTTTTATCCGGAGGTGTAGACAGCAGCCTGGTTACGGCAATTTGTGCGAAAGAACTGAAGAAGCAGGGAAAAGTACTGAATACATTTTCTTTTGATTTTAAGGATAATAAGAAGTATTTTAAGTCAAATTCATTCCAGCCCAGTGAAGACAGACCATGGGTTGATCAGATGGTGGATTATTGCCAGACAAACCACCATTATCTGGAATGTGACAATATGGAATTAATCGATTACCTGTTTAAGGCCGTGGATGCCAGGGATCTTCCCTGCATGGCAGATGTAGAATCCTCACTTCTTTATTTCTGCTCAAAAGTGGTAGGTATAAACAGCGTAACCCTGACTGGAGAATGTGCCGATGAGATTTTCGGAGGGTATCCATGGTTCCATAAGAAAGAGGCTTTTGAAGCAGATGCATTTCCATGGTCCATGAGCATGGAGCCCAGAAAGACGCTGCTGTCTGAAGATGTCATCCGCCAGCTTCATATGGAGGAATATGCTCATGAAGCATATCAGAAGACCATTCGTGAGACTCCTCTGCTTCCTGGAGAAAGTAAGGAAGAGAAAAGAAGGAGAGAAATTGCATACCTGAATCTGCGGTGGTTTATGGTGACTCTTTTGGATCGTATGGATCGTACCAGCATGTACTCCGGTCTGGAAGCAAGAGTTCCCCTGGCTGACCACAGAATTGTGGAATATATCTGGAATGTCCCATGGACAATGAAGTGTCCGGATGGTATTGTAAAGGGGCTGCTGCGTTCAGCAGGTGCAGGAATGCTGCCGGATGATGTATTGTGGAGGAAAAAAAGTCCGTATCCCAAGACCTATCATCCGGAATATGAACAGCTGCTTGGCAAACGTCTGCAGGAAGTGCTTGCAGATCCAAATGCACCGATCAGGCAGCTTCTGGATACGAAAAAAGTAAATGATTTTGTGAACAGTCCTTCTGATTACGGGAAACCATGGTATGGGCAGCTCATGGCGGGACCGCAGATGCTCGCTTTCATGCTTCAGGTGAATTACTGGCTGGAGCAGTATCATATTCAGATTGTGTAGCGTAATAAAATGGGGGAAAGAGATCACAATATCTTTCCTCCATTTCTTTGCTGAGGGAAAATGTTTTAGGGTTATTGAAGCATTTGCGATATAGTTTCTTTACAGGCAGCGGAAAGAGAAGTATAATATGTTCAAGTATGTTGGGGATAAACTAAGGAGGAAGAGCATTTGATTATAGGTATTGTAATTGTTGCCGCAGTGTATACGTTATTAAACGTATATCTGGCATGGAGGTATACGCCCTTTATCCGGGCGGTTATACCAAAGCTGAAGTTCTGGTGGGTAGCAGTTGTATTTGCAGTTTTGGGATGCAGCTATGTGCTGCCATCCTGTTTGCCTATGTGGGGATGGGTGAGGATTGCCGGTGCAATAGGCTGTTACTGGATGGGTTTTTTTGCATATAGTATGTTATTTTTTTGTGTTTTAGAGATCGTAAGACGTTTGGTGATGCGTCGGCTTAGTGAGAAGGGGCGTGGGAAATATCAGGTAATTTCTGCGGGTGTGGTATTGCTGCTTTGTACTCTATTAATCATTGGCGGGAGAATGCATGCCCAGGATATAGAAAAGATTAACTATGATATTACGCTGGAAAAAAACTGGGATGGCCCGCCGCTTAAAGTGGCTCTATTGTCCGATGTGCATCTGGGACATATTAATGGGGAGAAGAGAATGGAGCAGATTGTAGAAGCAGTGAATGCGGAACAGGCAGATCTGGTCTGTATAGCAGGTGATTTGTTTGACAGCAGTTATGAGGGGGTACGTAATCCAAAACGAATCGCAGAACTGATAGGTATGATAGAAAGTAAATATGGTGTTTTTTTATGCTGGGGGAACCATGATGCAGGCACAGGATTCGCAGACATGAAAGAATTGATAAAAAAAACAGGTGTCCATATTTTAGAAGATGAAATTTTTACGATTGAAGGAGTCTGCACCATTGCAGGGAGAAGAGATTCGGCACCTATTGGTAGTCAGGGAAGTGATCGCAGGGATCTGGGAAAAATCAGCGACATAAGCCAGGGAGAAGAACCCTTGCTGGTATTAGACCATCGGCCATCTAATGCCGAGGAATATGAAAATGTGGACTTGGTTATGAGTGGACATACCCACGCTGGCCAGGTGTTTCCGTTTAATCTGCTGACCCGGCTGAGTGAAAAATTTAACTACGGTTATTATACTACGGAAAAAGGAGTTCCGGTAATTGTAACATCGGGCATCGGCACATGGGGACCTCCGTTACGTATTGGCACAGATTCCGAGCTGGCAATCATTCAGCTGCATGGGAAATAAAAATGCGGAAAAGAAATGGGAGTATACACAGAAGCAGCAGCTGTCAGTGATGGGCTGCTGCTGTAATTTATGGAAAAATGAAAAAAATTTGTGGAAAAATGCAATTTTGTATTGAAATTATATGTAATTTGTGGTATAAATAATAAGTCGGTAATTTACAGAGGGGATTGGTCAAGTGGTATGACAGAAGTCTCCAAAACTTTTAGTGGGAGTTCGATTCTCTCATCCCCTGTTAACTGATAAGAACACCTTTCCAAACGGAAGGTGTTTTTTGTTGTCTAAAATGAGCAAGCTGTCTAGACATGAAAAAGCATTCTCTGAGCAAAAGCATTCCGGTATTCAGAAGGAGAAAGTCCGGATATTTTTTTATAAGCACGGGAAAAGTTATGGCTGTCCAAAAATCCCAGTGCATGTGCAATTTCTGAAATGGATTTATTCGTATCGGTGAGCATAAAGTTAGCGGCATTGATTTTATTAGTCAGGATAAACTGTTTCAGCGGAATTCCCGCAACGGTGCTGAATAAATGAGAAAGATATTTTTCATTATATCCAAAGTGTGCAGCGACATCCGATACTTTTAAGTTTTGATTTATGTTTAATTTTACAAAATCAATGATATCATGATAGATCTGTTTCTGTGTCTTTCTGGACTTTCCCAGAACTTCCTTTTTAGTATAAAACTGACTGAATAACTCACATAAAATTACGGTTGACATATAATTCAGGATCACCGGCTTATATGCATTTTTAACAGCATCCTGCAGCTGTTTCATTAATACAATGATTTTCTCCTGGTTATCGGCAGTTCCCTGTCTGGGAATGCATATGGTATCTTCCGGCAGATCGCAGACGCAGGACAATAAAGCATTGCCGGGTATGTCTTTTAAGACTAAAGGAGAGCCGGTTTCAAAATGCAGCCAGTAGAAAGAACACCGGGAGGGACGCAATCCCCGGCGGTGGTTATTGGGAGCGGGAAGGGGTGGCAGTAAAAGAAATTCCCCCGCTGATACGATAAAATCCTCCTTGTTATAGGTTAAATATAAAGTGCCCTCCGTCATGACGAAAAGTTCGTAGTTATGCAATAACAGATCTTCGTGCACCCAGTGATTGGAAGGTGCTTCAAATTTTCCTGTGAAATGATAAGATATTGGTTTTTTGATGGGAAATTCAAATACGTACATGTAATTCTAACACCTCCATAAGTCTATTTAATAGAACATTTAACGATTTAGCAAAGAAATAAAATCTTCAACAATGCTAAAAAAGAGATAAAACTGTGGATATTGTACAATGAAAATATAAAAAAGTAAAGGAAAATGTTCGATGTGTACATAACGATAGAAAGAGTGTTAAAAGGATAGAAGATAAGCAAATAAAAAAAAGAAGTGACTTTTTGATACTTTTTACAGGAAAGTGATATTTACGAATCCCCAAACTCAGAGTATATTAGCCACATAGAGATGAGAAAGAAAATTAGGAGCCAAAATATGAATACAGAGAAGAATTGTCGAAATATAGCAATCTATGAATTTGCTTATGATAAAATAAAATTAACAGATCAGGAGTGGTCACATGCCTTCAGACTGGAAGAGGAATATCTGGCAACCCTGAATCCGGACCGTCTGCTGGCGGGTTTTTTGGAAACGGCGGGATATCAGTCAAAAGCTGAGAGATATCCGGGATGGGAAATGACCGAGATACAGGGACATACTCTGGGGCATTTTCTCACAGCAGCTGCCCAGATCTATGCATCTGCTAAGAACCCCTTGTGGCTGGAGAAGATGGACTACATCATAGAGGAATTGTACAGATGCCAGCAGGAGGATGGTTATTTATTTGCATCTCCCAGAGAGATATTTGACCGTGTGGAAAATGGGCAACCAGCATGGGTTCCATGGTATACCATGCATAAGATACTCAGTGGAATTATCAAGGTATATGAGATTACCAATCATCAGACCGCATACCGGATAATGGGAAGGCTTGGTACCTGGATAGCAGATCGTACAGAAGGGTGGACAAAGGAAATCAGAGACCGGGTTCTGTCAGTAGAATATGGAGGCATGAATGACTGCCTGTATGATTTATTTTTGATTACCGGTGAGGAACGTTTTGCACGAGCGGCACATCAATTTGATGAACGGACTTTATTTGAGGCTTTGCATGATCAAAAGGATGTTTTAAATGGGCTTCATGCCAATACCACAATACCCAAGATACTGGGAGCTTTAAAGCGTTACATGGTATTTGGAAAAACCGAAAAATTTTATTTGGTAACGGCACAGAACTTTTGGGAGATTGTTGTAAAACACCATACTTATGCTACGGGAGGGAACAGCGAATGGGAACATTTCGGTGAACCGGATGTGCTGGATGCAGAACGAACAGCATGCAATTGTGAGACCTGTAATACATATAATATGCTTAAACTTTCACTGTGGTTATTCCAGATCACAGGCGATAAAAAATATATGGATTATTATGATCATACAAAATTAAATGCCATATTAGCGTCTCAGAATCCCGAAACGGGAATGACAATGTATTTCCAGCCTATGGAGACCGGATATTTTAAAGTATTTACAACGCCTTACAGCAGTTTCTGGTGCTGCACCGGAAGTGGGATGGAGAATTTTACAAAACTGCAGGAGGGGATTTATTTTCATAATGAAGAGGGGATTTATATCTGCAGGTATGTGAGTTCAGATCTTGTATGGACAAATGGAAGAATTGCTTTGAAAATGGAAGCTGTGATTCAGGAAGATACATTGGCAGTCAGGATTAGATTTGCAGAGGTACCCGGTCGTAAATTCAGCTTGTATCTGAGAATTCCGGATTGGCTGGAAGAGGATACGGAGTTATTTCTGAACGAGACAGATCTAAAGGGTGAAATCCATAACGGATATGTATTTATTTCCCGGGAATGGGAGCAAAATGATATGCTGGATTTGCATATGAAGATGACATTGAAAATACAGGGACTGCCGGATAATGAACGGGTGGCGGCATTTTCATATGGTCCTTATCTGCTGAGTGCAGGTCTTGGCAATGTTATGATGGATATGACGGTAACCGGGGTTGACGTATTCGTTCCCCAGAAGGAAATTACTGTGAAGGATTATCTTATACTGCAGGATGTAGAAATTAATGACTGGAAAAAACATATAGAACGGTATTTGGTAAAGGAAAAAGGGCGGGTTGCTTTTCGTTTGAACAATCAGGGGGAGGAACTGATTTTCACACCCCATTATGCCAGGTATCGGGATAGATATGGTATTTATTTCAGACTGTATAAAAAGGAATCCAGGGAATTGGTAAATTTACTGGAAAAAGAAAAGCAGGCGAAAAGGTTAAAAAATGTTATGACGGATGTAATTCCAGTTGGAAATGACCAATATGAGCTTGCCCACGGCATTAAAGGGGAAAAGACAGATACGATGCGTCTTAACGGACATCCCTACCGCTTTTGCAGGGAAGATGGATGGTTTTCTTACCGGATGAAATTACAGAACGAAAAACAGGAATTGTGTATGACCTTGTGCGGTCAGGATGTGGGAAATTCCTATCGGATTGTTGTGGATGGTGCAACACTGGTGGAAGACGTAGTTAAGAAAGAGAAAGATGAGTTCTATCAGGCTGCTTATCAACTGCCTGTAATGTCAAAAACCGATCATGAAAAAATCATTACAGTTAAATTTCAAAACTTAACGGGAGAAGGAACTTTCCGCATTTTTGATGAACTTTATCTGAAAAAATGCGATGAAAGAAATAAATAAATGGAGGTTGTGAACATGAAAAAACGAACAACAGCAATTTTACTGGCATCTGCTATGGCATTTACATCATTGGCAGGATGTGCAGGAAGCAGTACCGCTACCGGAAACAGCGGAGAAACCGGGCAAAACTCTGAGGCAGCAGGAAAGGACAGCGATTCAGATACGGGAGGCAGCGGGGAGAAAACAAAGTTAAAAGCAGTGTTTGTGTCCCATGCACTGACGAAAAGCGTAGAGGATATGAAATGGCTGCAGGAATTAGAAGACCAGTGCAATGTGGAGATAGAATGGGAACAGATCTATCAGGACTGGGAAACGGTTAAATCTACCAGATTTGCTTCCGGGGATATCCCGGATATACTGTTTAACGCTACCACGGATTCAGACTATACCAAGTACAGCGGATTGTTTCAGGATATGTCAGAGCTGATTGAAACAGACGCTCCGAATATCATGGAAATGTTTACGGCTGAGCCGGATACGCAGATTTTGGCACAGACGCCGGAAGGACAGATATTTGGGATACCGAAATGCCAGAGCAAGTGGCCGGATACCAATACAGTTTTCTTTATTAATAAACAGTGGCTGGACAATCTGGGGCTGAAAGAGCCGAAAACCTTCACTGAGCTGGAGACAGTCTTAAAAGCATTTAAAGAACAGGATGCCAATGGAAACGGAGATACAAATGACGAGATTCCGCTGGATTTTAATGCTTATGGCGGGAATAATGCATGGTTCAACAGTGCGTATTCCCTGTTAAAATTATTGCCGTCCATGGGAATCCAGTTGACCGATATTGTGACAGACGGATATTTTGCAGAAGAAGCAAAAGTAAAATGTTTTGCGGTGGATGAACGCTATAAGTTATTCATGAAATATTTGAACAGGCTGTATGCCCAGGGATTGATTAACAGTAATGCAATTACAAATGATTACTCCGCATTTCAATCTCTTTCAAGGGGAAATGAAAACGGAGAAGCCGTTGTAGGCTGTGTCTTTGGATGGGAAGAGACGGACAAATTTGGTCCGGAGTTATATAGCCAGTATACTGCGCTGGCGCCGCTGGATTACGATATAGACTGCGCGCCTGGGACTTATGATACTCGCTGGAGTTATGACTTTGACCAGCTGAATATGCAGGCGAACCGTGTTGCGATGAGTGCAAAGTGTGAGGATAAAAATGCAGCTATGAAATTTATAGATGGATTCTATGATAAAACCAGAAGTGTTGAGACATTATTTGGAGGTATCAGTGACGGATGTCTGGAAAAGACTGACGATAATAATTTTAAAGTACTGCCGCCTAAGGATCCGACTACCGATGCAGGAACCTGGAAGTGGACAAACACCTTTGCAGACTTCGGCCCACTATATATCCGGAAAGACTGTAATATCGAGATGTCAGAGGATATGAACAATGCGTTAAAGGAGAGAGAGGTATATAAAGATGCGCTTGCAAAGGTAACGGATCAGGATTATTACCCGCAGCTCTTTATGAAATATTCTGAAGAAGATCAGAATACCATGGCACTTACCCAGGCAAATATCAATAACATTATAGATAATTACTGGTCTTTGTGGATGACAGGAGAATCGGATATCGATGCAGATTGGGATACTTATGTAAAGAATGTAGAAGCGGCAGGGCTTGAAGATATACTCAAAATACGCCAAAAAGCTTTCGATGATTATCTGGCAAAATAATAAAAACCGCGGGATGTGATCAGACTGTTCATCCCGCGTTTTCACCTTGAATTGTGATACAGCGAGAGGAGTAATATTTATGGTAAATGTAAAAAAATATTTCAGACGCAATTGGCAGTTATGGGTCATGCTGTTCCCTGCTATGTTATACATATTGATATTTTGCTATGTGCCCATGTACGGTATCCAGCTGGCTTTCCGGGAATATGATTTTTCTAAGGGGCTGACGGGCGGTGCATTTGTAGGATTCAAATATTTTAAACAGTATTTTGAAAGCCCTATGTTTTTCTCGACTCTGAAAAATACATTTGTAATTTCCTTTGCCAGTATCCTTGTGGGATTTCCCATTCCAATTATTCTTGCGATGGTGGTAAATCAGATTCGGAATAAAAAGTGGAAAAGGACGGTACAGACAACGGTTTATATCCCCTATTTCATATCTGTAGTTGTACTGGTTTCCATGCTGCGGATTATGCTGGCGGACGACTCCGGTGTCATCAGCAATTTCCTAAAAGCAATCCATCTTGTGGGAAAGGATGTGAATCTTCTTGGATCAGAGTCCACATTCATGCCGGTTTATGTGCTGTCTGGGGTATGGCAGACTATGGGATGGAACAGTATTATTTTCATTGCAGCATTGGCTTCTGTGGATACGCAGCTTTATGATGCGTGCAGGATTGATGGCGCCAACAGGTGGCAGACTATGATTCATATAGATCTTCCGGCAATCATGCCGACGATTATCATTATGCTGATTATGAATATGGGAAATATTCTGAATGTAGGTTTCGATAAAGTGTTCCTGATGCAGAACAGCTTGAATCTGGGCGCATCCCAGGTAATTTCTACTTATGTATATACGGTAGGAATTAAGTCATCCCAGTTTAGTTTTGGTGCGGCAGTGGGGTTGTTCAATACGCTGATTAATTTTGTTTTCCTGATGGCTACCAATGCAATCGCAAAGCGCAGTACAGGAACCGGTCTGATGTAAGGAGGGGATTTAATGGGAAAGAGTAAAATGAAATACAAAAGTCCGGCTGACAGAATCTTTGGGGCAGCAGTGATAATCTTAAGTATCCTTGTTTTTGCAATTGTTGCCTATCCTCTTTGGTTTGTTCTGATTGCATCTGTCAGCAATTCCAATCTGGTAAATCTGGGGAAGGTAACTATTCTGCCAAAAGATATCCGGTTTTATGGATATCAACAGGTCTTCCAGGATGTGAGAATCTGGAGAGGATATCTGAATACAATCATTTACGTAGTTCTTGGCACACTGCTGAATATGGCTGTTACCATGCCAGCAGCCTATGCATTGTCCAGACCGGACTTCAAAGGACGTGGAAAAATTATGTTCTATTTTGTTTTTACCATGTTTTTCAGCGGAGGGCTGGTTCCTCTGTATATGACAATCAGTTCACTGGGGCTGATCAGCACCAGAACGATTTTGATTACGATTGTGGCAGTAAATACGTATAACCTGATTATAGCAAGAACGTTCATAGAGTCCTCAATTCCCAATGATCTTTATGAGGCTGCGGTGATTGACGGATGTTCTCATTTTAAATATTTCTTTAAAGTGGTTATGCCGCTATCTAAAGCGGTTGTGGCTGTATTGGTTTTGTACTATGCAGTGTTTCATTGGAATGATTTTTTCAATGCCCTGATGTTTAACAGTAATAATAAGTTTGAACCATTGCAGATTGTCCTGCGGCGGATCCTTCTTTTAAATGAAGCATTTGCCAGTGGCAGCGGTGCAGTAGGAGGCGGTTATGCCCAAAGCTTTGCTGACCAGGTGAAGTATGCGGTGATTATAGTATCCACACTGCCGATTTTATGTGTGTATCCGTTTATTCAGAAATATTTTGAAAAAGGGGTTATGATCGGAGCCGTGAAGGGATAGGTGCGCCTAGAGAAAAGGGCGGATAGGTTTAGCGGGTGGAGATGATGTACGGCAAGTCTAGCAAACCAACGTTAGCGAGTCTTGGGTGCTGTCTGGTAACAGGCAGGGCTAGGTGTAGGCAGTTAGGAAGCAGTATATGAACTGAAATTTCAGGTGAACATGTATGGCTTCCGCCCAAACCGGAGCTTCTATGTGGCAGTGAAAGAGATGTGCATCAGCATGGTACGAAAACGCATCAATTATGTAGTTGATGCAGATATCCAAGGATACTTTGAGCATATAAGCCATGAGTAGACACTTAAAATTGGTGGATATTATATCCATTACCCATACTTTGTCTGATGAAGAAGTAAGGAGGGAGTGTTGGAATATGGAAAGTACCAGACAAATGAAGCAGGACCAGCACAGGGTAACATTATCTAGAGTAATTTACCAGGCGGTAAAATCGAGAACGTTTAAATTCATTGTATTTTCAACGAAAATAAGGTATTTGTATTAGATTTTGTAAAATTTGATGTCGGCTGGGAAAAAATAAGAAAATCCTTGATTTTATAGGGGAATTGGGATATAGTGGGAAGGAAGAATGTTGAATTTTGGTTGGGATTAATAGTAATATAGGATGTATTGAAACATTGGTATTTAGATCTCAGATTATATAGCAATATAGATTAATAGTAATATAGGATGTATTGAAACGACCCAACAGATGAGAATGGAACTGGAAAAGAAAGATTAATAGTAATATAGGATGTATTGAAACTCACCCACCCTATGTTTATATTCCCTGTTTGAATTCGATTAATAGTAATATAGGATGTATTGAAACGTGCTAATTTATTTCATTATAAAGCCGGTTGAAAGATTAATAGTAATATAGGATGTATTGAAACGAATTCGAAGCACGGAGAAGGCGTGTTGCGGTAGGATTAATAGTAATATAGGATGTATTGAAACAGTTCACTTTCCTTTAGGAATTTTCTTGCACTGGGATTAATAGTAATATAGGATGTATTGAAACCGCTGGGAACGGGTAACGCTCCCTCGCATTCGCAGATTAATAGTAATATAGGATGTATTGAAACAGAATGAGTCGGAGAAGAGGGGAGTGTCTATTAAGATTAATAGTAATATAGGATGTATTGAAACTCCGTAATCTTTTTAACTTCTTTCTTAATGTTCTTTGATTAATAGTAATATAGGATGTATTGAAACAAATCTTCACATTGACTATTTTCGGAAATATGCAGATTAATAGTAATATAGGATGTATTGAAACGTATAAAGAGGGTGTTTGGGTTGATATTAACGACGATTAATAGTAATATAGGATGTATTGAAACTATTTTAATTGTAATTCCATTTTGTATTCCTCTTACGATTAATAGTAATATAGGATGTATTGAAACATAATTTCTTCCAACACATGCAACGCTTCCTTGCTTGATTAATAGTAATATAGGATGTATTGAAACAAGAGTACAATAAAAAAGTTCAGGAGAGTGAAATGATTAATAGTAATATAGGATGTATTGAAACTGTGTTTGTTTTGTCTAGTTCCCTGTGCGAACAATGATTAATAGTAATATAGGATGTATTGAAACTAATTTGAATTGATTATAATAAGTTTAACAGTGGATTAATAGTAATATAGGATGTATTGAAACTACATTAATATTCAACCTCCTTCGTTGCTTCTATGATTAATAGTAATATAGGATGTATTGAAACGGCGTTGCCCTTCGATATCTGTATTCATTATTGGAGATTAATAGTAATATAGGATGTATTGAAACAGTGAAATTGTACAATTATAATATTCGCTTTTTGATTAATAGTAATATAGGATGTATTGAAACACAAAGACCGGAAGACTTATAACCATTGTAAATTGATTAATAGTAATATAGGATGTATTGAAACTGTTTTATATCGCTGAATTTGCAGTTTTTAGGTTGATTAATAGTAATATAGGATGTATTGAAACCC
>NZ_JNGB01000075.1:0-29403 GCF_001029355.1 Robinsoniella sp. RHS
ACTGTCAGATATAACTATGCAGCGTTCTGGCAGTTAAATATTTCTGAATCTAAGCAATTTCTGTTAAAGCCTGGCATTATAATTCCGGTATATCCGTATGAATTGGAATGCGAAAAGATATGGAAGTACATACATTTGGCGTACTCAGAATATGTAATCTCGACTCTTCCCCATATAAGAGCTCCAGGCGTTTATCCAGATTTTTAAGCCCCACATGGGTATGGGATCCATCGTTCTTGGAAGCAATCTGCCGTATATCAGGAATGGTTTCAAATCCAATGCCATTATCATTGATGGATATTTCCATATACCGTTTTGTTTCAATAATATTGATGGATAACTTTCCATTCCCTTTCTTTGGCTCCAGCCCATGTACGATTGCGTTTTCCACCAGAGGCTGTATGCAAAAGCCGGGTATCTTACATTGCATGAGAGAATCGGGTACCTGGATATCAAAGGAAATTTTATCCTCAAACCGCATCTGCTGCAGGTAGATATAGAATTTCACATATTTCATTTCCTGCTCCAGCAGAGTGTAGGCAGATTCTTTTGATATGGTGTTGATTCTGAGCAGTTCCCCGAGGGAGATAATCATATCATAGATCTCTTCATTATCGCTCATCTGGGCTTTCCAGGCAATGGTATTTAACACATTAAACAGGAAATGGGGATCCATCTGGGACTGCAGAGCCTGGATCTCAGCATTTTTTAGAAGCAGCTGCTTCTGGAAATTATCATTATAAGAGATGTCCAGCTTTTTCAACATTTCATTGAATGCGTTCATCCATATTTGAAACTCATAATGCATCTTAAGCGGTGGCAGGCTGTCCTGGCGTCCCTGGGAAATTTCATTAATATGAAAGACCATTTTATTAATCGGCCTGGTCACTGCGCGGCTTAGAACAACAGCTGCCGCCAGGGCGATTAAGACGATTCCGGACATTAAAAGCAGGTAAGATTTTAATGTCTGGTTCAAATCACTCATCATTAAAAGTTTCGGTGCAGCAACGGCTGAAGTGATATGCAGTCCCTGTAATTCCTGGGCTGCCACAAAATAGGGTTCTCCCGAAAGGGTTAGCTCCTGGAAGGAAACGGTGGAATTCTGGGGAGCGATCTGTGTTAGCAGCTGTGCGCTTTGGACTTCCATATCTTCATTGGAAAGTATGCTCATTTCATTATTATATAAATAAATGAACCATGAGGGATCCAGCCCTTTGGCACAGAACTGAATCCAGTTGACAGGAGCAACGTCTACTATAAAGATGCCTATATGCCTGCCGGTATTGCTGCTGAATATGTTTCTGGCAAAAAAGATACTTTTATATTCGGAATAGAGTGACATACAGATCAGTCCGGGGTCGGAGGGATCTATATTATCCAGCAGCTTCTGGTTCAGGTCAATATCCCGCTCCGATTTGCCGGAGGTGGGAATGTAAAATTCCGTACCGTCATCGCTGAATATGTGGATCCCGTTTATAAAATTTTTGCTGGACAGCGAGGTACTGTAATAGGTGTGGGACATTTGTTTTTCAATGCTGATTTTGCTGTCGTAGGTTACCGAATTATAGTTAATGGATTCCAGTGTGTTTGATATCAGTGAATTGGAAAGAAACATGGGAATAATGGAATCCAGGGCATCGATCTGTTCACTTATCTGCTGGTTTACCTGGCTTAGCTGAGCCGTTATGGACTGCTCATATTCATTGATCAGAATATAAGACGTTCCTTTATAAAAGAACAAAATCGATAACACCAGTATTACAGTAATCGTCAGTGAAATGATAACGGTGATAAATGTACGCAAGGACAGCGTTTTGCTGGTAACAGTTCCTTCTTTGGACATATGCCATCTCCTTAAAAAGCGTTATTCAGGTTCTGTGATAATAATAGGAATTATGCCATATTTAAAGAAGGGTATCAATAAGTTTCAGCAGGATGACCGGATTTTTAAAGAAAAGGTCAAAATTTTCATAGTTTTTGTCAAAATAATGAATTGTGAAAAAAATATGGCGGGAATGGGATCTGAAAGTTCAAGCCATGAATCTCATATTTTATTCACTATTTTGTAATTTAAAGTTATAATTTAGCCATAAGATGACAAGGAGGATTCATATGAAAAGAAAATTAACAAAAAGAGTGATTGCTACAGCATTGGCAGGTATCATGGTTTTCGGGCTTACTGCATGTGGAGGAAATAGTGAGACAGCAGGAAAAGCAGATGATAAGACAACTGATGGGCAGACGACGGAAGGCAAGACAACAGATGCTGCTGCAACAGAGGGACAGGCATCTGATGACGGCAGTGGGGATGCATCAGGCGGAGAAGGTAAAAAAGTAGAGTTAAATGTAATCAACTACCATGTTGGTACGGATTATGCGGCTGAATATTACAAATATTTATTTGAGGAATTCAAAAAGACCGATGCAGGTAAAAATGTAGAGTTTAATTTTGAAGAGATTCCCACAACAGATGCTTATAATCAAAAGATTAAGCTGCTGATATCCAGCGGTGACCTCCCGGATATTGTATTCAACGGAGGAAATAATATTACAGAGCTGGCTGCAAAGTCAGGAAAAGTTACAGATTTAACACCTTATTTTGAGGCAGATCCGGAGTGGAAGGCACTGTTTGATGAAACTTCCCTGAACTTTAATACAGTAGACGGTAAAATCTACGGAGTGCCGGTTTCTAAGGAAATCTCTTATATCTATTATAATAAGGAATTATTTGAAAAAGCAGGAGTTGAAGTTCCGGAAACATCTTTTGCAAACTGGGATGAATTTTTTAAAGCCTGCGATAAGCTCAAAGCAGCTGATATTACACCTCTTGGCATGGATACGGCAGACAGCGGCTGGCTTACAAATCTCTGGATGAGCGCATTGATAGGCACAGATGGAGATGCGGGAAATAAATGGATGAATACACTTTATCCTACTGATTTTAATACGCCGGAAGTAGAAAAAGCAGCAGAAAACATTCAAAAAATGTTTGAGAATTACACCACTGCCGATGCGATAGGCGGAAAATATGATCCAATGGCAACTCATTTCTTCAATGGAGAAGTAGCAATGTTCCCCAATGGCCCATGGATGATTCCTGACTTTTCCCAGACAGAAAAGGCTCCGGAAGGCTTCTATGACAAAGTTGGAATTATGCTGATGCCGGGTGATGGTATGGAAATGGTTCCAACACCAGGAGATATGGTGGGAGCAAAGGACAAAGATAAAATCGAAGCTGCAGTAGCATTTTTAAAGTTTGAGACAAGTCCTGAAAATCAGATTAAAGCACTGGAGATGACGGGGCTTCAGCCGGTATCCAACAATCTGGACATTCCTTCTGATTTAAGCGAAAAAGATCCACTGATGGCTCAGGTTCTGGAGATTCAGAATAAAGCTAAATTAACATATGGGCAGAACCAGGCATATTGGTATCAGAATGCAATCGATACATTTTCTACAGAACTTCCGGAACTGGCATATGGTAATATTACACCAAAAGAATTCTGTCAAAAATTATCTGATTCTGCAGCTAAAAATCAGGAATAGATTAGAGCGTGTTTGAAAATTCATTCCTGCCATCTGCACGCCCCACTTTGCGGTATATTTGCCCCGAATTCAGGTTACGTAGCCCGCTACGCGCCCTTCATCCGGGACAAATCTCCCACAAAGTGTGACGCACAGCTGCCAGAAAGCAATTTTAAAATACGCTCTAGAGCGTGTTGAAAATTCAAGGATTTAAGACACGCTCCGGGATAAAAAATTGGATTCGCAGGCAGAAAACTTGCGGATCTAATTTTTTAAAGAGAGATGAAAGGGTGTTGATATGAAAGTAAAAAATAAGAAGTTTTGGATCATTATGTTTACGCTGCCGTGTATGGCTTTGTTTGCCCTTGTGTACGCAGCGCCTATCGTTACCGTTATTTATACCTCACTTTGTGATTATACGACTTTTTCAGGTCCGGTTTTTACCGGTTTGAAAAATTTTATGGTCATCTTTCAGGATGAGACGTTTTTAGCAGCAATTAAAAATACGCTTGTTTGGGTTTTACTGCAATCGACCTTCCATGTGTGCCTGGGATTGGCTATGGCACTGGTGTTGAGGCGAAAGCCAAAAGGATGGAAAATTGTGCGGACCGCATATATGATTCCCAATATTATACCTACGGCGGCAACTGGCGTTATGTTCACTTTATTGCTGAATCCTTCCTTTGGTGTGGTGAAGCCCATCGTTGAGGCTCTTGGATTCAATGCATCTCAGGTGCCTAACCTGTTCGGAAACTCCAAGTATGCATTCTGGACCGTGACACTTACCTGGATACTCTATGCGGGATTTAATACCATTATATTCCTGGCTGAGATGGGCGCCATAGATAAAGAGATATACGAGGCAGCACGGGTAGACGGAGCAAAGCCCTGGCAGGTTGACCGGTTTATAACGCTTCCCCTCATGAGAAATATTTTTTGGCACCTGTGTCATACTGGCATCCGTTGCAATGGTATCACAGTTTGACATCATCTATGTGACAACAAAGGGCGGGCCCGGAAGTACCACTTTAAACCTGCCGATGTTTTTATATAAAGCGGCGACGCTTGAGAATAACTACGGAAAGGCAAATGCTGTCGGGGTTGTACAGATTGTGCTGGGGCTGGTTTTGGTGGTTCTGATTCAGCAGCTGTTCCGTGAAAAAAAAGAGATAAGGGAGGGGAAATAATTGAAGAAAACATCAAAAGTATCAACTGTCTGTGCCGTCATAGGTAAATATATATTTTTAATATTCTTTGTATTTATTGCAGTAGGTCCGATTGTATGGGCGTTTATAAGTTCCTTCAAGAGCTATTCAGAGATCAATTCCTCTGCTCTGTCCTGGCCGTCCACATTTAATCTGGACAATTATAAAGCAGCTTTTAAATATGCTCCTATAGCCAAATATTTTCTGAACAGCGTAGTTATTGTAGGCTGCAGCGTACTGGTCACTCTGGCATTTGTAGCTATGTGTGCCTACATTATTTCAAGATTCGAGTTCAAAATGAAGCCGTTAATTGTCCTTTTGATTTCGGCATCGTTAATGCTTCCGGCACAGGCCATATCCCAGCCGTTATTTTCCATCTTCCAGAAGCTTGGGATCTTCGATACGAAGCTTGGACTTATTATTGTTTACTCTGCTATGGGTATTCCGATGTCATTCTTTGTTATGACGAGCTACTATAAAACGATTTCCATGGCACTGGAGGAATCGGCTTATATTGACGGTGCAACATTTTTGCAGACCTTCTGGCATATTATTCTGCCGCTGGCAAAACCGGGGCTGGTTACCATAGCACTTTTGCAGTTCATCAATACCTGGAATGAATTTTACTTTGCTTTAATGCTTACCAGCGGGGATACGGCAAGAACGATACCAATTGCATTGAATTACTACATGGGGACATTTGCCAATAATTATTCGGCTCTTTTTGCTGCTGTAGTCATGACTGTTCTGCCAACAATAGCCGTATTTATCATTTTGCAGAGACAGGTAATGGAAAGTTTAACCGCAGGTGCGGTGAAAGGATAATCACAGGATGGAATTACATAATAAAAAAATATATCCCATAGAACCATGGAACATTACAGAAGACAGGTTCTGTATGGAGAACAACTACAGGAATGAGACAACATTTGCCTTGTCTAACGGTTATATCGGAACAAGGGGAACCTTCGAGGAAGACTATGATTTTTCCGTGGATGAAGGGCTGGTAGGGAATTTTATCAACGGCTTTTATGAAAGTGAAGATATACGTTACGGGGAATGGAATTTCGGATTTCCGCTAAAGAGCCAGTCCCTCTTGAATCTTCCAAACGGAAAACCCGTAAAAATATATCTGGACGATGAGTTATTTGATATGAGGCAGGGGTGTCTGGATTTTTATCAGAGAACGCTGAACATGAAGAATGGGACGGTAGTGAGATCGGTGGACTGGACATCCCCCAAGGGGAAAAAGATCCGGCTTTTATTCGAACGCATGGTGTCTTTTGCAGATAAAAATGTAATGGTGCAAAGGCTCAGCCTTTTGCTGCTGAATCAGGACTGTGAAGTGAGGATATGTTCCTATATAGATGCCGATGTGGAAAACCATACGAGAAAGACAAACCCCTTAGTGGATTACGGTCCGTTTGGAAAGCGGATTACGCAGAATCGATGCAGTGCCTCTGAGGAACTGCTGTACTTTGAAGGAAAGACGAAAAAAAGCGGATTGACCGCTGCCTTTGGAGTGGGACACCGCTGCTACGGTTCTATGTCTTTTCAGTCTATATCTGCAATGCAAAAGGATGCATATGCAGAACTTGAATGGATATACCGCGGACAGCGGAGTGAGAAGCTAATACTGGATAAATTTATCATCTGTACATCCTCCCTTGATATGCCGGAGGACAGTCTGGCTGGATTTGTGGAAGGAAAGTGCCGGGAGTGTACCGCACTGGGGTACGATTACTTCAAAGAAAAACAAAAGGATTATATGAAGGCATTTTGGGACATTGCAGATGTGAGGATACAGGGAGATGAAGCGCTGCAGCAGGGAATACGGTTTAATCTGTTCCATATTATGCAGGCTGCGGGCAGGGACGGACGTACTTCTCTGGGAGCAAAAGGACTTTCCGGAGAGGGGTACGAAGGCCATTATTTCTGGGACACAGAAATGTATGTGCTTCCGGTGTTTGTCTATACGGCGCCGGAACTGGCGAAAAAGCTGCTGGAATACCGTTACCATACCCTGGATCAGGCAAGGGCGCGGGCGAAGGTGCTGGGTCATGAAACAGGCGCACTCTATCCCTGGAGAACCATTAATGGGGAGGAGGCATCCACTTATTTTCCACTGGGAACGGCGCAGTACCACATCAATGGAGATATCGCCTATGCATTCCAGCTGTATGTGGATGTTACAGGGGATACACAGTTTTTAAAGGAAATGGCGGCTGAGGTACTTTGCGAGACAGCCAGAGTATGGGCGGACGTGGGATGCTTTGCAGAGAGCAAAGGGAATAAGTACTGCATCTGTGCAGTGACCGGTCCTGACGAATACAATGCAATTGTAGACAATAATTTTTATACTAACCTGATGGCGAGAGAGAATATCCGGTATGCGCTGAATGCACTGAGCCGGCTTAAGGAAACAGAACCTGAATTTTATCAGGAGTTTGTCAGAAGGCTGTCCATAACAGACCAGGAAACGGAGTATTGGAAGCGGATTGTAGAAAATATGTATTTTCCATATGACGAAAAGCGCAAGGTTTATCCGCTGGATGATGGATTTATGATGAGAAAGCCATGGGATGATTCGAAGATACCTGTGGAGAAGCGGCATCTGCTATACGAGAATTATCACCCGCTGTTTATATACCGCCAGCGGATGTCCAAGCAGGCAGATGCGATTTTAGGTATGTATCTGCACAGCAATTTGTTTACCAAAGAGGAACTGAAGCGTAATTATGACTTTTATCAGGAGGTGACGCTGCATCACTCTTCTTTATCCACCTGTATATTTGGAATTCTGGCAAGTGAAATTGGATATCATGAGGAAGCATATGATTATTTTTCCCAGTCAGCAAGAATGGACCTGGATGATTATCATAATAACTTTTATGCCGGAATACATGCCGCTAATATGGCCGGCACCTGGCTGGCTATCGTAAACGGTTTTGCCGGGCTTCGGACAAATGCGGGAATTCTTCAGTTTAACCCATTTGTGCCAGACGGCTTTGAGGGATATGCCTTCCGTATTAATTACCGGGGAAGCATACTGGAAGCCATCATGACGAAGGATCAGTGTACCTTTACTTTAATAAGCGGTGAAGGAATAGAGTTATCTGTAAATGGAAAGAAAATAAAGCTATCAGAAAAGGAGGCAAGCTGCTGTGAAAAAATATAAAGCGATTTTTTTTGACTGGGATGGTACGGCGGTGCTGTCCAGGAAGGCACCGGTAGATGAGGTGGTGGCACCCATGAAAAAGCTCCTTGCCCAGGGGGTAAAACTGGCGGTCATAAGCGGTACAACCCTGGAAAATATTGCGGAGGGAAAACTGCATGAATATTTTACGGTAGAAGAGCGTAAGAGCCTGTTCTTAGGACTTGGCAGAGGGGCATATAATTATGCTTTCGATGAAAACGGCAGCCCTTACCTGCTGAGCCACCGGATCCCGGCTAAGTCAGGATTAATCCGGATTCATGATATCTGCTATGACATACACAGGTGCTTACAGGAGGATTATGAAATTCCTACCGATATTGTATTCAGCCGTCCAAATTACTGCAAGATCGATCTGATGGTAGAAAACAGCAGAGGAGAATCCCTGTTTTTACAGGAAGGGGAGAAGGAACAGCTTATTGCAAATCTGAACAGCCATGGATTTACCGGAGGAATCAGGGGATTGATTGACCTGGCGGAGGATATGGGAAGAAAACACGGCATATCGGTATGTGCAACTACAGATGCCAAATATCTGGAGGTGGGAATTTCCAGTAAGAGCGACAATGTGAATGATTTCATGGATTACTTTGGTAATCAGTATCAGATCCGGGAAGAGGAATGCAGCTTCTGGGGTGATGAATATATCGGTTTTGATGAATGCTTATTTGGAAGTGACAGTTATATGATAACGGATCAAACAAGACACGGGGAATTCTTCGATGTGTCAGACACAGAAGGCTTACGTCCAAATGAGGTAAAGCAGGTGGGAGGAGGTGTCGGAAGCTTTATAAGGTTTCTCACGGAACAAAATAACAGTTAATGGAAGGAGAAAGTTATGCTAAAAAAGAGCAAAAGATGGATTAGCCTGGGGCTTAGTGCTATGCTGGTATTAGGAAGCCTGATCGTGCCGAGGGTAGAAGTTCAGGCAGAGGAGTCAGCCGGAACTACGTATTATATTGATTATGACGGAGGGGATGACGGGAACCCCGGAACAAGTGAAGAGGATGCATGGTCATCTCTGGAGAAGATTAACAGCACTACCTTTGAACCCGGTGATAAGATACTCTTTCAAAAGGGAGATGTCTGGACTGGTCAGTTAAGTCCAAAAGGCTCCGGGGAAAAAGGAAACCCCATCGAGATAGGTGCTTATGGAGATTCAGAAGCAAGGCCTCTCATACAGGGAAATAACTGGTGCGGTGAAGACGGAGATGACCTGGAGAACAGGATTTTTAATGCGGCAGTGTATTTCTATAATCAGCAATACTGGGAAATTACCTCACTTGAGGTGACCAATCGGATTCCCGGCGACAATCCGGATGACCATATTAAAAAATATGGCGTACTGATTATGGCGGAAGATGCGGGAACCTTAGAGCAGATGAACTGCAGGGATCTCTATGTGCATGATATTGTATCACATCCCATTGGCCAGCAGGCAGGTATCGGACGCGGCGGAATCATTTACAGTATCAGAGGCAATCAGGTTCCTACCAGATGGAATGATATCACCGTAGAAAACAATATTGTAGGTCCTAATATCAACCACTATGGAATCAACTTTATGTCTACCTGGGGAAGCAGCCGCTTTGAGCATGAAACGGGAATTCCAGACAGTGAGTATGCAGGTTCAAGATATAACAGCACGAATCTGGTAATCCGTAACAACTATTGTGAGGATATTGGCAATGCAGCTATTTGCCCTACCTCATACTCTAACGCAGTGATTGAGTATAATACCTGTGACGGCTGCAACAGCGGTCCAAATGGAAATGTACCGATCTGGTGGGAAAACGGCGAATACACAGTAGCACAGTTTAATGAGGTATTCGGCTCAGGTGCTTCAGAGTCAAAAGAAGATTCCCAGGCATTTGATGCGGATGTGAATGCAACACTTAATTACATACAGTATAATTATACACATGACAATCCTTCCGGAGCATATTTTGAATGTGCACTGGGCAGTACCTATACCACTCATATACGATATAATATCAGTCAGAATGACGGATACGGTACGAACAGCTATGGAGGCGGAGCCGTTGTTACAATAGGCGGATGGTCCACCAATGATAATAATAAGATGTATGTATATAACAATGATTTTTATTTGAGTGAGGGGCATAACAGCTATATTACCAATAACTGGGATGGAAAGCCTGTTAACAAAGATAACTTCCGATTTACCAACAATGTGATTTACAGCGATGCCACTTCCAAAGGCTGGCACGAAGATTTAATGGGAACGGCTGAAAACAACGCATATGGAGGCAGTGATGCCAGCATCTTAAGAAGCGATGACGAAAAGGCGGTTACCGTTACTACGGATGATTTTGTAAATATAGGCACAGGATCTCTGGGGCTTGACAGTGTAGGAGGTTATCAGCTGAGCGATAATTCCGGCTGTATAGAAGCTGGAACATTAATTGAAGATAATGGCGGACGTGATTACTGGGGCAATCCGGTATCGGCTGTAGGGGCACCAAATATTGGAGCTGACAACAGCAAAGCGGCAAATCAGGTTCCGGCTGGTACGATTGATTTTGAGGACCGCCCGGAGGATGAAACTCCATTTACGGAAATGTACAAAGACTGTATCTTTTCGGGAGAGTGGAGGACAGGATCAGCAGACGGACTGAAATCCCTTTATCTGGCTGACGGAGAGGCCAGTGGAGTAATTACCCTGCCTAAGAGCAAGAAACTGAAAAGCTTTCAGGCACAATGTGAAGGGACTGCATGGGTAACTCTGGAAGCAGAGGGATATAAGAAATCATTCCTGATAACCTCCGCAAATAACTATTTCAATACAGGGCTTACTTCAGCAGTAGATAATCTCACCGTAACGGTGGAAGGCAGTGCAGGAAGCCGGGTATATTTTGATAACCTGCTTCTGGAAAAAGGAGAATATGAACCGGTAAACATAGCCCTGAACAAGCCTGTCACCACAAGCGGCAATGACCAGTATCCGGGATCCTACGGGAATGACGGAAATGAAGGAACCATGTGGGTTCATGCAGGAGAAGAGTTAAACGAATGGTGGATGGTAGATCTTGGACAGGAATATGATTTAAATAACTTTGAATTGGTATTTGAACAGGATGAAGAAGAGGCCTGGGGATATCAGATTGAGGGAAGGAAAGGACCGGACGATGAATTTGAAATGTTAATTGACAGGTCAGATAATACAGACGGTTCCAGAGTACAGACCGGAACCTTTGAGACAACCGGAACTTACCGTTATCTAAAAGTAATCCTGACGAAATTCCCGGGATACGATTACTGGCCGGGATTTGCAGAATTCAAAGTATTTGAAAAAGCTGCTCCCGAAGAAATTCCGCCAACGGGTATCACCCTGAATCAGGAGGAAGCGTTGCTTACAAAAGCAAATGAAACCTTACAGCTGGAGGCAGTCGTTACACCGGAGGATGCAGATAATAAAAATGTCGTCTGGGAGTCATCTAACCAAGGCGTGGCTGTGGTAAACCAGGAAGGTCTGGTGAGTGCCAAAGCCAATGGAACATCTGTAATAACAGCCACAGTAGAAGGTACAGATCTAAAAGCAACCTGTCTGGTAACCGTGGAGATTCCTGCTCCTGTTATACCGGTCAGCAAAGTAGAACTGGATAAAACTGCGGTAACCCTGACAAAAGCAGGAGAACGGGTACAGATAAAGGCAGTGGTATCTCCTCAGAACGCAACGGATAAAACCGTCAGCTTCAGGTCTACCGACAGCAGGGTGGCTACAGTGGATGCAAGTGGAGTGATCAGCGCAGTGGGCAATGGTAAAGTGGATATTATTGCTGCTACTAGGGACGGAAACAAGACTGCAGTCTGCAAGGTAAATGTGGCAATCCCTGTGAAAGTAACAGGAATTACCTTAGATAAGTCAGACCTTAAGATTACCAAAAAAGGTGCATCCGTTCAGCTCAATGCACAGGTAATACCGGCAAATGCCAGCGAAAAAACCCTGACCTGGAGCTCATCACAGCCAAAAACCGTATCGGTATCCAGCACCGGTAAAATAACGGCACTGAAAAATGGCAGATCTGAGATCACCGTTAAATCGGTAGACGGAGGATTTGTGAAAAAGTGTCTGGTGACGGTAGAATATAAAGACGCAAAAGTGAAAAAACCAGGGAAAATAACAAATGTTAAAACATCAGCTATTTCCAATAATTCATTGAAAATATCCTGGAAAAAGAATAAAGACGCCGATTATTACAAGGTTTACCTCTATAATAAAAAAGGTAAGAAGTGGAAAGAGGTAAAGCGTACCTACGATAATAGCGTGAAGATAACCGGACTGAAGGAAGGCACTGCTTATACTTACCGGGTTGCAGGCGTAAATGCAGGTGGAACCGGAAAGAATTCTGCCAGCCTGACTGGGGTAACAAAGCCAAGTGCTGCAAAGCTGAAATCAGTAAAAAAATCTACCAAGGGCAGAGCGGTACTGAGATATACCAACGTGAAGAATGCAACATATGTGATCCGTATGAAAACCGGCAAAGGCTCCTACAAAAAAATCGGAGAAACAACCAAAACAAAGCTGCAGTCTCCAAAGCTGAAGAAAGGAAAAACATACAGCTTCAAAGTGCGTACCTATATCAAGTATGGCAAGGAAAAGATCTGGGGTAACTATTCCAATACAATAAATTATACGGTAAAATAGAAGAAAACATCAGAGCGTGCCAGGTATCATTTAAAGATGCACGCTCTGGAAGGGAGAAAGAGCTATGAGAGAAAAACAATTGATAGCAGTATTTGCATCAACAGCACTGATTCTGGGAGGAATCACAGCTATACCGGCAGAAAGGGTTAATGCGGCAGAAGAAGTAAATGCAGCAGAAGAAGTAAATGCGGCAGAAAAAGTTCATGTATCAGAAGGAGTAAATGCATCAGAAGCCGATATCCGGCAGATTGTCATCGATTTTGAAGACAGGGGTGGTGAAGAACAGGAGCTTACCGGGATCTATGGAGGATGCGATTTTGGAACCGGTGGTTTTTTTACAGGAGCTGCCGGCGGAAATGTAAAACTATGGTCGGAGACTTTGACAAAAGATGCCCAGGTAAGTAAAATTGCCATTCCCTATGGGAAAATATTCCGTGGATTTTCAGCTTTTTCAAGCAGTGGGGCAACAGTGAAAGTTGTTTCGGGATCCGAGAGCAATACCTTTTCTGTGGGAACTGAGGAACAGGATTTTATCACCGATTTTAACAACGATGAAATGGCGGTTTATCTCGTGATGGAAAGCCAGGGGGGCTCCAGTGAAATAAAGCTGGACAACCTGATCTTAGAAGATGTGGATATCACGAAGTTAAACGTGTCACAGAACAAACCGGTAACTACATCCGGAGATAATCAACGTCCGGCATCCAATGGAAATGATGGGAATTATGACACTATGTGGATCAATAACGGACCTGGTGCGGATAAATGGTGGCAGGTTGACCTGGGTCAGGATTATGATCTTCTGGATTTCGAATTAACATTTGAAAAAGATGAGAGCAATCCGTGGAAATACAAAATTGAAGGTTCTTCAGATGGAGTGAATTTCACCATGCTCACTGACCGGACGGAAAATACCGATGGGAATAAGACCCAGACCGGAGTATTCCCGGAGAATACCAAATTCCAGTATGTGAGAGTGACCATTACCGGCCTTCCGGCTGAAACCTATTGGTGTGGATTTGCAGAATTCAAGGTGTTTACCGACAATCAATTAAGCAATGTAGCTTTACACAAGAATGCGGAACAGTCTGGAGGAAGTAATGCGCCCGGACTGGCGGTGGACGGAGATACAAAGACCTTCAGTGGAAATACCGGTTCCTTCCCCTATTGGTGGACAGTGGATTTAGGGAGCATTTATAACGTAAAAAAACTGGAGATCGAATGGGAAGATTTAAAGGACAAGGATATTGATCTAGCGGAAGACTGGAAGTACACAATTGAGTATTCCGGTGACGGAGGAAAAAACTGGGTTACCGCAGTGGATTATTCACAGGAATCACCCTATACTGATCCGGCTTCTTCGCTGGTACAGACAGCAGACGTGGATATTGAATGCAGCAAAATAAGGGTCACAATCACAGGCAAGCCTTCCCAGCGTCCGCTTGCGTGGGCAATCATTCCGGAGTTCAGGGCTTTTGCAGTGGATACAAGTGTGCCGACAGAGGCGGGACAGGACTTGAATCTGGACCTTGCTTTTGGACAGCCGGTGGAGGCGTCAAGTACAGCAGAAAATTATAAGGGAGAAGCGGTAACAGACAATGATCCTGCTACTTCCTGGAAACCGGCGGCTTCAGAAGAACCGGCATACCTGCAGATTGATCTGGGCAGAGAATTCAATATCAGAAACCATAAAGTGGAATTTGCAGAAAACACATCGAAAAATGATTATCAATTCCTGGTATCTTCCGACAATGAGAACTGGACTATCCTCTCTGAGGTATCGGGCCAGACAGCGGAAGAGAAAATTAAAATACCGGAAACACCGGCTAAATATGTAAGATTTTTATTCACAAATCCTTCAGCTGACCTGGAAGTTACGGGCATCCATTTTGATGGACTGGATGCAGGCGTGCCCAGCGGGAAAAATATATTAATACTGGCACCACATCAGGACGATGAGATGCTGATGGCAGGCGGAATCATCAAACGGGCGGTAGACGCAGGCGACAATGTAAAGGTACTCCTTGCTACCAATGGTGACTACAACGGACAGGGAAGCGGACAGGGCAGAATCGTGGAATCGATCAATGCGCTGAATGCACTGGGGCTTACCAAAGATAATATCATGTTCCTGGGATATGCAGATACGGGCGGTCTTGGCGGCACACAGACTTACTGGGACAGCTTTCTGTATAAATTATATACGGCTGAAGATGATACTGTTTTTACCAGCAGATTCGGCAATCAATACAGTTATGGCAATCCGGACATCAAGCAGGACTACCGCTTTGAATTAACAGGAGAGCACTCCTCATATACAAGGGCAAATTTTGTGAATGATTTAAAGGATGCTATTATTAACAGCAATGCAACAGACATCTATGTTCCATCCAGATATGATATGCACTTTGACCACGCCTATCTGGACTTGTTTGCAATAGAGGCAATCCAGAGTATAAAGAGAGATAATCCGTCCTATAATCCGACCCTGCATGAAAGTATTATTCACTCCTGTGCAGGAGACGGTAACTGGCCGGTATGGAACAGTGATGAAGCCGGAATCCAGGCACACAAGATGCCTCAGGGACTGGAGGATCTGACGATGTTTCAATGGTCTGAGAGAGAGAATGTAAATGTACCTTATTCCATGAGACAGACACCATTTTCCTTTAATTTAAAGGACCAGGCACTGCGATTATATACTTCCCAGTATTACGGCTACATTGGTTCATTCGCAAAGGTAAATGAGATATTCTGGACCAGGGATTTTACCAGTTTCGCAATGAATGCTGTAGTAACGGCTTCATCAGAAATGAGCAATACAGACAGAAAGCTGGACCAGAGTGCCGTTAAAGCAATAGATGGCGTCCTGGATGGAGAAGCAGGAGGACTGCCCTATGGCCACATGAGATTTGCACATGCAGAATGGGTAACAAACCAGGAAACAGCAGGGGCATGGATCAACCTGGATTTCCAAAATAAAGTAGATATGAGCCTGATAAAATTATATGACAGACCGGATATGGATAACCAGATCACAGGCGGTAAACTGATATTCGATGACGGTTCCGAGATTGAGGTGGGAGAACTTCCCAATAACGGAAGGCCACTGGAGATTCCGGTAAATAAAAATTCCAGGAGTGTTAAATTTGTATTAACCTCCGTATCTGGCAGTACAACCAGTACCGGTCTGGCGGAAATAGAAGTGGAATAATATGAAGTATATACGATGGAGCGTTGTCTGCATCCTGTTCCTGGGATTGGCAGCAGGTATTATTTACATATCTTTAAAGGATACAGATACGTATATTATGAAACTGGATCATGTAGAAATATCAAACGAGCAGTTTCAGTATTATTTAGATAAAAATAGAACAAATATCATCAGCAGATATCAGAAACCGGGGGAAACAGTTGACCGGGAATTCTGGAACAGAGAAGCCGAAGAAGGTATGTCTGCAGCCACGTTGTTAAAGGCAGAGGCAAAGCAGGACTGCCTGAGGGAACAGATGATTTTTATTCTGGCAAGGGAAAGAGGGCTTAGCAAAGCAGTTCAATTTGACGAGATAAAAGAAGAGATGGAAAAAGAAAATGCAGACAGGGAGACTTCTGTAAAAAGTGGAAAAATCGTATACGGAAATAAGAACTACGGTATGTCCACATATTTAAGTTATTCCATCAGTAATTTATCCAGGGAATTGATTAAACTCATGGAAGACAATGAATTAAAATATACAGATGAGCAGATTCTCTCATACTGCCAGGAAAACGGAAAAGATGTCAATGGACTTAGCAGCGGAGAAATCCGGAGCAAATACGGTTTGGTTTACCGAAATGAATTACTGGTCAGATACGTAGACAGGTGTATTGAAAAACGGGGTGTTGTATTGAAGCAGGAAGAATTTGATGGGGTTACGGTTCAATAGATGTGAACCATCTTTGCGGAAGTATTTCATCAGTTCCCCGGATACCGGATTACCCGCATTATCACAGCATTAAGAAAAGGTGCAGGGCCATAAGGGAAAGAGTTCCCGGCTCTGCACCTTTTATTATATGTTTTACCGGTATTGCTTTGGAGTCAAACCGGTATATTTTTTAAATACTTTAGAAAAATAACTCTGATCCTCAAATCCTACAGCTATAGCAATATCAATAACGGAATAATCCGTATTCGCCAGAAGCCGTTTGCTTTCTTCAATCCGCACCATATTCAGATATTCTTTAAAAGAAGAACCGCAGGACTGCTTAAAGACCGTAGAGAAGTAGGCAGGATTTAAATGTACATCATTTGCCACTTCTTCTAAAGTAAGATTTTTAGAATAATTTTTGGAAATATAAGCAATTGCTTTCTTCATCAGTTCATTGTTTTTTGAAGGAATATAGTTAAACATGGATTCGGTGAATACTTCCACGCTTTCCTGGAGCTTATAGCACAGTTCATCCAGATTGTTTATGTTCTGAAGGTTCTGTAAAAAGTGGTTATTTATTTTTAAAATACTGTCCGTTGCTGCACCGCCTTCAATAGCAGCCCTGGATAGCAGGGAGCACAGCTCTATTGCCCTGGATTTTAAGATATCCATGCTGTTTCCGCCGGAAAATAGTACATAACCTAACAGGTCGTTGAGGATTCCTTTTGCCTCCGGTACATTTTTTGTCTTCACCTTGGTAATCAGTTCTTTCTCTTTTTCATAAGGATAGCTGACTTTTTCATCATCTCCAAATGATTTGTACATCTGAATCGACTCATTTATTTTTGACTGCTGATGTAATTTCCCCTGGTTAATGATCAATTGCTGCCGGCTGTCTGAAATCAGGCTTGAGAACAGATAGTAGAGCAGCTTACTGATCTGGGTCACATGTGCAGGTGTAATTACCTTAATGGAATTCGATTCCTCATACAGCTCCAAAAGAGATTCGGTAGGGATCTCATAGCGCTTTGCGATATCCAGAATCATAAGGGAATCCGGAACATCCATTAAAAAAGGTCCTACGAGAATAGAACCGAAGAAGGCGTTTTTATTCAGCAGAGGAAATACAATATGGTTCAGATTTGCATGGCAGGAAAATATATAGGTCTCCCCTAGCGTTATGGCTCGCTTACTGGCGTTAATATGCAGCAGTTCGCAGCTATCATCCTTAGGCAGATGTTTTTTAAAAGTGTTGCAGAAACAAGTCTCTGCGCCACAGGATTCCAGGATCTTACCGTTTTCATCGATTACCTGAATAGGAAGATTAACGCATGCCTGGAATGCTCCCAGCATTTCTGTCAAATGTTCTTTTTCAACCACAGTATAGAGATATGGCGTCATGTTATTACCTCCCTGCCATTAAATGGTAAAATTTTTGTGAGAGTGATATCTAAAGTAAAAAATATACAAATTCCAAAGAGACAATTTGTGTATTATAGACAATTCGCAAATAAATCCCTTATTTTTCTTCATTATAGCATACATAATGCAAAAAAAATACATTGAATCTAAAATAATTACAAAAAAAGAAATTGGAAATGAATTATACTGTGGACATACAAGTTACAGAAGCTTTGCGGAGAGCTGATGTAATAAAAAATGTAGTGGCAAATAAAAGGAGGATATTAGTCATGGCAATTATTGAAGAAATTTCAGCTTTTTTACAAAAAGGAAGAGCAAAAAATGTAAAAGCATTGGTACAGCAGGCAATTGATGAAAATTTAGATCCAAAGGCAGTCTTAAATGAAGGTCTGTTATCCGGAATGATGATCATCGGTGAAAAGTTCAAAAATAATGAAGTTTTCGTACCGGAAGTACTGGTAGCAGCCAGAGCAATGAACGCAGGATTGGCAATTCTGGAACCAAAGCTTGTAGAAGTTGGAAATGAACCGGTTGGGAAAGCCGTTGTTGGTACTGTAAAAGGTGATTTACATGATATTGGTAAGAACCTTGTAGTAATGATGTTAAAAGGAGCAGGTCTTGAAATTCATGATATCGGCGTAGATGCAGAGCCGGCAGCATTTATTGATAAGGCAGAAGAAGTTGGAGCAGATTTAATCTGTATGTCAGCACTTCTGACTACAACAATGCCGAATATGCAGACTGTAGTTGATGAGTTAAAAGAAAAAGGACTCCGTGATAAATATATCGTAATGGTTGGTGGGGCGCCAGTAAATGAAAGCTTTGCAGAACAAATTGGAGCAGATTATTATACACCGGATGCAGCAACCTGCGCCGAAGTTGCTAAAAAAGCTGTATTAGCCAATTAAAGTCATAAAAAACAAAAAAATTTACATAGGCTGTCGCATACCTGAGAGGTTATGTGACAGCCTTGATTGTATTTATCAGAGTACATAAGATGTGTGAGATTGGCGATACGTGAGGGACAAGTGTGAAAGAAAATCGCTTTCACACTCTTTATTAGTGCAGTACCGCAGACAGGTCTGCGGTATGCGGGAGGGACAGATATGCAGATAACAAAAAAGGGTGAGATTATCTGTCTGGATGGATTCGATGTCAGGATAGATAAAAAGGTAGTCCTGCAGTTGCTAGACTGTAAGGAAGATAACCCTATATATGAAGAGGTTGAGGAAGAATATGAGGAACTTCAGGAGATCGTTTATGGGAAAATAGATCCTCATGCTTTAATTAAATTCGATGAGGTACCAAAAGAGATAGCAAAGCAGATAAATCTCAGGGAAAAACAGGCGGCATATGTTCTGACGACCGTTGGCAGGGAAGTAAGTGCCTACAGTACCCTGATGTTTCAACAGGGAGACTATCTGAAAGGGATGCTGATTGATGCCATGGCTGACAGTTTTCTGTTTCAGATGGAAGATGCGCTGCAGGATGTTTTGCGGGAAGAATGTGCGAATCGAAAAGCGGGTATAAAGAAGCGTCTGGAAGCGCCTCACGATATCCCTATGGAAATGCAGCAGGTAATGCACCGCCAGATCAGGGCGGAAGAAATGCTGGGGATCGGCATCACATCAGGATATATGTTTGATCCGGTAAAAACCTCCTGTCTGATACTGGTCTTAACCGATGATGAAAAGGAATTCCGGATGCAGCACGATTGTAGAAAATGCAGTGCACTGCATTGTAAATTAAGAAAGGTGGCACCTGTTATGATTGAAGTAATTGAGAATGGAAAAAGCTACCGGATACCATGTGCAGAAAAGCAGAGTATATTAGATGCACTGATAGCCCATGATGTATATTTCAGTGCGGTATGCGGCGGAAAAGGAATCTGTGGTAAATGTAAGATTCAGCTTCTGGAAGGCAGCCTTGATGTAACCCCTTCCGATGAAAAAAAATTCACAAAAGAGGAGCTGGAAAAAGGTTATCGGCTGTCATGCAGGGCATTTCCCAAGGAAGACTGTAAGATTGCGTTAGACAGAAATGATGAGTCAGACTTTGAAATAGTATCGGATTATTCAGGAAAACAATCTGATTCAGGAGCATCAAATGACACTGCTTTTGGCATTGCCATTGACATTGGAACTACTACAATCGCCCTGAATCTGATCGGAAAACAGAGTAAGGAGGTGGTATACTCTTTTTCTACCATTAATAAACAGAGAAGTTTTGGAGCAGATGTAATATCCCGTATCCAGGCATCCAATGACGGGAAGAAAAAAGAACTGCAGGCTTCCATCCGTCAGGATCTGTTAACCGGCATCCGCGAGATTATAAAAGAAACGGGAATTTCCCCAAAGCAGGTGGAGCAGGTAGTAATCGGATGCAATACAACCATGGGGCATCTTCTGATGGGCTATTCCTGTGAAACACTTGGAGTAGTGCCTTTTACACCGGTTAACATTAAGATGATAAAAGAACCTTTTGAAAAAATCATGGGGAGTGGGCTGCTGGATTGTGAATTAGCAGTGCTGCCTGGAATTTCTACTTACGTTGGCGGGGATATTGTATCCGGGATGTACTTTTGTGACTTTTTTAAAAGCGAAGATATCTGCCTTCTGGTTGACCTGGGAACCAACGGAGAGATGGCTCTGGGAAATAAGGATAAGATACTGGTTTCTTCCACAGCGGCAGGACCGGCTTTTGAAGGCGGTAATATTACCTGGGGAATGGGCAGCGTAAAAGGTGCGGTCTGCGGTGTCCGTCTGGATAAAGAAAAAGCTGAGGTGGAGACCATTGGAAACGAACCGCCCATCGGCCTGTGCGGTACCGGGGTAATTGAGATAGCAGCGGAACTTGTACGGGAAGAATTTGTGGATGAGACAGGGCTTTTGGATGAAGATTATTTTGACGACGGATTTCCAATTGCTAAAACACCGGATGGGAAAAACATAGTATTTACCCAAAAAGATGTAAGGGAAATCCAACTTGCCAAGGCAGCTGTCAGAGGAGGAGTAGAAACGCTGCTCCTGCGCTATGGTGTAACTTATGATCAGGTAAAAACGGTTTATCTGGCAGGAGGATTTGGTTTCCATATAGATACGGATAAGGCATTCCAGATCGGTATGCTTCCCAGGGAATTTGCAAATAAGATTCAGACGGTAGGAAACAGCAGTCTGGGCGGTGCCATTCGTTATTTTATATCCGAAGATGGTGACAGGGATATGGAACGTATGGTAGATCTGTCGAAGGAAATTAATCTATCCAGTGACAAAGAATTTAACGATTTTTATATGGAGCATATGTTTTTCGAGTAAAGCATATATTGTTGTTAAGACTTCAATGGATTGTGGATATATATGGAGAAGTGGAAACAATATGTGGAAAGAGGATTGATCCTCGGTGGAATTGTGGTTTTTGTATTATGTATGGTAAATCTGTGGCAGTCCGGTTCAGGTCCGGCAGAGAGTCTGGATGCAATGGATACAAAGATTTATGAAGATTCCGGGGAGACACCGTTAACAGAAATAAAAGAAACTGAAGCAGGACGGGGACCAGATAAAGAGACAGAGGCAGAGGCCGCAGATGATGTGAAGCCGAAGATAGCTCTGACTTTCGATGATGGTCCCCATCCTGTTTTTACGCCAAAGCTGCTGGATGGTCTAAAGGAGCGGGGGGTAAAAGCCAGTTTTTTTGTTATGGGAGAAAATATCAAAGGACACGAAGATATTATTAAAAGGATGGCAGATGAAGGTCATGTGATTGGCAATCATACATATTCTCATGTGAATCTGAACCAGCTGTCAGCGGAAAAAGCCTGTGGCGAACTTGCCAAAACCAGTGATCTGGTGAGAAAACTTACCGGAAAAGGGACAGAGTATGTCCGTCCTCCGTTTGGTGTATGGAATGATCAGTTAGACTGCCGCATTACCATGCTGCCGGTGATGTGGAATATCGATCCACTGGACTGGAAAACCATGAATGCTTCCACAGTTACAAATAGGGTAGTGACGAAAGCCAAAGAAAATGCTATTATTTTATTACACGACTATTATCAGTCTTCCGTTGATGCAGCGTTACAGATTGTAGATCAGCTGCAGGCGAAAGGATACCGGTTTGTAACCGTTGAGGATATATTGTTAGAATAATAGATTTAAGAAACGGACAGGAGAAAAGAATATGGATTTATTTGATTATATGCGAAGCAATACCATGGAAAACGAAGCGCCCCTGGCTTCCAGAATACGTCCCAAAACCTTAGAAGAGGTGGTGGGACAGCAGCACATCATCGGAAAAGACAAGCTGCTGTATCGTGCCATTAAGGCGGATAAGTTAAGCTCAATTATATTCTACGGACCGCCCGGTACCGGGAAGACGACGCTTGCAAAAGTTATCGCGAATACCACCAGCGCAGAATTTACCCAGATCAATGCAACGGTAGCAGGTAAGAAAGACATGGAAGAGGTTGTAAAGGGTGCGCAGGATAAGATTGGGATGTATGGAAAAAAGACGATTCTGTTTGTAGATGAGATCCACCGTTTTAACAAAAGCCAACAGGATTATCTGCTTCCCTTTGTAGAGGACGGAACCCTGATCCTGATAGGGGCAACCACGGAAAACCCTTATTTTGAAGTAAACGGTGCTTTGATTTCCAGATCCATTATTTTTGAGCTTAAGCCTCTTGTAAAGGAAGATATCCGTACGCTAATTGAGCGTGCTGTTTATGATGTGGAACGGGGAATGGGCGCTTATAACGCTGTTGTGGAAGAGGATGCCCTGGAATTTCTGGCAGATATAGCCGGAGGGGATGCCAGATCAGCACTAAATGCAATTGAATTAGGCGTTTTAACGACCCAGAAAAGTGAGGATGGCAAGATCCATATTACCCTGGATGTAGCATCGGAATGTATTCAGAAGAGGGTAGTAAGATACGACAAAACCGGAGATAATCATTACGACACCATTTCGGCATTTATTAAAAGCATGAGGGGATCAGATCCGGATGCGGCGGTATATTATCTGGCGCGGATGCTCTATGCGGGTGAGAGCGTTACTTTTATTGCAAGGCGTATTATGATCTGTGCATCGGAGGACGTAGGGAATGCAGATCCCCAGGCGCTTCAGGTGGCAGTAGCAGCGGCTCAGGCAGTGGAGCGTATCGGTATGCCGGAATCCCAGCTGATCCTGGCGCAGGCGGTGCTCTATGTGGCTGCGGCACCAAAGAGTAATTCGGCTACCAATGCCATATTCCACGCCACAGAGGCAGTAAAGAATAAAAAGGTAACCATACCTCCTTATCTCCAGGATGCCCACTATAAAGGTGCGGCAAAACTGGGTCATGGCATAGGTTATGAATATGCCCACGATTTTCCAAAACACTTTTCCAGACAGCAGTATCTGCCCGATGAGCTGGTGGGACAAGTCTTTTATGAGCCATCAGAAAATGGATATGAGAAAAAAATACAGGAACATATGAAATGGTTGAGGGAATAGAACTGCTGTCCCAAAGTACAGAAGTAGTTAAAGGAACAAATTTTATAAGAAAAGATATTGGGGGACCTAATGGTTCTCCCAATATCTTTTTTTAAAGTCAGAAGCACTTATGGGTTTTGAAAAGTAAAATCCCTGGATGCTGTCCGGATGAATGGAACGTATGGTTTCCAGTTCTTCCGGGTATTCAATGCCCTCAACGCATACCTGGATATCAACACTGTGGCATAGCTGTATCACGGCGCTGATGAAGGAATAGTTAAAAACCTCCCGGTTAATTGCAGATATAAAGATCCGGTCTATTTTTACAATATCAGCCGGTGACTGCGCCAGCATACCAAGAGAAGAATATCCGGTTCCAAAATCATCCATGGCGATCTTAATATGCTCGTTTCGAAGCTGGGCGAACGTATATTTCAGAGCCTCCATATCGGTGACAAAATAACTCTCTGTCAGTTCCAGAACAATATGACGGGGTTCCAGCTGATACTGTGTCAGAAGGTCACGAATGTATGAAAGGAATGATACATCCAGCATCTGCAAATACGAAATATTAATATTCATTACGAAATCAGGAGCATAGGAGATCCATTCTTTGCAGGTTTTGACGGCCTGCTCCAAAACCCACTTGCCGACGGGTACAATAAGCCCGCCGGATTCCAGCACAGGAATGAATTCTATCGGACTTACAGATCCATAAGTCTCGCTGGACCAGCGAAGCAATGCCTCGGCCCCTCCGACTGCAAGTGTATCATTACTGATTAAAGGCTGATATACCATATGGAAATGCTCCATGTGATTCATAATGCTTAACTGCAGCTGGTTCGTAATTTCCAGGGTACGAAGTTTTGCTTTAATTAAATCAGGAGAAAAAAACGTACAGGTATTTTTCCCTTTCTGCTTGGATACTTCAAGAGCGCTTGCAGCAAATTTAATTAAATCAAGATAATTATCCCCGTCCGCGCCGATCATTGCGATGCCCCCTGAGACTGTACAAAAGTAAGAAATTCCATCTGTAATCTGTCTGCGGTTAGCATATGCATGTATTTTTTGATAAAGCTGGTATAAATCCTGCCCGGAAGCATTTTTATATACAATAGCGAATTCATCCCCGTCAAAACGGAACAGATCCGCATCCGGAGGAAGAAATCGCAGGATGGTCTGGGCAAATTGACGCAATACCGTGTTACCAAATATATGGTCATTCAAAGCATTGATTCTGGAGAAGTCATCCAGTCCGAGCAGGAGTATGCCGCCGGGATGGCATTCATTCTGAATCAGCCTGGTAATTAATTTTTCGCATTCCCGCTGGGCAAACAGACCTGTTATATAATCAATTTTCCCTTTACTGCCAAGGTTCGTCACTACTCCGGCAAAAAATAGCGGATTTCCTTTCTGATCCCTTTTTAGCAGACCACGGCAGATAACCCAGACATATTCATTTTTACGGTTACGGATTTGATATTCTACATTATGTTCATCGGTCTCTTTGTTCAGCATCTTTTCGATGGAATCAAAGTAGCGTTGTCTGTCCTTTTCGTGTACCAGTTCACCCCAAAGAGGAACAAGTCCATGCACCTTTCTGCCCGGAAGATCAAAATCATGCAGCATATTTTTAGAGATAAGGGAGATATCCCGAGTCATATCTACTATATAAATATAGTCATCTGTACTGTTTTCTATGGCTTCATAGAATAGATATGGGTCAATCGTAAAATCATGAAATATTTGTTCATTATCAGTCATCGGTACACCTCTTTTCGTCAGAAGATAAGAAAGGAAATATTTGTTGAGAAATATCGTTTTTAGTAATGTATAAACCTATTATACATTACATGGAAGGTTTTTAAAATGAAAAAATTCTTTTTTTGCATCCCGGATACTTTTGTGATAAAGTAGCTTTGAGTAAAGAATACCAGGGAAGATAATAATGAATGAAAATTAAATGGAAAATAATCGATAATAATAATGGAAAAGGAGTGAATATGGTGAGTAATAAAAATAGTTATGCGATAAAAGGAAATATCATATATAGTACCACACCGGATCAGCTGGTCCTTATAGAAAATGGTTACGCTGTCTGCGAAAATGGTATTTGTGGAGGAGCTTTTGCAAAACTGCCGGAGAAATATAATGGTATTCAGGTAAAGGATTATGGTGACAGGCTGGTTATACCCGGTCTTGTGGATCTGCATATGCATGCGCCCCAATATGGGCTGCGTGGTTTTGGAATGGATCTGGAACTCCTTGACTGGCTGAATACTTATACATTTCCGGAAGAGGCAAAATATGCCAAAGAGGAATATGCTAAAAAGGCATATGGTATGTTTACGGAAGAGTTGAAGAAGAGCCCTACTACCAGAGCCTGCATATTTGCAACGATTCACAGGGATGCCACAAAGATACTGATGGATCTGCTGGAGAAAACGAAGCTGCGCACGATGGTAGGAAAAGTTAATATGGATCGGAATGCTCCGGAATATTTATGTGAATCAACAGAAGAATCCGCAGCGCAGACGCTGCAGTGGCTTAAGGAAATGCAGGGGCAGTATAAATATGTAGAACCGATATTAACACCCAGATTTATACCAAGCTGTTCAGACAGTCTGATGAAGACGCTGGGCGAAATTCAGAAATCACAGCATTTGCCTGTTCAGTCCCATTTATCGGAAAACGAAGGGGAGATTGCATGGGTAAAGGAATTGTGTCCGGCTGCAGGATTTTACGGAGAGGCATATGAACATGCAGGCCTGTTCGGGAATGGATGTAAGACAGTCATGGCGCACTGCGTATCTTCTGTAGAAGAGGAGATAGCATTGATCAAAAGAAACGGAGTATATGTGGCACACTGCCCACAGTCCAATATGAATCTTTCTTCCGGTATAGCCCCCATTAGAAAATATCTGGATGAAGGCCTGCATGTGGGGCTGGGATCCGACCTGGCAGGTGGAAGTTCAATGTCCATGTTCCGTGCTATGTCAGATGCAATACAGGTATCAAAGCTCTATTGGCGTATGTGGGATCAGTCAGCATCACCGCTTAATGTAAAAGAAGCCTTTTATCTGGCGACAAAGGGAGGCGGAGAATTCTTTGGAAAAATAGGCAGTTTTGAATCCGGCTATGAGTTTGATGTTCTGGTTATAGAGGATGAATCCATCTGGCATCCCCAGGAACTGGGGCTTTTGGAAAGACTGGAACGTGTCATCTATCTGGGAGATGCAGACAACATCGTTGAAAAAATTGTGGCAGGAGAGATCATTTGAAAATCCGCAGCCGGGAAAGAAAAGCAGCAGCTTTTTGCCGGGGATGGAGCTACATTCTTCATTTAAATAATTTCAGATAAAATACTTCGCTAAAATTAAACCGCATGTCACAGCTTTCGGTGTACCCATATCTGCCGCCTGTCTCCAGATACATCTGGGATAAAAGGGAATCGGGAACAACGTAGCCCAGTATAAAAGTATGGTCTTCCCCCGCCTGTATGGGATAATAGCCTTTTTCAGGCAGAATCCGGGATTCTATACTTCTTAGGGGCTGCGTACCATCCGAGGCCCGGTTAAAGCGTATCTGGCGGTTTGCAGGTATAAATTCAACAATTTTTCCTGGATCATTGTTATGGACTTTTAAGGTTACCCAGACATAGGAATGGGTATCGTCAGCAGAAGCTATCCCATCCGCAGCATCATTTGGCGGTTTTATGTCCATGGCAGGATGAGAACCGGGTATTTTTGCTATCTCTACCTGTTCTACAGTGTACGTAACGCTTCTTTTCTGGTTCTCGGTCACGGTTACAGGCGTATTCAGATTGATGCCGTCCGCAGCCTGGATATCTGCTTCGGTTTCTTTTTTGGTTTGTTCTGTCTTTGCATCGGAATGTATAAATATCGGATTTGTTTCCACTTCAGGAGGAAGTGTAAAGGTCTCCTGTGTAATATTGCCGGAAGACGCCGTTGAAGGCTCGGTTGAAGTTTGGGTTACAGGAGCACATCCTGCCAGCAGGAAACAGATTCCTGCATATGTATAAAGAAAGACTTTCTTCTTTGTCATAGCGGTTCCTTTCATAAGATGTATTTTATGGATGACGGATTGTTAATAAATATATTCTAGCGTAGTTCTCAATTGAATGCAATGGGGCTTTCCTGATGGATAAAAACCAGTATTTTTGCATATTTTACTTTACGGCTGTGTTTTCCTGTGATATTATAAAAAAGTGGTTTACATAATATTACAAATATTTTTAAGAGAGGTGATGCGATTGCTCTACATTTTAGCTATTTGCAGTGCAGTTTTGCTGCTATGTGTTTTCCTGGGAAAGATATCCGGTCGTCTGGGAGTCCCAAGTCTGTTGCTTTTTATGATTCTGGGAATGTGTTTTGGATCGGATGGATTTATCAAAATCCCATTTGATAATTTCGGTATGGCGGAGTCCATATGCTCTACCGCATTGATTTTTATCATGTTTTCCGGGGGGTTCGAGACAAACTGGGCAGCGGCAAAGGCTACCAGTATACAGGGAATTCTGCTCTCTGTCTTTGGTGTTTTGATTACTGCCGGTATAACAGGACTGTTTTGCCATTTCGTACTTGGCATGACATTGCTGGAAGGTATGCTGATAGGTTCTGTAGTCGGTTCTACGGATGCGGCATCAGTCTTTTCCATTTTGCGTTCTAAAAAGTTAAATCTGAAAAATGGCCTTGCTTCCGTACTGGAATTGGAAAGTGGAAGTAATGACCCGGTTGCCTATACCATGACTCTTATTCTTTTATCCTTTATGTCCGGAGGTTCTTCCGTTCCGGTGATTTCCATTTTTTTTAAGCAATTGATGTTTGGTCTTCTTGCCGGCGTAATGATTTCGCTGCTGGCGGTACTGATTCTGCAGAGAGTCCGGTTTGAATCTACCGGAATGCGTACGATTTTTGTTGTAGCCGCAGCTTTGACTGCTTATACACTTCCGTCCTTTATTGGTGGAAATGGATATCTGAGCGTGTACGTGGCAGGAATTATTATGGGTAACAGTAAGATGGTGCAAAAGGTGGAACTGATCCAGTTCTTTGACAGCTTATCAGGACTGATGCAGATTCTTCTGTTCTTTCTTCTTGGTCTTCTGGCATTTCCTTCCCAGATTCCGGGAATCCTTTTGACCGCATTATTAATAGCGGGCTTTATGAGTTTTATAGCACGTCCGGCAGCAGTGTACTGTATCATGAAACCATTTGGACGATCGTTCCGGGAAATTGTATTTACGTCATGGGCAGGGCTTCGGGGAGCGGCATCGATTGTTTTTGCAATCATGACAGTAACGAATCAGGCAGACCCGCAGAATGATATTTTTCATATTATCTTCTGTATTGCCCTTCTTTCAGTAACATTCCAGGGAAGTTTTCTCCCGCTGCTGGCTAAAAAACTAAATCTGGTATACGATGATGAAAATGTTATGAAGACCTTCAATGATTATCAGGATGATACGGATATGGTGCTGATTGAAACCTGTATCGATGAACACAGCCCATGGAAAGACAAAATGATCAATGAAGTATGCCTGCCTTCAGATTCTCTGATTGTAATGATTAAAAGAGAAGGCAATACCATTATTCCAAAAGGCAATACGATTATATCCGAAGGCGATATTCTGATCTCCAACAGAATTGCATCCAGAAGCAGTTCGGATATTCCACTGGTTGAAGTGCCGATTTCCAGTGAACATGAATGGACAGATAAACCGCTGAATCAGATTACCCTTCCCAAAGATTCTCTGATTGTGATGATCAAGAGGAATTCAGAAATTTTAATACCCAGTGGAAATACAAAGATACAGACTGGAGATATATTAGTTATGAACATGTAAGAGCCAAAAGTGGGAATAATTTTGCGACATTTGCCGAAAAATGAAATTTGGGAGTAAAAAGCCTTGTATTTATCCGTAAAAAGTCTTATGATATAACATAAAATCAGATGAAGGAGAAGATAAAATGG